>JAUIIB010000027.1 GCA_030431985.1 Gammaproteobacteria bacterium
GCCGTCCGGCGTGACAATGCCAATACTGTAGGTACCAGGATCAACTTCAAAACTGTAATTGCCGTTCGCGTCGGTGGTTGTACTGCCGATCACGTTGCCGTTCTCGTCTTTGAGGTTAACAGTCACATTGCCAATGCCGGTTTCACCGTCATCCTGGATTCCATTGCCGTTGGCATCTTCAAAAATGGTGTCGCCCAGACTGGCTTTTTCAGGTGTAACGACATTGATCAAACCGGCATCAATAGTCTGATTCGATTCTCCTACACCCAACGTAATGATTTCTGTCATACCCGTCGATGGATTGGCATCGCTGTCTTCGGCATCTTGAGTATTGCCATTCGTATCTGCAATGGTTAATGCCATGTCTGCTGGAGCAACAAATTTAACTGTGTAGCTTCCGGCTTTTAAACCGGTAAATTGATAATAACCGGTTTCTACTTCCGCCGTGCTGTAATCATCTCCCGTCTTGGTCGTTGCAACTAATGTTCCGTTCGCGTCATACAGTTCAACGACAACATTATCAACACCCGACTCATTGATATCCTGTACGCCATCTTGATCTCCGTCCTGCCATACATAATTACCGATTTTTCCGGTGTGTCGTTCCAAAATCAAAGGCTGCACAACACCTTCAGGGTCAATGACTTGCGTAAAAAAACTATCCGTAGGCAGTACGTTTACTCCGCTATTCACCGCCGCTAACGACTGATTCACTAAAAAATTAACATCATTCTGTTCGACTGTTTGACGCCCGTTGTCCGATAAAAGACCCGCGTTGATACCCACAGTGTACTGTTCCGGCGTAAACCCTAATATCTCCCAGATCGCCGCTTGCACTTCACCGTAGTTAAACTGTCCATTATATTTTGGGTCAGAGGTGAATTTCTGTGCCAGCAACCAGTTAATTTGTGATATCTGCTGTGCGTTGATCGACGCCACCGATGCGTCTAAATAGATTTGAGCATCATCACCCGCACCCGCATCTGCGGTATGTGTGGTCGGGGAAAATAAGATACTGATTTCAGGATGCAAGCAATAGGCATCATAGGTACCATTTGGCAAGTTCGGATCTATGCTGTTTGTTATCACAGCATCCCAAAAACTCGGCGTTATTAAGTCCGGTTGTTCTCCAAAGCCCGTTCCGGCTTCGTTAACCGCTGACGAGGTGACTCTCAGTGTAAATGTACTCATGACTACTTCTACCTTTTTAGTGATTTAGTATGATCATCACTTCACAAATGTGAAGTAAACAGCACAGTAATACCCGTTACCCGCTCGCCGGCTCTATACTAAAACCAGCTGAGCAGGCAATCTGCCGCCCTTAATTTTGTGAAGATTATTGAATAGCTAGACAGGATAGGCTGTAAAAATACCGACACCCGCTTTTTTACAGCCTGACAACGCTCTACTTTTTAAAGATACGCACCACCAAATACGCCAATGCGCCTATACCCAACAAAGGCAAGACACTTGGTAGCGGAACAGGGTTAAATTCTCCGGTTGCCAATACCGGCGTAGTCATTAACAACAGTAATACCAATACAAACAGCTTATGCATTTTTATTCTCCTATTTTTCTTATTTTCCGATTGACGCGTTAATATTAAAAAAATTGGTTTGCTCGATTGACCATACATAGATAGTTGAACTTTATATTTCACCAACGTATGTGGCCTCTAACTAAGCGCTTTTTATGCTAAAGCAGTTCAACGAGTCATTATTTAATCTAGATCAAACTTTCCTACTTATAATGGTTTCACTGAGAGCCGGTTCCGGCAAACCATTCTTACCGTTGTACAAGGGTCAGAACAAGACGACCATTGGGCGGCCAATTTCTTGGGTCCAGAAAAAACATTTATCAGGAGATGATAGATTGTTACAAAAATACAGCTCAGCAGCGCTTAGCTGCTCAAGCCGTTTACCAAACTTTTACAAACGTGCTAATAAAATCCGCTTAATTTCTGCATCGGTTAAAACAATCGGATTGGTTTTCATGCTACTTCCGCGTGAATGCATTACCACCTTATCCAACCCATTCGACACCAGACCATATTGTGATAAACGCGGCAGTTCCAATTCACACGTCCATTCCGCCAGCAATTTTATCAATGTACTATGGGCTGTTTCTTTATCGCTGAATGTTTGTTGACAGAGCATCTCTGCAACATGCGCGTATTTCGCCAGCGCTCTACTATGAGGTTCCCTGCTTTGCATACTTTGAATGTTAACTTCAGTTGCCGAAGCCACCAAAGTGCCACATACAACACCATGTGGAATAGGATAAAAAGCACCAAGCGGCGATGCCAAGCCGTGCACCGAACCCAATCCTACCTGTGCCAAGGTAATTCCCGAAAGCAGCGCTGCATAAGCCATTTTTTCCAGATATATTCGGATTTCATCTTCAGTATGTGCGTTAGAACGCCTACATCGATAAAGCGGAATAAGCGCCTCACGAACCGCCAGCAAACCACTGAGTGCCAATGTATCTGTGAATTCATTGGATTTCGTTGATACGTAGGATTCCAGCAACTGTGTCAATGCATCCATACCATTGGCCGCTATGACACCAGCAGGACAGTTGCATAATAATTCAGGATCCACGATTGCATATTCAGCCACCAGCTTCTCATGACGAAAAGATTTTTTAAAACCCTGCTCGCCCTGCACGCTCAGTACAGCATTTTTAGTGGCTTCACTCCCAGTACCCGCGGTTGTCGGTACAGCTATCAACGGAACCGCCGGCCCTTTATACGGCAATTCCAACCCGACACCTTCAAGATAATCCATCACCGAACATTGCACCTTCAGCAGACCGGCTATGGCTTTGGCTGCATCAAGCGCACTCCCCCCACCAATGCCTACGACAACATCAAATGTCCGATCGGCAAACGACTTAACATAATCATCAACAAAGTACGGAGAAGGTTCTTCAGTAACCCGGCAATGAACACGGTTGATTGACCGCGCTTCCAGCGCATCGATAAATTGCCCCCAGCCCGTCAAATGCTGGTACGACTGAGCACCCGTCACCAGCAATACATTCTTGCCATATCCATCAATGAACTCCGGTAACCGGCTAAAAAACCCCCAACCGAATTCAATACGCGGCAATCTTGCAATAGAAAAATTAAGCATTACTCATCCACCACCGGATAACACCCATGATAAACCACTCCTTGACGTGGTTCGGCCATCCAATCTGCTACTGTTTCACGCCAGGCAAAATAATGTTGTGTAGCCTTATGCGCTAAAGCATCCTGTTGCGTTTTATAAGCCTCATAAAACACAAACTGTGTCGGGTCTTCTGCCAATTGCAAAATATCAAAGCGCATATTCCCGGATTCACGAACGGAACGCTCATGATTTAAACGGCTTGCTTCTTTAAATGCCTCCACATATTCCGGTTTAACCGAAACACGGACAATTGTTACATACATTATTGTCTCCTCCATCCAACGCAATTTTATTCTGACACAACTTTGCTTCATCCACTTAAGAGCATATCATCAATTCTTGTCGTTTCTGGAATCCTTGAGATATAGTAATAATCATGTCATGACACATGCTTGACGTTTCAGTAATTATTACAAGCACCATTTGCAGAAAAATTCATTCTCCTACTATGGCCACTATCCGCATTAAAAATTTATTACTGCGAACCTATATCGGTTTCAACGAAGAAGAAATCAACAAACTGCAGGATGTTATCGTTAATATGACAATTGAAGTTGACCTGGATCAGGCCATTCAATGTGACTCGGTTGAACAATCTTACAATTACAAAATCATTACAAAGAATGTCATCACCCTGGTGCAAACGCATAAATTTAAAATGCTCGAAAAACTAACTCAGTCGATTCTCGATGAAATCATGAAAAATAAGCAGGTCAGCTTCGCCAAAGTAGAGGTTGACAAGCCGCACGCGCTTCGCTTTGCAGAATCAGTTTCAGTAGAATTAGAAGCCAGGCGACATTGAAATAGGGATGTAGCGTAGCCATGAGGATGAATGAATGCATTATTGGCGTCGGCTCAAATATTGAACCGGAACGGCATATCGCATCGGCTTTAACAGCCCTTCATCGGGATGTAGCAGTGAAGGCCATATCGGCATGGGTAAAAACTGCACCAATAGGCTTTATCAGTCAAAACGACTTTATCAATGGTGCGGTTAAAGTTGAAACCGTCATGTCCAGAACAACTTTTAAGAAATATCTAAAAAATCTGGAAAACAAACTTGGCAGAGACCGTACATTACCTAAATTCGGTCCGAGAGTTATCGATCTGGATATCATTGTCTGGAATAACGAGATTGTTGACGATGATTACTACGTGCGCGATTTTGTAAAGAATTCAGTTGATGAACTAAATGATAAATCTGGATAAATGAAGCAAAAACTTGAAAACCAGCCGTCCGTTCTCATTATTTTTCCTATTATATTATTATTCATTACAATAAATAAATTGCGTGAATATCTTTAAATGATAGCGTATACTTGGGACTGCCTATGAATTCAAGTTGTAGAACAGTACCGTTGAATGGACTTTTTTCTTGATATTCTTTGACTGCATGCAGGCGAAATGTAGGCGCATTTCATTATTTAATTTTATTAAGGAAACAGTATGGCATCAGGTATTGTCAAATGGTTTAACGACTCAAAAGGTTTTGGTTTTATTCAACCCGATGAAGGTGGGGAAGATTTATTTGCACACTTCTCAGCTATCCAAGACAAGGGATTTAAGTCTCTCAGAGAAGCGCAACGGGTTACTTTCGACGTAACGACAGGCCCTAAAGGTAAGCAAGCCGCAAATATTCGCCCTGCTTAACAGCTACTCGGCAAAGCATTATTTATAAAAAAGCCCCGGATTACCGGGGCTTTTTTTTCAATTTCTTTTCTTTAGCTCCATTATTAGTTCATTTGATCAATTAGCGAATTTGTGTCATAGTCAATGACCAAGTGCAGAAAGCCGTTGATTCGGCTTACCAATTTATCTTATTCAGAATAATCAAAACTTCGAGGAGGACTGTATGAAACATCAAATCTGCTTCACATGGATTACTGCATGTTTGACAGGCTTAACTATCCTGATAACCGGTTGCGCGTCCAATAGCGGAGGCCAGCATTCTGCCCTGAATGCGGCTGATAGCGGTCTGGCATCAGTGGAACAATCAGCACAAGCGGGAAGACAGGCAATCCAAACCAGCACAGCTGCTGCGACTGAAATCACGAATCAAACCAATGCCGCGATCGCATCAGGCGCTACCGCAGCTGGCAATATAAAAAATATAGCCGAAACGACTGGCGGACAAATGGGCCTGGCAAATATCCTTTCTCGGCAGTTGGGTGTTACACAGCCCCAGGCTCTGGGCGGCGCAGGTGCAATTTTTCAGGCAGCGCAAGCAGGTATGGAACCGCAGGCGTTTGCTACACTTGCACAATCGGTTCCCGGTATGACTGAAATGCTAAATGCTGCACCTACTGTTTCAAGCCCACTCTCCGGCGTCTCTTCTATGCTTGGTGGGACCAACAACACATTAAACAGCGCCGTTGGACTCGCAGCCTCATTCCAACAACTCAACCTGTCGCCCGACATGGTTGGCCAGTTTGTTCCGATCGTAACGAATTATGTCCGAAATACCAGCGGCCAGGTCACTGCTAATTTGCTACGCTCTGCGCTAAACGTACCATAAACACAATTACTATATGAGGAAACAGCATATGAGCATGCGTTTCCTCATCCATTAAGGGTTTCCACAGACTCACTTCAGCGAGAACTCTACACGCGCCGCGCTGCCAGCTACTTTGTCTTGTTGTATACCCAAAACAAATAACCGATCCCCGGCAACTCCACCTCGATCTAACAACCAGTTCTGTGCAGCAATCGCTCTATCCTGAGCCAACTCATCCATGTCGTCGTCACTGACCTCAGTATGCAACAATATCAATTGTTCCATTTCCTCATCAGGGAGGCCTTTCGTCAACCCTATGATATTGGTGGGCTTCTCAAATTCAGCCGCTTTATATACAACTGTCAGATATTTACTATACTCTTCCGGCGTTAATGTGACATCCGCAAGTGAACCGCCTTTTTTACCCTTCTTAGCATCTGCAGCAAGCTTTTGAGATTTAACCTTGCGCTGTAAAATTGCCAGTTTTAGCCCTTCATGATCCTTGACAGGGTCCACAAAACCAGCGATCTCCAAATTTAAGGCGGGCCTATCCTTGAGCACATCCGAAAGTGCTTGCAAACGGCTCTCCGCTTCTGAATCAATGGTAGCAAAACCAGGCGGAAAACTTATTTCCGACAATTCCTCACCATCACCGAACATGGATCCTAATAATGCAAAAGGCGCAGTTACCGCTCGGGTAATCAGATTAATAAACGCACCCAGAACGATATCGCCAAGACTGAACTCAGGATCATCGAAAGAACCTTTAACCGGTAAATGAATATCAATTTCCCCACGGCGATTCTTTAACAAAGCCAACGCCAATTCGAGCGGTAGCGAAGGCGCATCCTCACTTTCAATACGATCGCCCAATGTCAACTGATCCAGAAACACATTGTTCTCCGCAGTCAGCTTCCCATGTTCCACGTGATAATGCACATCAATTGACAATTTACCTTTCTCGATATCGTAGCCGACATATTTACCTGAATAAGGGCTCAGCGGCGGCAAATTAATCTCTTTTGCTTTGGCCACAATATCGAGTAACGGTTCCGGACCAAACGGTTCGAGATTTCCACGAATCTCAAGCGGTGCAGTACCATCGATCTCCCCTTTGACGTCAATTGACCCTGACCGGTTGGCATGAATAGGCCCGATTTTTCCTGTCAATCCGGTCAAATTGACATGATAATTAGGCTCTACAAAACGATCATAAAAATCAACATTGCCCTGCTCCAGTATAATATTACTGATACGTAACGGTGCCGGTGTGTTCTCTTCTTCCTTGTCCTCATTGGCATCTTGGGTAATTGGTTCTTCAGAAGGCACTTCGGCCGCTTCTTGCCGAACAATATGATTGAAATTCAACTCACCGTCAGGAAGCAACATTACACGCGCAAAAAAATCACCCAGTTTTATCGTATCAATATCAATATTCAACGGATCACTGACAATATTCAATCCGGTTACATCCAAATATTTCCAGCTTAACAAATCTCTGGCGCTATATTGATCGAACAGGTTAAGATTATCCATCCGGCTCTGTCCATTGATCGCCACTGTAAACGGTTCGCCGTCACCTTTAACACTACCCTGGAACGAAAAATTACCACTAGTCAGCAACACATTAAAAGCATCTCCAGCCCATCCTTGTAAAGAAACTAAATCAACGGACTGCAGGTTCAGATTTAAATCAACTGCCAGCGGCGACCACGCCGCACGGCCATTAGCCTCAACTACGCCATAGTCATTAACCCGTGCCTCCAATTTCAGATCAAGCGGCCTAACACCATTGATATCAATATCGTTCACAGTTAAATCCAACGGCTTAATCACCATTGGCGCAACATCTGCCAGTGTCAAATCAGCATAATATATCGCCGCATCATTCAGTCTGAATTGATTGACCTGTATAGTCCACGACCCAGATTCTTGATCTTCTTGCGCAGCTTTGGCTTGCTCAGCTTCTACCTGCGCAGTTTGTTTAGCCCAAATTTCATAAGACGGCTTTCTACCGGGAACGGGAATCGTCAATGCTGCCATCTCTACGTTATCTTCCGATGGCACGTTTTTATTGGCCTCTAGCCAGATATCGTAAGCATTAGCAGACGGTTTTTTTCTTGGTTTTGGAACAAGAAACACGATTCCACCAGGCTCAGAAACTACGGTTACGTCGGCGTCAGACGGTGTAAACAATCGCGTCAGATCAATAGTGCCGCCAGCCTCACGGTGAATACGTCCAGACAATTGATCCACTGCAATCGCACTGAGTTCAACATGCTGTTTAGACATATCAACCGTAAGACCTTTTGTCGCAAGCTTGCTTATTGCAATAACCGGAAGATTACTCTCATCGGAAGACGCTAAAGATGAGACAGCGGCATCGTCCAAACGCAGAGCCAAACGGGAAGGAACATCACCCACCGGATTAAAATCAACCAGACCGACATGCAATCCCCGCATATTAAATCGATACGGCGTTTGGACTGCTTTGTTGACGACTGCCATATTTTGCAGTGCTGCTTTACCCGACAATGTGATTGCAGGCTCATCTTCACCGGACTGTGAAAATGTCACCACCAAATCGCTATCGAAAAATCCGGATTCCAAACTAATACCTGCCGGAAATGGTATATATCTGACAATGCGCGTTAAATCGATATTCGCGAGCCTGAGCACCATTGAAACTTCACGTTGGTCTGTAAAGGGTTTGAGCTTTCCATCCAGGGAAACCTGCGCACCATTGATCTTGGCATTAAACTGCGGCTCAATCCAATCAGGCTTAACCGTATTTAGATTTGTAACGAAAGGTATTGCTACATTAATATCCGATATCTCTTGACGTGTCTGCTCAAAACGATCCACCCATTCGATAGCGCTGTTTTTCAAAACGATATTACGGATTGAAAACAATGCGCCAGAATCTTCATCATCAGAAGGTTGCAGGAATTTTTCGATTAAATCAGAAAAGTTAAATTCATGTTCCCCTTCTCTCGTCAAACGCACATGCAGTGTATCCAACGTGATAGTACTAAGCACAGGAGCCCGCTGAGCTATTGATTTTGAGCTGACATCTATATGCAGCGTATCAAACGTTACAAAAGACTCTGCCGCATCAATACTATCTTGCCGTTCGCCAATGCGAAAGCCATTGACCATCACCTCCAGGGTATAGGGCTTAATTTCGATTGCCTGTACGCTTACCGGACGCTCCAAAAGTTCCGATAAACGTTCTTCCAATTGAGATTTTGCATAACCAGGCAGCCAAAAATAACCCACCACACCAAATAAAACAATCAATATTGCCAAAACGGCGAAACCGATGCCGATACGTCGCCATATTTTTGAGTGGACACCCGAAACCCCACCCTGGATCTCTTTCTGTGTCTGAACCTGTGTCATGGCAATATTCCTTGGGTTTTTGGATAATACAGATTATTAGGCATTAAAAACAATCAATCGAGACGTCTCATCTATTCATTAATGATACGATCCTTCTGCTATCCCGATCAATTCAACATCAAAAATCAAAGTCGCGTTAGGTGGAATCACACCTGCTGCACCACGCGTGCCATATGCCATCGATGAAGGAATAATCAGTGTGCGCGATCCGCCGACCTGCATTCCCCTTACGCCTTGATCCCAGCCTTTTATTACTTCTCCAGCACCAAGTCTAAAGGAAAAGTGTTTGTTCCGGTCATGAGAACTGTCAAATTTTCTACCTTTATTTTCCGGCGCATTTTCATCATAAAGCCACCCTGTATAATGGACATTGACTTTGCTACCGACATCGGCCACGTCACCCTCTCCGATTTTGTTATCGATCTTTTTAAACGCGGGCTCCGATCTAACATCAGATTCCTCATAGGCAGAGACATTCTGCGACACAAAAAGTCCCAACACACATATCAACAAAATGACTGAATAAAAATTATTTTTTGTATTACGCATTGTTTTCCTCAGAAGTTAATAAAACGTTGTTCGTACCAAATACACTCTGTATGATACCCCCATCGTAGATTCATTTGTTTAGACGAATCCTTTTCAAGTCAGTTCTATTGTATTCAATGCCATGCAATTTTCCGGTAATAATGAAAGTAATGTAGACAACCCAAATTTGCTTGACGGTAAAGCAACAGATCTATTACGTCTACACCACTCGCCGTTAATACGCGCAATTTATATGGGTGTGGGATTTATTGCGCTCTTATTGGGAGCCATCGGTATTATTTTGCCAGTGCTCCCTACAACGCCTTTTGTACTTTTGGCAGCCGCCTGTTTCGCAAGGGGATCGGAACGCTTTCACAACAAGCTTATATCCAATCGTTATGCCGGCCCCGTTATCCTCGAATGGCGCTTGCATCGTAGTATTCCCCTTAAAGCTAAACGGTTAGCATACATTACAATTGTTATTTCCTTCAGTATTTCAATTTTTATCGTTCCTGAGATATGGCAAAAAATAATGCTCGCTGCGATAGCCTGTATTCTGACTATTTTTCTGTCACGCATACCCGTCCGCTAGTATAGACATATTAGAAATCGGATCTGCCAGTTTTTGTTCTACAATAATTATTAAAGTACATCAGCGACCCCCTGTACCCACACACCCACACGTTATTACTTCGAATACATAACAGCAACTATGGAATTAAAAACATCGACTATTAACACATTGCCACGTTTAGGATGGGTAGCAGAACTTATACCAGAACGTAACGAAGTACTTGCGCTACATGGTACCGGCGTCGAAACCGGAGACCGCTATCTCGTAGAGGGATGCTGGCCGGAAGACTTTCTTGGTGCCAACTTTCACAAATCCGACTGCTTCTTTGGAAGTGGATTAAGAATACTCGATAACGATGTACTTGCAGTACCATCACGCTCTCTCACGGATCGGTTAATTATCGGAAAATCTCCCAACCGTACTATCATTTCCAACAGTTTGCTGTTGACACTTGCAGCAACTGGCTCGCGTTTAAATGAAACCTCCGACTACAGGCCATTTGGACACGCCAGCCTCGCGGGTGTTAATAAATATCAGCGAGGCTTGCCGAACGCCAATCCAGATATTAACCTCGAACAGATTATTTACTGGCCGGAATCTCTGTCGTTCAATATGACTCATAGAAGCCCCAATCAGTCTAAACAGACATGTGTGCGCGGCTTTTCGAATTTTAGAGAGTATGAACGAGCATTACTTGATACGTTAGCTGCCATCCGGGACAACTGCGCCTCACCTGCACGCTCTAACCGAGTTAGCGAATGGAGCACCGCGTCCACCGGGTACGATTCTCCAGCAGTTACAGCCCTTGCCAAAAAATGTGGAATCAGCCAAGTTTATGTTACCTGTGGAGACCGAACTATCGACGGCAAATATCTTGAGGACAGCCGATCTATCGCTGACTCGCTGGGCATGCAAGGCTTGCCTCTGACCCCACGTATCCCGCCAGCAGAAATGGAGCGCTTATCTCTAACGGGTGTTTACGATGGCCGTGAAATGATTTTTACCGATATGCTAGAACAGGCTGCACAGTCGCCCACGATAGGATGCCTGTGGTCGGGGTATCACGGCGACAAATTGTGGGACCGTGCAACACAAAGATATGAATATTCTTCAGAAATTTTGCGAGGCGACACCTCCGGGCTTAATCTTAGCGAAATTCGACTGCAATCGGGTTTCTTCAATCTGGTAATTCCTTTCATATTCGCACCCGACGTAAATAATCTCGTTGCTATTGCGAATTCGCCCGAAATGGAAAACTGGCAAATAGGTGGCCCATACGACAGACCCATACCACGTCGAATTGCAGAAACCAGCGGCGTGCCTCGTGACGCCTTCGGACAAAGAAAAGAGGTTGTTATGGAGTACTATACCTATCCACGCAACCCCGCTCTTCGCAACGAATACCTACAGTATCTTGACAGCATAGGTTTTAATCGCTTATCCCGGTTACTCTACGTTGCTGCCGAGCATTGTGATTACCGTACCCAGGAACTACCTTTTATTAGTCGAGTATCGCTACGTGAAGCAATGCGTCCCGGAGCGCTTAGTCTGGACAACTCTTTGTACGTTTGGGCTGTAAATACCTGTGTTGAAAGGTTGCAGAGAATAATGCCACAACTAAAAGCTCCTTTTAAGGAATCCGTCACTTGAGCCCCAAGAACAATCATTAACGGATCCATGCGATATTCTGGATTTACTCGCAAATTGACTGTAGTGAAATCCGCCACACAAATTGTAACATTTGATTCCAGAAAAAATGGCGTATTCAGTCCCTACAATCATCATAAAACATATCCATATGGGCATTTAGCAGGGAATGCTTGTTTGCACTTAAAACATCTGGCACTCTCTCACTAATTAATTTATTTTTTTGCATGCGCAGATCGCCTACAATATCGGTTTAGAAGCGTCAATCTTTTATTCCAGTATGAATTTATCCCTGATTACACTAACGCCATTTCTTGGAGCCGGCTTTGTCGCAGCCATTTCCCGCCTCGGGCGCTTGCATGCCGCCTGGGGGGCTGGGGGAGTTACGCTGCTTGCCCTATGCTTTCTGTATCCCCATCTAACCGATGCATTCGCAGGAATGGTTTTGGTACATCGTCTACCATGGATTCCGTCACTGGACATAGATTTAGCTTTCCGGCTGGACGGTCTGGCGCTGTTATTTGTACTCCTGATACTCTGTATCGGTCTGCTGATCATCCTTTATGCCCGATATTATTTATCCGAACGCGACGATATGGGACGCTTCTATGCGTACTTGCTGTTATTTATGGGTTCCATGCTCGGAATTGCCACTTCTGAAAATATTATTCAGCTTTTAATTTTCTGGGAACTGACAAGCCTATCCTCATTCCTGCTAATCAGTTACTGGCAAACACGGCATGAATCGCGTAGCGGTGCCCGAATGGCGCTAGCCGTTACCGGTGGAGGAGGCCTGGCTTTACTCGGCGGCTTTCTTCTGCTGGGCGAAATGGTTGGCAGCTATTACTTAACCGACATACTATCCGCTGGCGAACACATTCGTAACCATGAGCTGTATCTTCCCATGCTTATTCTGATACTGCTCGGTGCATTCACTAAATCTGCCCAGTTTCCTTTTCATTTCTGGCTGCCCAATGCCATGGCGGCGCCTACGCCTGTTTCCGCATATCTGCATTCCGCCACTATGGTTAAGGCGGGCGTATTTCTGTTAGCCCGGCTTTTCCCAGTTCTGTCTGGTACTTCAGCATGGTTCTGGCTTGTATGTTTGACCGGACTCATCACGCTTGTCATGGCGGCATATATCGCATTGTTTAAAGATGATTTAAAAGGCTTACTCGCATATTCGACAATCAGCCATCTGGGCCTGATCACGCTGCTGTTCGGCATTGGTACACCGATGGCCGCCCTGGCCGGCGTGTTTCATATCATCAATCATGCAATCTTCAAAGCCTCACTGTTTATGGCTGCCGGTATTATCCAGCATGAAACCGGCACACGCGATATGCGCATCCTACGCGGCCTGCGGAAATATATGCCGCATACCACGCTGCTGGCAACAGTAGCCGCCGCATCGATGGCCGGTGTGCCGCTATTTAATGGCTTTTTGTCGAAAGAAATGTTTTTTGGTGAAACGTTGTTCATTATCAATCAACCCTGGGGTTGGATATTACCCGCGGCTGCAACATTAGCCGGCATTTTTGCTGTAGCGTATTCATTGCGCTTTATTCACAACGTCTTCTTTGATGGCGAACCCGCCGGTTTACCGAAGCACCCGCATGAGCCACCACGCTGGATGAAAGTTCCGGTGGAAATTCTGGTCGCACTCTGCCTGCTGGTCGGCATCTTTCCGGCGCTGACCATTGATCCCATCCTTACTGTTGCCGCTGCCAGCGTGCTACAAGGCAATCCTGTCCCTGATCATGACCTGGCAATCTGGCATGGGTTTAATACCGCTTTGTGGATGAGTATCGTCGCACTTGTTGGCGGCGTTATTGTCTATTTGATTCGTAAACCGTTATTTACGTTTCAAGCACGTTTAGACGGACTACTTGATTTCAAGGCCTTATACGAACTTTTTCTAGAGAAGTTATTCGCATTCTCCAGTATAGTCACACAATTTCTGAATCGGTATTCACTGCAGCGTGCAGTGTTCGTTTTTCTGTTGTTTGTTATCGCATTAGGCGTATCCGGTGCCATCACAACTGATTATGATTACAGCTTGACCGGAGCACGTGACACATTGCCGATAGACGGAATCAGTTTGCTAATCGCAATAATGATTATTGCTGCTGCAATAGCAACTGTTATAGTGCACCATCAACGCTTGATTGCACTTGTTTTACTGGGTGCGGTCGGTTTAGGCGTATCGCTGGTTTTCGTTAAATTTTCCGCACCGGATTTAGCCCTGACGCAACTCTCTGTCGAAGTTGTTACGATTGTGCTCATGCTACTGGCACTGTACTTTCTGCCTCAACAGTCACCTCATGAATCAGGCATCTGGTTACGCCGCAGGGATGCTCTAATTGCAACGGCAGCGGGTAGCGGTATTGCCCTTCTGGTATGGGCAGTATTAACCCGCCCTTATGACAGTATTGCCGATTATTTTCTGGCGAACAGTCTACCGGGGGGCGGTGGCACCAATGCCGTCAACGTGATTCTGGTAGACTTTAGGGGATATGACACATTCGGAGAAATTACCGTACTGGCACTGGCCGGACTGGGTATTTTCGCCATGCTGGAGCAACTTAGAATTGCCGGCGCCAGTCATGACAGTGAAGGACGCACCTGGAACGATGACATACATCCTACCGTCATGGCATCATTTGCCCGGCTACTGTTGCCCCTTGCACTGTTGGTTTCCATGTTTATTCTATTGCGTGGACATAACCTTCCCGGAGGCGGTTTTATCGCCGGGCTAGTCACAGCCGTTGCACTAATTATGCAATATCTGGCCAATGGCACTATCTGGACACAACGCCGTTTATCGATCAATATGCACAAAGTCATTGGCTATGGCCTGTTGATTGCGGCAGGCACCGGGTTGGCCAGTTGGATTTTCGAATATCCTTTTTTGACCTCAACATTTCGCCACGTACACTGGCCCGTTGTCGGCGAATTTGAGCTGGCTTCGGCTATGATATTCGATGTCGGCGTTTACCTCGTTGTCGTCGGCGCCACACTACTGATTCTGGTAAATCTGGGCCTGATACATAATCAAAGCCATCAAATGAAGCACAGAAAACAAATTCGTTAACCCGTTAAACCTTAAAAACACTTTGAATAATTAATGGAATTACTTGTTTCGGTTATCATTGGTATATTAACAGCCTGCGGCATTTATTTATCGCTACGGGGCCGCACCTTTCCCGTCGTCCTCGGACTGACTTTTTTATCCTATGCCGTCAATCTATTTCTACTGACGATGGGGCGGCTTGCCGTTGGTAATCCGCCAATTATCAGTGAGAATGCAGCACATTATGCCGACCCGTTACCCCAGGCACTGGTACTCACCGCGATTGTCATCAGTTTCGGAATGACCGCTTTTGTGATCATTCTGTCACTCAGGGCTTTTCTTGAAATGGGCAACGATCAAGTCGACGGGAAACACAAACCACAATGAATCATCTCGTTTTCTTTCCGATCATATTACCATTCCTGACAGGCATATTATTATTACTGTTACCCCAACAGTATCTGCAGTTAAAGCGTATTACTAGCCTTGCTTCAACGATGCTGCTCATTGCCATCGCCAGCGTGCTTTTAAATAAGGCAGCCGATGGAACCATTCTGGCATACGCGCTGGGTAATTGGGCACCGCCCTTCGGCATTGTATTGGTAAACGACCGGTTAACAGCATGGATGCTTTTAGTAACTGCATTGGTTGCAACAGGCGCATTACTGTATGCCATTCGCGGCATTGATAAAGACGGCGCATATTTCCATGTTTTGTTTCAACTACAGTTGTTTGGCTTAAATGGCGCGTTTCTGACCGGTGATCTGTTCAATTTATTCGTATTTTTTGAGATTCTGTTGCTGGCTTCCTACAGCTTGCTACTCCATGGCGGCGGCCGCCTCAAAACAAAAGCGGGACTGCATTTTGTTGTTATCAATCTGGTGGGCTCATCATTGTTTCTATTTGCTGTTGGTACACTCTATGGTTTACTCGGCACACTGAATATGGCCGATTTAGCCGTCAAAATAGCCAATGTTCCAACTGAAAATATTGCATTCATCCGTACTGCCGGTCTGTTACTATTCGCTGTATTTGCGCTCAAAGCGGCTTTACTGCCACTCTATCTGTGGCTGCCCGCCGCCTACGCACATACCACGGCACCAGTGGCAGCATTGTTCGCAATTATGACTAAAGTCGGCGCATATTGTATTTTGCGGGTTTATACATTGATCTTCGGTTCACAAGCAGGTCATTTAGCCAATTTGATTGAAGCCTGGCTACTACCACTGGCTTTGCTGACATTGATCATCGGCGTTTTGGGAACGCTGGCCAGCACCCGTTTACGCCACCAGATCGCATACCTTGTTATTACTTCCATCGGCACGCTGCTCACGGCTTTTGGGATGAATAGCGAAACCAGCATTGCTGCCGGTCTATATTACTTACCGCATTCGACCTTTGCGGCCGCAGCTTTTTTTCTTTTGGCTGATTGCATTGCAAACCGGCGCGATGTCATGAATGATCAGTTTGAACCGGGTCCCATTGTTCAACAACAACGGCTTCTCGGCGTCTCATTTTTTGTGCTTGCAATATTGATAGCGGGCATGCCCCCGCTTTCCGGTTTTATCGGCAAATTGCTCATTCTCAAGGCAGCCTTAGCCCATCCCGCTTTACCCTGGATCATGGCCATAGTGTTAACAACCAGTCTGTTAACCATCATTGCACTGGCACGTAGTGGCAGTATGCTGTTTTACCGGGCACAGGCGCCGCATATCTGTCATATCAACCCTGATATACAGCGCAGCGGCATGTCGATAGCCTGTGAACTGGCACCGATTATTGGTTTAGTGTGCCTTAGCATCGGACTGCTAATCTGGGCCGACAGCATTATCGGATTCGTAACGGCTACAGCCAATCAACTCATGCAACCCGAGCACTATATCCGGTCTGTGCTGGATTTGGAGGTTCAGTCATTATGACGCGTTTACTGCCGCACCCGCTTTTAACGCCAATACTCGCAGTTATTTGGTTGCTGCTGAACAATAGCATTAATCCGGGACAAATCGTATTGGGACTGATATTCGGCTGGATCATCCCGGTACTCACGATACAATTCTGGCCGGAGGCGGTCTCGATCCGCAAACCATTTGTGCTGATCCGCTACACTGCAATACTGTTGTTTGACATTATTATGGCAAACTTCACCGTAGCGCGGCTAATATTGGGCAACCCGGATAAGCTTCAACCCGTTTTCATCCAACTGCCGCTGGACCTGACCTCCGATCTTGCGATCAGTCTTTTGGCTAACAGTATTACACTAACGCCAGGCACGTTATCGGCGCAACTATCAGAAGACCGCCGTTACCTTTTGGTTCATGCGTTGAACGAAACAAATCCGGAAACATTGGCTGCTACTATCAAGCAGCGTTATGAACGTCCGTTAAAGGAAATTTTTGAATCATGCTGACACTTTCAATTCAAATTGCATTTGTATTGGTTACCGCGGCTATTGTCCTGAGTTTCTGGCGGCTGTTTCGCGGCCCTGATGTACCCAACCGAATCCTTGCGCTAGACACGTTATATGTTAATACCATTGCGATACTGGTTCTTTTAGGTATTCATCTGGACAGCGCATTGTTTTTTGAGGCGGCCTTACTGATCGCACTCATGGGATTCATTGGCACCGTAGCTTTATGCAAATACCTGTTGCGTGGCGATATTATCGAGTAAATCATGCTGGAATATTTTTTGTCTTTATTGATTCTAATCGGAGCCGCATTCACATTCATCGGTTCTTTAGGTCTGGTCAGACTTAAAGATCTGTATACGCGGCTTCATGGGCCAACTAAAGCCACAACACTTGGTGTCGGCAGCCTGTTAATCGCCTCAGCCTGCTATTTCAGCATCTATGGCGAAAACATCAGCCTGCATGAACTACTCATCACGCTATTCCTATTTATCACCGCGCCGGTCAGCGCCCATTTAATCGCCAAAGCCGCGCTACATCTGAACCTGCCTTCTCTGGCTAAGCTGCAGGAAACTGAAATGAACGATGAAGCTGAAATCGACCCGGCAGGAGCAATCGAAAAGAACCAGGATACAGATACCAGAAATGCAGGTCAAAAAACTAAACCGACTGATTCATTATCTGACCGTACTTAAGTGTTTTGTTTATGGATATAAGAGCGTTTGTAATGATGAAAGCTTGATCGAGGTATTATTTAAGAATTAGGAAGATCACATGAAATTTAAGATGTTAGCCACTTCAAAGCATTTATGAAATGGGTTTTAGTCGAGGATGAGCATCACAGAGGATCTGCTGATCCCTATGTTTCAAGAACTATTTTACAAGCAGAATACTTGACAAGATACTTCCAACTCGACGAGAAGAAAGAGCAGGGCATTTGCTCAGTTTTCAACGAATACCGCCGCCACTTGCATCAGTGCCATGACATTGCTCAAAGAGTAATTCAAGAGATAGAAGTGAAATCGCAAGAGTTGAAAACCACATTGGCTAACAGGTCTACTGAAGATATATTGCAACTACCCTCAGTCCGAAACCTGACGAATGATGTCGAAAATTTTTTATATCATGCAAAGCTCGCCTTTAGAGAATTAAAGGACTTGTTCTTGTACACCCAGGACAAAGATTTTAACGAAAAGACCCGGTATAGTCATATCGCCGAGTGGTCGGAAAAAAGGTTTGGCGAGGATAACCCTATGTCAAAATGGATAAGAAGCAACTGCATTTGGATTCAAAAGCTTATAGATTCACGAAATGCGGTAGAACATGCTAATTGCGGCCCCTTTAGCATTAGGAATTTCCATCTGCGAGAAAATGGCAATGTGTCTGCTCCCTTATGGGCATTAAAAGAGGAAGAACCGAAGTCTATTTCGAGAGATATGAATGTTATTCCGGTAAATATGCTTGAGTATGCCGAGATCCTTCTCATTTGTGCGTTGACTAATACGAAAAACATTCATCCTATAGTAATCGCCGAAATACCCGAAGATAAGCGTGACAAGAATAACCCCATGCGGTTTATCGCAACATTGGAACAGGACCTTGACGAACATGGACGTTACAAATACAACCGCAACTAACAAATCAACCCTGAGCTACTAAACACATTCAAACAGAAAACTCAATAGTCTTCAAAGAATTATAAGAGTATATTATCTGAATGAGTACGAATTACGAAAAATTAGAAATGGAAGCTCGCCAATTGGATGCTAAAGAGAAGGCTGCGTTGGCACGTACGCTCATTGAAGATTTAGATGAAATTACCGAAATCGATGTTGAAAAATTATGGGTTGACGAAGCACAACGCCGATATGAAGACCTATCTATCCGGAACATTGCAAGCTATTCATGGACAGGAAGCGATGCAAAGGGCTCGCCAGCGCTTGAAATGATCAGATTCCGGTATCTTTTCTAGCATTGGAGGAAATGACTGAATCAGCGATATTTTAAGATGAAAAATCTCCAGGATTAACCACAGACTACCTGGTTAAAGCCTTAACGCATTGTAGACTGGCTGTAGAAAAATCCTAAGCTTTAGGCATCTATTAGTGAATAATCTTTGTCGAGAAGTGCACAGCGTGTCGCGGTTTAAAATAAATATCAGACAACATAATGACGCTTGCCATTATTCACGCGACACGTTATTATGTATGCAGTATGATTGAGTCTTTTAAGTGTTCAGATACCGAAGCTCTCTCGCAAGGCCTTCGTGTCAGGCGTTTCGTAAATATCGCAACAGTTGCGCGACGCAAGCTGAGACAACTCGAGATCGCCGGTCGACTGGATGATCTGAGCGTACCGCCCGGAAATCGCCTTGAAGCGCTTAAGGGCAATCGTGCTGGTCAGCACAGCATTCGTATCAATGATCAGTGGCGCGTCTGCTTTCGGTGGACAGCTGCAGGTGTTGAAGATGTAGAAATCGTGGACTATCACTGAGGTAAATTAATTATGAACAAACTCAAGCCGGTTACCCCGGGAGAAATTCTCCTAGAAGAATTCCTTAAGCCTATGGACCTTAGCCAATATCGTTTGGCTAAGGAGATTGGCGTTCCCGCACAGCGCATAGGAGAAATCGTTGCTGGCAAGCGCGCCATCACGGCCGATACCGATTTGCGATTGTGCCGTTTTTTTGGCCTATCTAATGGTTATTGGTTACGCGCTCAAGTTGCCCATGACACTGAAGTTGCAGAGCACGCCATAGGGCCGGCGTTGGCGAAAATCAGGCCATGGTCCGCATATGCCGCCCAACAAGGTGCTGCAACCGACACGATAAAGCCGCGCAACTAGGCTTCATTGCTTTGTTTAAGTGCTGAGTATTGGACTTCAACTAGCTGACAAGAAATTATGCAGTTAGGAAAGAATCTGGCTCTTTGGTAAAGCCACACTCCGAGAAGCAAAGGCTAAATACACACTTAAAGACGAGTGAGGATGGAATGAAGATAACGAGAGAAACGCTTCAATCTGCAGTTGATGAAAACATCATATCCTCAGAACAGGCGAACCATTTAATTAAGCACTTGAGAAGCCATCCGCAAACAGGCCCGACATTCGATTTCACGCATGTCCTGTATTATTTGGGTGGATTAATCGCCATCGGGGCTATGACACTATTCATGAACCTGGGCTGGGAAACATTTGGCGATCTGGGCATACTCTTTATTTCATTAATTTATGCCGCGATAGGTATTCTTTTAAGTAATAAATTTCAATCAAAAGGCTATGCGATTCCTGCGGGCATTTGTGCTACATTTGTCGTGGTGCTGACACCACTGGCCATTTATGGCATTCAACAGGCACTTGGTATTTGGCCCGATAATACCACTTATCAAGAGTATCACCGCTATATTAAGTGGCACTGGTTGTATATGGAATTAGGCACGTTGGCAGTCGGTGTCATCATGGCCTGGAAATACAAATACCCTTTTCTCGTCATGCCCATAGCGGTAACTCTTTGGTATTTAACGATGGACATCACTGCTATACTTTCAGGTGGCGATTACACATGGGATTTACGTAAATTAGTATCCATGTACACTGGCCTGCTCATCGTAGGTTTGGCGTTCTGGGTTGATATCAGATCAAGAAATAAATCCGATTATGCATTTTGGCTTTATATCTTTGGTGTTATGGCCTTTTGGGGTGGATTATCGCTTCAGCATTCCGACAGCGAGCTCTCTAAATTCCTATATTTATGCATAAACCTCATCATGATCGGTGTCGGGGTCCTCTTGGTTCGGCGTGTATTTGTTATTTTTGGCGCAATAGGGTGTTGCGGATATTTGGGATATCTTGCTGAAAATGTATTTCGAGACAGCTGGTTATTTCCTATTGCTTTAACTGCCATCGGATTATTGGTCATTTATCTTGGAATACTCTGGCAAAAGAATGAGGCGTCGCTTACCAGAAAAGCTCGAAGCATACTTCCAGGGCCGTTCAGAGAACTACTGGAATCCAGGGAATAAACCAAACATTTCAGCCAATCACACTATGCTCAAATTTGAGTAGGTACAGATGATTCGGCATCCTCAGATGGCTCATCGACTTTTTTAACAACAATCCGGCTGATCAATCCGTCGTATTCAAAATAAACACTTTCTCGGCCATGGCGATTAACGAGTTCGTCGGCAGCCGCATCGGTTGCCGTCATTAAAAAATCAAACTCGACACCATCGTTATCAATTGGACGATAATCTGTAACTTCCCAGTGCGCATCCGGGTAGCGGGTAAAAAACTTCTGCATCATTTCGCGAATCGCAACACTGCCATTGAATTCACCCAAAAAATCCGAATTGTACGTCGCATTTCCCATAAATAAGGTTTCAATGTGTCTGAGATCATGCTTGTTTGACAACTCAATATAACGCTTCGCCAGCTCAATATTCTTCTGCGCGCTCATTAACCGCTCTCCCAATAACTGATTGCTTTATTCACTTGGCATTAATGTAAAGTTTGCTGTGCAGCAGATTCCTCACGCATAAAAACCCATTCGCGATCATTACTTTCCGCTGCATTAAATTGGTAACCGGCAACATCGAACTGTTTGATACCTTCCGGTGTCGTCAGCTTATTTTGAATAATATATCGGCTCATCAAACCGCGTGCTTTTTTTGCGTAAAAACTGATGATCTTATAAACACCGTTTTTTTGATCTTTAAACACCGGCGTAATCACCTTCGCACTCAGGTTATCGATTTTAATCGATTTAAAATATTCATTAGAGGCAAGGTTGATCAACGTATCCGTTCGCTGCATCTGCAATTCGTGATTGATCGAATCCGTCAACATTCCGTTCCAGAATGCATACAGATTACTTCCGCGTTTGTTCTTCAACTGCGTTCCCATTTCCAAACGATACGGTTGCATCAAATCAAGCGGGCGCAGGATGCCGTATAAACCCGACAAAATCCTTAAGTGGTCTTGTGCAAAATCAACATCTTTGGTGTTGAGCGTATCCGCATCGAGTCCCGTATACACATCGCCCTTAAACGCATACAGTGCCTGCTTGGCATTCTTCAAATTAAATGGCCGCGTCCATTCATAATATCGGTTTGAGTTCAATACAGCCAGCTTGGAGCTGATCGACATCAGCCGACCGATCTGATCAGGTTCAAGGGTTTTCAACTGATCAATCAATACAGCCGATTCATCGAGAAAATCCGGCATAGTAAATTGCTCCATCGGCGCCGGTGTTTCAAAATCCAGCGTTTTTGCTGGTGAAATCACAATCATCATTTTTTTATCCTGTGAATTTCTTATTGGATAACATTTTCTGCATAAGCTAAGTATACTAAAACCTTGACCGGTCATTTTGCAAGTACATGCGACACGCAGCCATTCAACCCAAACCATTACCATGACAAAAAATGCCGGACAGATTCTTTCAGGCATCATCACCGGACTGCTTGGCATCATCATTTATCTGACACCGCAAGGCTGGTCGCTGGAAGAGAGATATGGCCTCTACTGGTTATTTCAATTGCGCGGCGCTATTCCCGCACCTGATGAAGTCATTGTCATTGCCATCGACAGCGAATCGACCGAAAAGCTTAATCTATCCGTCACACCACCCGATTTTTGGCCCTGGCCGCGCGATGTCCATGCCCAATTGATTGACCGGCTCAGCCATGCCGGCGCTCAAGTCATCGTCCTTGATCTTATTTTCCGCAAACCCGGTCTGCCAGAACACGACACACTTCTGGCCACGGCAATCAATGATGCCGGTAATGTGATCATTGTAGAAAGACTGCACACCGAGCGGCTTGATCTAACCGATGACAGTGTTATGCAATGGCAGCTGGTTCAGGAAAAGAGCATACCGCTGTTACCGGAAATTTCCGACGCTGTACTGGCACAAGCACCTTTTCCCCTACCTGACACACCACGTATCGACGCTTACTGGACATTCAAACCGGGTATGGGCGACGCACCGACTATACCGACAGTTGTTTTAAAGGCATTCACACGCGAGGTTCATCAGGACCTCATTGCCATGCTGAACAAAACACATCGTTTCGATACTTTACAATCCCCGCAACACCCCGATCGGCTAAACAATCTGGAATCGCACATTTTTACCCTGCGCCAGCTATTTGTTCATCACCCCGAAATTAGACAAAGCTTATTAACTGAATTGTCCCGTAATACATCGCTGGATGCGAGGCAAAAACAAATGATTGAGGTATTGATTAATCTGTATTCCGGTCAAGAAGCCAATTATTTGAATTTTTATGGCCCGCCCCGCTCGGTCAGCACAATTCCCTATTATCAATTCCTGCAGCCAACGGTAGAAAATGGGCCATTTATTAACGTACTTGAACAGGTTAAAGATAAAGTTGTTTTTGTCGGTATTTCGCCAACCAAACAATCGGAAGATGAACTCATTAGAGATGCCTATCACACTGTTTTTACCGATCCCGACGGCTTAAAAATCAGTGGTGTGGAAATCGCAGCAACGGCATTCGCCAATCTGCTTGAAGGACGGCCGGTGAAGCCCCTCTCATTCGGTGAAAGTCTGGTACTGATAACAATGTTGAGCCTATTGCTGGGTTATACCTTGCCATTGTTCACCAATAAAATGTTATTGACAGTTAGTATCACCAGTGCTTGTGTATATACCGTGTCCGCATGGCTGCTATTCAAACAACTGAATCTCTGGCTGCCATTAGTTATTCCTCTCTTTGTCGTTCTTCCAGGCGCAGTTTCGGGAGCTGTCCTGCTTAAATACCATCTCGCCAAACGCGAACGCGATCAGTTAATGGAATTATTTGGTCAGTTTACACCGCAACGCGTAGTCGGTGATTTAACGCGTCAAATTGACGCCAGTTTGCATAAAGACCAACTTGTTTTTGGCGTCTGCTTGTTTACTGATGTTGAAGGTTATACCACGCTCGCGGAACAAATGGACGTCCACCGGTTAAAACAATTAATGGACGACTATTTTCAAATACTGACTCGTTCCGTTGTACAGCATAACGGCGTAGTCTCCGAAAAAATCGGCGATGCCATGCTGGCAGTCTGGGAAGCCACCGCTATCAATAAAACGCTTCGGGAAAAAGCGTGCGAGGCCGGCCTGGCTATCCTAGACAGCATTCACCAGTTTAACCAGGATACGGCACCCCCGATATTGCCGACACGTATCGGTATACACTGTGGCGAACTGCTCATCAGCAAGCTAGGCGCCATGGATAACTACATCTACCGCGTGGTTGGCGACCTTGTAAACACGACCAGCCGTATCGACAGCATCAATAAACGTCTTGGGACACATTTATTGGTTTCAGGCGATGTAATCGAAGATCTGGATCGTTTCCTGGCACGGCCACTTGGCAATTTTCAGTTTGCCGGGAAGTCGCTGCCGGTCAATTTATACGAACTCATCGGCTATCGGAAAACGGCTGACGATCAACAACGTCAGTTATGCGCACTGTTTACCAACGCGCTATCGGCTTACCAGCAGCAACAGCAAACAGCGGTACAACGGTGGCATGACATTCTCGAGATTTTTCCGGAGGATAAGCCTACAAAATTTTATTTGAATCTGTGTTCAAAATCTCAGCCCGATCAATGGCAGCCTGTTGTCAGATTGACTGAAAAATCATAATCTTTTCATACTACTACTCCTGTGTGATGATTGTCACACATTCGACGCATGATCTATCGTATAGTTAGATCGGGGTTAAATTTGTGTGCATTTTCCAGAATCAAATCTGACCTGCTATTTTTTCACAGTACGCACTGCTTGACAGTAAAGCCAGCGTTTATAAAAATATGATGAATAGTGCAGATACAGCAGGAGCAAAACACAGCACTCATCAGGCCGTTATTCTGACCTCGGTCTTACTCGCCTTTTTATCCGCAACAACCCTGACAGGTACAGTCTTCGCCGCCGATTATTGTGCAATAAAAGCCGCACAAATTGTTTCCGTACAGGGAGAAGTCGAATTACGCCGGATAAAAAATACTACATGGCAACCGGCCCGGCAGAATATGCATCTCTGCACAGGCGATATGCTGCGAGTACGCAGCCACAGCCGCGCGGCAGTACGCCTTAATAATGACAGCCTGATGCGGCTGGACCAAAGAACGACGATTGCCATTCCCGAGACCGGGAACGAAAACATTACATCACTCATTGAACTGATTCAGGGTGCAATCCATATCCTGACACGAACGCCCAAACCGTTCAAAGTGAAAACACCGTTTCTAAACGCCGGCGTTGAGGGTACGGAGTTTTTCATTCATATTGAAAGCGACCGCACCCGTGTCGTTATGTTTGAAGGTCGTTTATCTGCAGAAAACAAACTCGGCAGAGTCATGCTGACCGATCATGAAGCGGCAATCGCCTATCGTAACCAGCCACCGCAAAAAGAAATCGTCGTCAGGCCACTCGACGCAGTACAGTGGGCATTATATTATCCGGCGATTATCGGTTACCAGCGGAACGCACATGCAACTGGAACTGACGCGTTACTTCGGCAAACCGAACGCCTGCTTTCTGTTGGCCGAACGAAAGATGCCCGCCATATGATCGATCGAATATTAATCGACGATCCATATAACAGTAACGCGATAGCCCTGCAATCGATTATTGCCCTGGTGCAAAACCAAAAAGAACGTGCACTCGAACTGGCCGGACAAGCCGTTGAATACGACGCGTTATCGGTACCGGCCTGGCTGGCACTTGCTTATGCCCAGCAAGCATCGTTTGATATTGATACGGCATATGCTAGCGTTAAACAGGCAACGGAACTCGATCCGGATAATGCACTCATCTGGGCCAGACTTGCCGAATTACAGATGTCGCGCGGACAGCTTAAATTGGCGCTGGAAGCCGCGCAACAGGCCGTTGCACTCAACCCCTCTCTGGCCAAAACACAAACGGTGCTGGGATTTGCATATTTATTACAAATTGACACACACGAAGCCCAATCCATCTTTCAACACGCCATTACGCTTGACCAGGCCGACCCCATGCCGAGACTCGGTATGGGACTTGCCCTGATTCGGGAAGGACGGCTTGAAGAAGGACGGATAGAAATCGAAATTGCCGCAAGTCTCGATCCCGGCAATTCATTAATTCGCAGCTATCTGGGTAAGGCGTATTTTGAAGAAAAGCGTTTCTCCAGAGCCGAAACACAATTCGAGCTGGCTAAAACGCGAGATCCATTTGATCCAACACCCTGGTTTTACGATGCCATCCAGAAACAAACCCAGAATCGTCCCGTCGAAGCATTGCAGGATATTCAGAAATCAATCGCACTCAACGATAATCGCGCCGTATACCGTTCCAAATTCTTACTCGATCAGGATCAGGCCGCGCGCGGCTCGAGTCTCGCGCGCATTTACGACAACCTGGGATTTGAAAAGCGCGCCATTATGGAAACTGCCAGATCGCTCAGTCTTGACCCGTCGAATCATTCCGCACATCGCTTTCTCTCAGATAGCTATGTCAGCCAACCTCGCCATGAAGCCGCCCGCGTCAGTGAGTTACTGCAGGCGCAACTATTACAGCCCATCAACGTCAACCCGGTTCAGCCCCGTTTAGCCGTAGCGGATTTAAACATTATTACCCAGACAGGCCCAAGCTCGGCTGGATTTAACGAGTTTACGCCCCTGATGGATCGCAATCGTTCGCAACTGGTCGCTTCTGGCTTCGGCGGCAGTCACACAACGTTTGGCAACGAGGTGGTTTTTTCAAAACTGTATGACCGAACTTCAATCAGTCTGGGCCAGTTTCATTACCAGACCAAAGGCTTTCGCACCAATAACGATCAAAACCACGACATCCTGAATGCGTTTATCCAACACGCCATTACGCCGTCACTCAACATCCAGGCCGAAGCGCGATCGCGCTGGACCGACCATGGCAATTTATTACTGGATTTTGACCGGGATTCAAAAGATCCAAGATCGTCACAAAACCGGTTCCGGCGAAATTTTGACGAGCAAGCCGTGCGTGTAGGTGCGCGATATAAGCCAAGAGCCAATCATAATCTTCTTCTTTCCGTTCAATACGTAGATAGAAAAAGTAATAATATAGATGCAGTTTTATCACCTAATAATTCTATTAGAAATTTTGAAATAACCTCAAGGAATAAAGGATTTCAGGCAGAATTTCAATATCAAATTAACGGAAATAATTTCAACATTCTAGCCGGATCTGGCATCTATAATATAAACGTTGACAGGCATTTGGAAATAAATAATTTATCAAGTAATCAGGTAATTTGCTGTACAGAACAAGATTTTCATATTGACAAAAAAAATGGCTATATTTACAGCAATCTAAATTTTAATTCCAACTTAAATGTAACTTTAGGTTTTAGTTATGATGTTTATGATGAAAGAAATTACTCTATTAATAGATTTAATCCCAAAATTGGGGTTCAATGGAATTTATTCAGTAATTTACGTCTGCGCTTTGCATGGACTGAAACAGTGAAAACACAGTTGACAACAAAGCAAACTCTGGAACCTACACAAGTTGCCGGTTTCAATCAATTGTTCGATGATATTAATGGAACCAGGTCAAGTCGAATTGGAATAGGGCTTGACACGCATTATGCAAACAAAATATTCGGTGGTATCGAACTATCTCATCGGGACTTACGAGTTCCGCTTCATTCCATTGCAAACAGTAACATTCAACCTGAAAATCAAAATGAGAAGCTTTATCGTGCATATTTTTATAGTGTATTAAACCGAAACTGGATTGTAAAAAATGAAATACAGTATGAACGCTTTTCCCGGAAAGAAACAGCAAATGGACCACATGAAATTGATACACTATCCATACCCTCTGGGATAACTTATTTTAATCCTAATGGTTTTTTCGCAAACCTAACAGCCACATATATGCGGCAAAAAATTAATCGTTTAAGCGCGAAGAATGAGGGGATAGAAAACTTCTTTCTTGTCGATGCATCACTAGGCTATCGTTTACCGAATAGAACAGGCGTTTTTACTATCGAAGCTAAAAATATCTTTGACCAATCTTTTTTATTTCGAAACAGAAATTTTTCGGCAATAGAACCCACAAACACTTTTGCTGTACCGACGCGAACAATCTTTGCAAGATTTACAATAAATTTTTGACATAAGGAGACAAATTATCATGCTAGATATAAAAAATTTGATAACATGCGCTGTGGCCCTTTTATTCTGTATTGCTTCAATTGGTTGTACATACAAGAATGGCGATGATACTGAAGGTGGAGAACCGGTTAAAACGGGAGAATTATCTGCTGAAATTATTGAAAAAATCAAGGGACAAACTGGTATAGAAATCGCCTTTCTGGCTGTTCATGATATTGTAACGGGTGAGCCTAGACTTTTACTTCGAAATGATGATAGCTATAAAACGCTTGACGAGAAAGAGAAAAAGAGGTTTTTATCAGAACCATACGAAATCATAAATACATCCAAGGCAACGATAACGACTGTTAAAAAGAATCCGTGGTGCCAAGTCATAGTAATTGATGGGTCAATCGAAGTTATTTGTAGCAAAATCTAGTAGTCAATTTAATCTATATTACTATTAATTATGAGCTAAAGTAATTTTAAGGCTTTTTTAGAAAAAGGAGAGGCAATAATGACATTCACAGTTCACAGTTCACAGTTCACAGTTTAGAAATTTAATTTTTTCGGTAATACTGCTGGGATTTATTGGAAATGCTTTTGCAGAAAAGTCAAATGAAACAATCTCAGATTCGGCTATACAAGAACTCATGTACTCAGGTGGAATAGAGGAAGCTCTTTCAGTGGCGGTTATTGATGCAAAAACCGGTCGCATTGATACTTTTCTACGCGACGATTTGGATTACACCATCAAAAATTATGACAAATCAAATGATTTGGAAGAATCGATACCTATTTCAAAAATTAAGCACACCAAGACTATTTCAGTAAATAGATTTGAAATTATACAATCGGTTGAAAATAAAGAGGTTGTTCGTTCCTGCCAGCTCATTCATATTAACGATACAAGCAAAGCCATTTGTAAATTACCCAACGGAGCTACCCCATCACCAAATTCAACAATAGCTGATATACCCAATGAAACTATTCAAGATCTTAAATCTAAAGGAAACATAAATGTTTCATCGGTTATGGTTGTCGATGCAAAAACCGGAGAACAAAAATTGTTTAAACACCCATCTTACCAAGCTATAGATCTAGATGAACTGGCTGACTTGGATGCCAAAATTAGATTAAAAAATAAAAGTACCGTTTATTCTATGACTCATTTCAGAATAAACCCGAAATGCGTATGGGTTAATGGGAATGGCAGCGAAGTGCTAATTTGCAGTAAAATATAATACTGCTGGTGAGCAGCTTGCAGATAATCTGTTTGATGCAATACCCGACAACATAGCAACTCCAGGCTACCTAACCGAATAATACACCCACGAGCGCATTTTATTTTCTATCCGTGTCGCTTTCTGCATCAGCCCAAAATTTGTGCAACTGACGCAGAAAGTGGCTACAGGTTAAATTTTGATTGACTCAACAGCCGACAAAAGGGTTCCGAATCATCAGCTGACCGTCTATTAACTGACCATCCTGAAGGTCTTCTGAGTAAAGCACGGTGCAGTCAGTTAGTAGGGCCGCTGCGACAATCATGGCATCGTAGATCGACAATCCATAAAGTGCTGCAACCTGAAGCCCACGATCATGTACAGTTACAGTAATCGGTTCCACCGAACATATTATTCGTATTTGTGAGAGAATTTCCTGAATTTCTACAAAGGGCATTTTTAACTTTCTCCTTGATACACTTGCGAATTCATTAAGCACCTGAACACTAACTGTGCAACCGTCCACAATCGTATTTTCTGCCAGCACAGCCTTTGTCTCATTTGCGGACAACAGATACAGCAGAACATTTGTATCAAGAAAGGCTTTATCCTCTTTCATGTGCTTCAACACGATTAAATTTAAAATCCTTCGGTAACCGTCCGCGATATTTTCTCAAGCGCGCAAGAATTTCACGTGCTTCCGGAATTTTCCTTATTTCAAACTCACGGGAACCCTCCACGAGTATTTCAATATTGTCACCTTCCTTGAGATTAAGTACTTCAACCACTGAAGCTGGCAATCTGACCGCTAGACTATTTCCCCATTTTGAAACTTGCATTTGTCAATTCCCGTATTATAGATATACAAAATGCAATAGTATATCTTAATATCCCAAACCACAACTCTATTTCGCTAATCATTCTCTAGCCTGGATATTGCACCAGTTGCAGGAATTTTAATGCCGAAGAGGTAAAATGTACTTTTTATTTATTTGCGAAAAACCAATAACTTCAGGTTAAGGCGCCTCTAAAAATCCAGAGTTCACCCAGATACAAGGCGTTGGAGAAATTTTACAGCGCTGCATAATGTTTAATATGTAAGCAAGTAACTTTTCCTGCAACGCAATGGTTAGAGTGGAATCTGGATTTTTAGAAAATCAAGCTACTGCTACACCCAGATAACTATGATCAAGCACCCCGACGAAATCATTAGCCCAGAATAAATCAATGACTTCCGCCGCTTCCTCGGTCACTAGGTCAAACAATTGCTGATCCGTCCATTCCGTCGATGTTGAATTATCCTCCAGCGCCTCGACAAGCAGCGCTTGAAACCCATCGAGATTATTGGCTTTGGGAAATGCCTCAATCTGATTGAGCTCCGATGCATCAAGCACGGAAAACATGTTGATCAACGAACCGTAAAACAGTGATTCGATATTTTCATCCGTAGCCGGTACGTCATTCAGATGACTAACGCCTAATTCTTCAGCATCATAAATGCCGTCATTGGGTTGAATATGGCTGTAAATTGGACCAAATGTAAAATCGTAGGTCAACGGCTCGTTCAACAGCGGCCGAACGGCTTCACTCAGCACGTTATTCGATAAAACACCGGAATTCTCGTTAAACGCAACCAGATTCTCCAGGTCGCCCAGATCAAAATTAATCAGCAGACTCGTATAATCGAGTTCTACATGATTGAATCCGGCAGACGTAAAATAGTGTGCAATCGTATCCGTCGAAACCTGCGTGATTTCATTCAGCATCGCATTGGTAATACCATTCTGGCGTGCCGCAGTAAAAATCACTTCCGGGCGATCAAGGTGCTCGACAATTAAATCCAGCGCTTGCTGAACGCTAACACCGAGTTTATCTAAATGCGCTTCTGCAGTTATGAACGATTTTGTCGACATAAAAAATCCTTTGCTTAGGTTTGTTATTTGTTCACAAATACCGAGAAAATAAATAGGGTATATGAACCCTGAGCTTTGATATGTTCCTTACATAATAAACCATACCCGACAGCAATGTGTGGTTTATCACTACGAATTGACCGGATTTAAGTTAAATTATTCATCTTAACGTTATTGCTGCGCTTTTTTATTGTTAAATCAGCAATCATTGGTAATAATCAAACCGATGATTTAATTTATACAAACTCGTTTGATGAATACGGAACCACAACCGGCTATTTTATGGCCTACAATCTGAGGCGTAAACTGACAACAGTTACAACCCTCACCGGCACGCTGGTATTGCTATTAGCGCACATCACCTTTGGCCGCGCTTCCTATGCTTCTGGCGAATGCAGCGATACGATAGCGCGGGTTGTTTCGGTACAGGGCACGGTTGAATTGCAGCGGACACAAGAAACAGGGTGGCAATCCGTTGAAATTGAAACTCAAGTTTGTGCCGGTGACCGGATACGGGTCCGACATCACAGCCGAGCGGCATTGCGGCTAGTCAACGACAGCATGCTGCGGCTAGATCAAAAAACCACTGTTACTTTCCCGGCTTCCCAAGAAAATCAGTCGCTTTCGATCATGGATTTGATTAACGGTGCAATCCATATCATTACCCGCACGCCAAGGCCTTTTAAGGTCAATACCCCTTTCATGAATGCTGGTGTCGAGGGTACGGAATTTTATGTGCGTGTTGATCAGCACAACACTGAGATCGTTGTTTACGAAGGCCGTGTAACTGCGACAAATCAATATGGCCGGATTATGCTTGCAGACCTTGAAAAAGCGGTTGCGGTCAAAAATCAGCCGCCTCGAAAAACCATCATTATCAATCCAATCAATGCGGTTCAATGGACTTTGCATTACCCGATGATTATTGAATACTGGCTTGCTGACAACAGTAACAAATCCAGCATCGCTCACGGAATTGCAAAATCCGCCCGCCTGTTAGCTGTCGGCAGTATTAATGAAGCTCAAGCAGCCATTGCCAAAGTTCTGGAAACCGAGCCGGACAACAGTGATGCCTATGCACTACAGGCAATCATCGCGCTTAATCTCAACAATACGGCAACCGCGTCTGAATTGGCAAAACTCGCCCTTGAATTAGATCAGGCTTCAGCAGCCGCAAAACTCGCGTATTCTTATGTGCAGCAGGCGCATTTTGAAATCGAAGAGGCACTTGCCACGATGCTGGAGGCCATTACACTTGACTCAAACAACGTACTACTAAAGGCGCGACTCGCTGAACTCCAAATGTCTGACAATCAACTGGATGAAGCACTGGAAACCGCCAAGGTAGCCGTCCGTCAGAATCCGGCGATTCCCAGGACACAGACTATTCTTGGGTTTGCATACCTAACAAAAATGAAAATCAGTAAAGCCAAAGCGGCTTTCACAGAAGCAATAAAACTAGATCAATCCGACCCCATGCCAAGGTTGGGCCTCGGACTCGCATTAATCCGCAAAGGCCATCTTGAAACCGGTCGAATCGAACTGGAAATTGCGGCAAGCCTTGATCCTGCCAGTTCCTTGATACGCAGCTACCTGGGTAAAGCGTATTTTGAAGAGCGCCGCTATACACTGTCCGACCAGCAGTTTGGAATGGCTAAAACGCGCGACCCGAACGATCCAACGCCCTGGCTTTACGATGCCATTCAAAAACAAACACAGAATCAACCGATTGAGGCACTGCGCAGTATCCAAAAATCAATTGATTTAAACGATAATCGGGCGGTATACCGTTCCCGCCTTTTGCTTGATCAGGATGAAGCTGCCCGCGGCTCCAGCCTGTCGCGCATTTATGACAACCTGGGTTTCGAGAAGCGCGCCATTATGCAAACGGCGCAATCCCTGAGTCTCGATCCTTCCAATCATTCCGCGCATCGTTTCCTGTCTGACATTTACGTGAATATTCCTCGTCATGAAATTGCACGCGTCAGTGAGCTGCTACAGGCGCAGCTCATGCAACCCATCAACACAAACCCGGTACAGCCAAATCTCGCCGTTGCAGATTTAAACATCATCACCAATACCGGACCCACCGTAGTTGGATTTAATGAATTTGCACCATTGATGGAACGGGAACGTCCGCAATTTGTGGCTTCAGGCATAGTGGGCAGCCACAGTACTTTTGGAAACGAAATCGTATTTTCCCAGTTGCACGATAAAACCTCGATCAGTCTCGGGCAATTCCACTATCAAAGCAATGGGTTCCGTCCTAACAACTCGCAGAATCACGATGTTCTGAATGCGTTTATTCAACATGCTTTCACACCAGAGTTCAATGTTCAGGCAGAGGTGCGTACCCGCGACACGGAACACGGCGATTTATTATTGGATTTCAATCCCAAAGTGTTTAATCCCGGCTTTAGCCGAAAGATCCAGGAAGATGTCGCACGCATTGGTACGAAGTACGAATTGACCGCCGATCAGGATTTAATCGTATCCGGTAAATACATTAACCGCTCCGAGCATTTAAATTCAAGTCGATTAGACAATGAAGGCTTTCAATTTGAAGCACAGCATCTTTGGCGTCATGAAAATTTAAATACCGTTTTGGGTGGAGGCGTCTATGAGTTTGATCAGGTTTTCGAAACGGCAAATAATAATCGATCATCTGGGCAGTTGAATCGGGAAAATATTTATATCTATACAAACCTGAATTATTTTCGGAATCTGGATCTTACGCTTGGCGTCAGTTACGATGCATTCAGTTATACGATTGATAATTTGAAAAAAGATGTCGTCAATCCAAAATTCGGCCTGCAGTGGAATATTGTTAAGAATTTGAGATTGCGCGGCGCTTATTTTGAAACATCGAAATCCCACTTAATCGCCCAACAAACACTTGAACCGACACAAATCGCCGGATTTAACCAATTCTTTGATGACATTAACGGCTCGATAACACAACGTATGGGCATAGGTCTGGACTATCACTACTCGCATGTTCTCTATGGTGGCGTAGAAGCATCTAAACGTATTGTTCGTGTTCCACAACTGTTATTATTCGTCGACCCGTTCTTTCAGAAACAACGCGAACAACTCTACCGCTCTTACCTCTACTGGACACCACACAAATATTGGGCCGTCAAGGGAGAATTTAAATTCGAACAATTTAAACGCAACCCGACAGATCCCAGTTTACTCGCCGAAGAACCTACACGCATCAGAACGTTCAATGTACCGGTCAGCGTAGAATATTTCCATCCATCGGGCTTTTTCTCAGGGCTCACCGGTACATTCGTCAGGCAGAATTTGACACGCCTGAGCGATTTTGGGAATGAAAATCAACGCAGTCCCAGAGCAACACGATCTGGAATCGACAGCTTTTTTCTACTCGATGCATTTATCGGATTCCGGCTTCCCAATCGAAGGGGTATTATCAGTCTGGAAGGCAAAAATCTGCTTGATAGCGATTTTTATTTCAGAAATATCAATTTCTATCAATCAGAAGCCGTTGCGCCACGATTCATACCAGACAGAACAATTTTCGCAAGACTAACGCTAAACTTTTAAACAGGAGAAAATACAATGTACACAGTAAAAAATATGGGTGGTGTTTGTAAAGCGGTAAAAATCGAAAGCGGCTCGGAAACAGTCATATGTTCCGAAGGACAACGGGTTACTGCTGGCCCAAATACCTATACCGTCGGCAAAGAAAACAACAAATGTAGCATTTTTTTAGTTAAAAAAGAAAACATTGGCGGCAATGTTGTCGAAACCCTGGATAAAATATGCGAAGAAGGCCAGTTTCTTTAATTTGTAAACGCTTGCAACCACTGTCGCGGCGGAGATAAATGCTATGTGAATTGGTTTTTGATCACCACATCGTCAAGACTGAGTTGACCCGGCCGGGGCCAGGCTTCTTTAGTGCCCTTACCAATTGCAACAAACATTGCAATGACATGGTCGGCAGGTAGATTTATCAGTTCAGCAACTTTGTCGAAATCGAAACCATCCATCGGGCATGAATCGTATCCCATCGATTTTGCGGCAAGCATCAGCGTTTGTGCGGCTATGCCGCATGATCTCATTGCCTCATCTCTCTGAACCTGGTCTTTACCCCGATAGTAATTGTCGATGGCAGGGAGAATAAACTCCTGCACCTCTTTTGGCGCATTAACCCAGTATCGATCGGGTTTTTTCTCCCATGACCCCAAATCGGCGCAGAGAATAATAAATAACGAGGCATCTGTAACCTGTGACTGTCCCCAAGCTGCTTCTCTAATTTGTTTTCTCAACTCGGCATCGGCAACCACAACAAAACGCCAGTTTTGAATATTGAATGCGGTAGGTGAGAGAACCGCTAAAGACAATAACTCATGTATTTCTTCATGCGTCAAACTATGGTTTGCATCATAGTGTTTCACAGCCCGCCGGGTTTCTATGGCTTGTTTTGTATTCACGACACCTCTCCTTTTTACCACATTGCGCACATCATCCTGAGGACACAGCCATGTTATTAGCTAGACTGGATAATGTTGCAGTTCAGACCTATTCTCAAAATTTATTGTAACAATTTTGATTGAATCAGGCCTTCGTATTTATCTGTAAAAAAGCAGTCAGTGTTAAGCCATTTTTTCTTAATTCGCAACCTGGATCGTTTAAGAGAATAATAATCACTAGAAACTGAAGCTTCGGATTACGCTGTCATACTTGTTTGTTATCATACCTGCTTGCAAGCTCATTAAGTGCGTGCTCGACGATATATTCCGGTTTCAAAGTAACGGTTTCCGAGATTTGGCCTCCATTTGCACAGACACGCCATGCCTCATCTAGGAAAACAGCTCCTGGAATTGCTAAACCTATTTTTGTTACAAGATCTCAACCCTGCTAATCGTCCGATACTCTACTCAACGCAAAGTTATAAATTAAAAAATAACCGCCGCGTTCAACCAGCGTCATATTGACATTAATCTGTCCCGTCGAATAATCCGCAATACCGGAATAATTAATCCGCTTTTCACCGAATAACGAGAACGCGCTCGCTGTTCGTGAGAAATCCAGCTCATCGATGGAATAAAACGAACCGAAGCTGCGATAATGATCGAGCAATTTTTCCAGCTGCGCATCCGTAATTGTTTCCTTGGCTTCAGGCGTCAAGTGTCTGAGCAGAGGTTCTTTTTCCCAGGTGGAGATTTCCGCCAGAATCTGCGCGACCGCTGGCTCGGCAGAATCACGATAATATCTTTGTTCGCGGTCAGTATAAAAATACAGCATGATCACTGCAGTCAGTAATACCGCGATGAGAATTTTTAAGTTATTGACGTGCATAATTTTTTGTAATGATTATAGTTTAAACAACACGTGTTATTCTTCCCACAGTTCTCCCTGTACTCCACTTGACGGCAGGGCGATACCAAAATGGCGATAGGTCAGCGCTGTTGCCATGCGGCCGCGCGGCGTTCGTTGCAGGAAACCCTGCTGGATCAGATAAGGCTCCAGTACATCTTCAATCGTATCGCGCTCTTCGCCGATGGCGGCAGCAAGATTATCCACGCCGACAGGACCGCCATCAAATTTTTCCAATACGGACTGCAACAACTTTCGATCCATGACGTCCAAGCCCACGGCATCCACGTCTAGCATACCCAAAGCCGCATCTGCAACCTCCTGCGTAACCTGACCGTTGGATTTCACCTCAGCATAATCACGAACGCGGCGTAGTAAGCGGTTGGCAATACGCGGTGTACCGCGCGAACGCTGCGCGATTTCCAACGAGCCATCCAGGGTGATCTCAACATCCAACAATCCCGCTGAACGCGCTACGATATGACTCAACTCTTCTGCGCTATAAAACTCCAACCGTGAAACAATACCGAAACGGTCGCGCAGCGGGTTGGTTAACATACCCGCACGAGTCGTAGCGCCCACCAACGTGAACGCAGGCAAGTCCAGCTTCACAGACCGTGCCGCAGGACCTTCTCCGATCATAATATCCAGTTGGAAATCTTCCAGCGCAGGATAGAGAATTTCCTCAACCACGGGTGACAGTCGATGAATTTCATCGATAAACAGCACATCGTTCGGTTCCAGATTGGTCAAAAGAGCGGCAAGATCGCCCGCACGCTCCAGTACCGGGCCTGAGGTATGGCGCAGATTAACACCCATTTCCCGGGCAATGATATGCGCCAGAGTCGTTTTACCGAGTCCGGGTGGACCAAACAGCAATACATGATCCAGCGCTTCATGACGGCGCCGCGCCGCTTCGATAAAAATTTGTAATTGACCGCGGATTTTTTCCTGACCGACATATTCCTCCAGTTGCTTAGGACGCAATGCACGCTCCAGCAATTCTTCCTGAGAAGATGCCGCCGTACTGTCTATCAAACGATCAGTTTCAATCATGGTAATCGGGTTTATTTATCCTTTGATAACTGCTGCAAAGCCTGGCGGATGCCTTCGGTGACGGTTGTTTCAGACGGAACCCGTTTGACGGCCCAGTCTGCCTCACGTGCATTGTAGCCTAATGATAACAGGGCATTGATCATGTCGCGCTTATGATTATCGGTTTCAACATCAGGCACGGCGCCGCTTTTTGTAACACCCAATTTGTCACGCAACTCCAGCAAAAGCCGCTCGGCAGTCTTTTTACCAATACCGGGAATTCTGACAAGCTGAGTAGATTCGCCCACTTGCACGGCATGCTGCAACTCTACCACACTCATGCCGGACAACAATGCCAGTGCAGTCCTTGCACCAATCCCCGATATTTTGACCAACTGACGGAAAAGCTCACGTTCAGTCTCAGTGGCAAAACCAAATAACAAATGTGCATCTTCCCGCACGACAAGGTGGGTGAATAACATTGTCTGCTCACCCACTGCTGGCAAGTCAAAAAAAGTATTCATCGGTACATCGATTTCATAGCCAACCCCGCCTACATCCAGTACAACCTGCGGCGGTTGTTTGACCAGTAGCACACCTGTCAGTCGACCAATCAAACCAACCTCCCTCGTTTCATGCGTAAACCTGCTGTTGCAATGCCACGCATTCCCAAGCCACTATGTGCATGACAAATCGCACATGCCAATGCATCAGCTGCATCTTTTCCAGGACTGTTGGCAAGGCTTAGCAATTTTATCACCATCGCCTGCACCTGATCTTTGTGGGCATGCCCGTTGCCCACTACAGCCTGTTTGATTTGCAATGCAGTGTATTCGGCAACGTCCAGGTCATGCGACACGGCAGCACAAATTGCCGCGCCTCTCGCCTGACCCAGCAACAATGTCGACTGGGGATTTATATTCACAAAAACCTGCTCAATAGCAACCTGATCGGGGCGATATTGCCGGATAATGTCCTGCAGGTTATTCATAATCAGCTTAAGCCTGCCCGACAGGACACCTTCAGACGTCTTGACACACCCACTTGCAATGTACGCAAGCCGATTTGCATTCTGTTCGATGACACCAAATCCGGTAATACGCAATCCGGGATCTATGCCTAAAATTCGAATCGGAGCACCTGTGTTTTAAGTTTACTCATCGATAACGGCTGTTGTATAAACAGCCTGTACGTCGTCCAGGTTTTCAAGCGCATCCAGCAGTTTCTGCATTTTTACCGCATCGTCACCGGTAAAAACAATTTCATCGGTCGGTTTCATGGTAACTTCCGCCAATTCTGCAGTAAAACCGGCTTTCTCCAGCGCTTCTTTCGCCGAAACAAAATCATAAGGTGCGGTAATCACTTCAATACTACCGTCATCGTTATTGATCACATCTTCGGCACCCGCTTCCAACGCGGCTTCCATCAATTTTTCTTCGGGCGTCTCCGGTGCAAATACAAACTGGCCACAGTGATTGAACAAGAAAGCAACGGAACCGTCGGTACCCAGGTTACCGCCAAACTTGCTAAACGCATGGCGCACATCCGCAACAGTCCGCATACGATTATCGGTCATACAATCTACCATGACTGCCGCACCAGATGTCCCGTAACCTTCGTAACGGATTTCTTCGTAATTGACACCCTCCAGATCACCGCTGCCTCGTTTAATGGCACGTTCGACATTGTCTTTTGGCATATTCTGACTAAACGCTTTATCCATCGCCAGCCGTAAACGTGGATTACTATCCGGGTCTCCCCCGCCCATACGTGCAGCAACCGTAATTTCTTTAATCAGACGGGTAAAAATCTTACCGCGCTTAGCATCCTGCGCCGCTTTTTTATGTTTGATATTCGCCCATTTACTATGACCAGCCATGATCCCTTCCTGTTTTTGTTGTGGATTAATATTACCACCGTGGCAGCAACGGATAAAGCCCGCTATTGATCCATTTCTGCATTCCGGTGCATTTATTCATATCCAAGCAAAATAGCGTAAGAACCATCAGGCGCTCTTTCAACTTAATACATAATGGGCCTGTCACGAAATACCCATACATTTTGGAAAAAGAATCATGTGGAAGATTGGTTTGTTAAAATAGAAGTACACTCACACATGAGGAGAAGCAGTCCAATGTCCCGCCAAGTCGAAATGCTGGAAGAGTTGGTTCCGGCAGACCATCCTTACCGTTACTTTAAGCAGGTGCT
>JAUIIB010000028.1 GCA_030431985.1 Gammaproteobacteria bacterium
ATGACATGACCTCTGGGTATTCGGAGGTCATGGTCGTGTTAACAGAGTAAGAGCGGATTATTTACTGATATTTCGCCTGATCTACAACCCAGGCTCTGCCGCCGATGCCTTCGCCACGATAGCGTTTGCGCTCGGTTTTGGTTTGTGTGTTTCTGTGTGTAGGTTCTTCAACTGCATTAACTGTGGGTTTGTCCTGATAGATAACCCAAGCCCTTCCACCAATACCTTCTCCTGCAGCAAAGCTGTTTACTGAAATCACGGTTATTACCGCTGCGCTTGAAGTGATCATAAATTTTTTGAATGTGTTCATTTTTAATCTCCATTGCGTTAAATAAATATTGGATTGTGTTCGTCACGGTTATAACGATACAGAATGGATATAAGTTAATAAAGCGAATAAATATGAATATATTATTCGTAAAAAACGAATATTTAGGAGAAAATAAGTCTTATGTTCCGATAGATAATCATCAATCTCTAACGAAGGCTTTGTTGTCCGTTTTATTTATTAGTCAGTGAAGTGATGCAAGCGTCTCGATTTAATTTTTCAAATAAGGTGGCTTAACGTATTTGTTTAGCGCTTAACTCTTTTGATTGTGTATATATCATATTTGTTCGGGTGATCGGTCAAGTGTTACTCGATAGTACATTCTGATATCTAAACAATGAGACTAACCAAACCCGTCCCGGTGATTTGTGATTGTAGGAAATGATCTACAGTAGTTAGAACAACTGGCATGAGGGTGCATAACACCCAAGAAAAATAAGTTTACAAATAAACTGTAGTTGTTTATGGAAAATCATGAAGTATGCGCCATTATTTATTGGCATGTTTTGAAGTCAGTGCAGGGATGTTATGGAGGTTACTGAGCGTATCAGAATGCTGAAGCGCTTGGTGCTTCACATTGCACAGCTTGTCCTGCGAAATTTTATATTGACAAAAAAATGGTTGGTAATCGCAATTTGTACACTGGTGGTTAGCGCCATTGAAAATTACACATTGCGTGTTGCAATAGCCAATGCATCATTTGAAAATTCTTTATTAGATCTCAGTATTGAAGAACTGATGGATATCAGGGTGGTGCGTGTGTCATCAGTATCCAGGAATGAACAGAAACTGATGCATGTCGCTTCCGCTATTTATGTGATTACAGATGATGATATTCAGCGTTCGGGGGTGACCAGTATTCCAGATGCCCTGCGTATGGCACCGGGTGTGCAGGTTGCACGGATCAGTACGGATAAGTGGGCTGTCAGTATCCGGGGCTTTAATGGTTTATCTTCAAGTAAGGTTCAGGTTCTTGTAGATGGGCGTAGCGATTATTCACCCATCTTCATCGGTGCAGTGTGGGCGCAACAGGATACATTGATTGAAGATGTCAAGCGCATCGAGATCATTCGCGGTCCTGCGGCCTCTGTCTGGGGGACTAATGCCGTTAACGGTGTGATTAACATCATCACCAAGCATGCTGCAGACACTCAGGGTACATTGCTTACTGCTGGAGGGGGAAGTTTTGAACGCGGCTTTCTGAGTGCGCGCTATGGTGGCAAACTTAATCAAGACACACCATTCCGGATATATGCAAAAGGGTTTTCAAGAGACAGTACGCGTTCCCTATCCGGTACTCATGACAATGAGCAGTGGCATTCAGCAAGAGCTGGATTTCGCATTGACCACGATCATGCGAATAACTTAGATCAGTTTACGCTGCAAGGCGAGTATTTCTACAATGCATTAGGTTATACACTCGATAGTAATGCACTCGATATACCGGCTATATCGGATAGAAGTCAACGCGGCGATTTGCAGGGGGGGTATCTTCGGTTTCGGTGGGATAGGGCATTATCCGATAAGTCAGCGCTCTGGCTTCAGGCGGCCTATGATCGCAGCGATTATCAATTTTTGCCGGTTTCCAAGTATAGCGTTGAAAGTGTCGATATCGACTTTCAGCATCATCTTCCGTTGTTTGAGAAACATAAGTTTACGTGGGGTGGGCATTACAGGGCGAATATGACTAAAGTCGATGGTAGTGAAGTGATTACTTTCATGCCGCCAAGGGATACCAATCACTTCTTTAGTGGATTTGTGCGTGGTGACTTTACTTTGATCCCAGATCGCTTGCTGTTTGCCATTGGAACTCGCTTGGACCACAATGAATTCAGCGGTCTTGAAATTCAGCCGAATGCACGTTTAACCTGGTCACTTAATGATCACCAGGCTGTATGGGTGGCTGTTTCCCGCGCGGTTCGCACACCGTCTCGCAGTGAGAGCGATGCATTGGTTAATCTTGGTTTTAGGCGTGATGCAGCGGGTGTTGGAGCGCTGCCGATTCCTGTATTAAGCACACTTAGCAGTGGCGGTCGTTTTAATTCTGAAAAACTTCTCGCGTACGAGCTGGGGTATCGTCATCAATTTTCTTCATCTGCGTCAATTGATGTAGCCGGATTCATAAATGATTATAGTGATTTACGGGATTTTGGTTTTGGCGCAATATCGTTGAGTGCTGGATTGCCGCAACACTTTGTTTTACCCTTGATTTTAAATAATAAGGCCTCTGCATTGACTTATGGTACGGAAGTGTCAGTCGACTGGAGGCCGGTCACTAACTGGCGTTTGCATGGAAATTACAGTTATTTGAACATGCATGTTTCAGCATCCGAGTTTGCAGAGGAATTTGATTCGTTGTCCGGAGCGGCGGACAGATCGAATCCGCGACATCAGTTTTCCATTCGTTCTGATTATGATTTTTCGGAAAAATTGCAGTTGAATCTCTGGTTACGTTATACCAGTAAAATTCCATACTATGGTATTTCGGATTATGTCACTATGGATGCTAAACTGGCATTCAGACCAACCAAAGATTTTGAATTATTCCTTGTTGGCCAGAATTTATTTGCCGAGAATCACAGAGAATTCGTGTCCGATATCGTTCCAACAATGCCGGCACGTATTCCACGCGGCATATATGCGGGTGCGCGATGGCGTTTTTAGGGGTATAGATAGGGGTGTGCCGTGTCATGCCAATGATTCGTCGATTAGGTGTTATCTCAAAAAGAGGCATCGCCTATATGCTATGCATTGGATATACTGTCTTTATATCGCTGTCATTTCAATCCGATGCCTTGGCGCGGGAGCTCGAGGAATACAAGGTGAAGGCTGCTTTTGTATATAATTTCATGGTCTTTACGCGTTGGCCGGAGTACAGCGGTGAGACACTTAATCTCTGTATCTTTGGAACAGATTATTTCAAAAATGAAATAGACAAACTACAAAACAGGTCGATTGGCGATCATCAAATTAATATAGTGCGTACCCATAATTTTGCAGAACTCGAGGATTGTCAAACTGTTTTTTTCTCTCGGTCGGCACAAGAAGAATTTGCCGCTGTACTGGAGGTGTTGCGGACTAAACATATTCTTACATTGGCCGATCATCCGGAAGCTTTAGACCATGGCGTTGTGATTAACATGGTGCTTTCGCAGGATAAAGTCGTTTTTGAAATTAATCTGCGTGAGGCGCGCAAATCAGGACTAAATCTGAACGCAAAATTATTAAATCTTGCTGTTAAAGTGGTCCAATAAACCAGTGGTGGGTCTTCAAGTACACGCGCATCCGTTGCTTCGCGTTAACCTATTTGTTGTAGGGAAGAATGTTCGGCCTGACTTTTCAACGCGATACTCAATCCCAATTGCAATAATTCTTCCCAGACTGAATCAGATCGGGTTGCTGAAACGCCTTTATTGATTCGATCAATTTTTGCTGCATGGACTAAATATTGTTGTGATCGTTCTATTGAAATACTTTTAGCAGCCGTCATGAGTATATGTTGCCGATTACCCCAGATACGCATTGTTTTGAATAGTTGTTGCGGTGAGATTCCTTTGTCGAGTCCCTTGCGTAATAGAATGAGCTGGCGAATTTGTTCGGTCAAGACGGTCAGTATTAGCGGTGGTGCAGCACCTTCATCTTTAAGGCCTTTCAGGATTTGGATGAAACGGGCAGGATTAAAGGTCACCATTGCTTCACCGAGTTGATACAAATCGTATCGGGCGACATTCAGAATCGCGTTTTTGACCTGATCAAACGACAATTTGTCTTGTGGGTAGAGTAATGCAAGCTTTTGTATTTCCTGATGAGCTGCGAGTAGATTGCCTTCAATCTGGTGAACGATAAAATTTAAAGTTTCCGTATCAACGGTTTGCCGTTGTGCCGCAAGACGTTGTCTGATCCAGGCCGGTAATTGTGCATGTCCGACGGTATGGACCGGGATGTGAACTCCCGCTTGTTCGATTGTCTTAAACCATTGTGTGGACTGGCTCTGTCTATCCAGTTTGGGCAGTGTAAGCAATGTAACGGTATCTTGTGGGAGTGACTCGCAGTAGGATTCAATCGCCTTGCCGCCTTCTTTGCCTGGTTTGCCTGACGGGATACGGATATCGATCAGTTTTTTGTCGCCAAATAACGATAGGTTGGCGCCGGCGTTTAAAAGATTCGACCAGCGAAAGTGTTGATCGACAGTGAATAGCTCATATTCACTGAAACCCTCCTGACGGACATGCCGACGGATTAAATCAGCTGTTTCAATGACCAGCAACGTTTCATTGCCGGAAATCGCGTAAAGTGGCGCAAGATGCTTTTGCAGGTGCAAGACGAGTTGTTCCGCGTTAAGCTGCATGTGGAATGTTTAGAAAGGAATCGGTTATATTTGCTTTTTCACGGTCGACAGGCGCCAGATAATTTGTTGTACGGCGTCCGCCTGCATATCTTTGTATAGCATTTTCTCTTCAGCTTCTTTGGCGAGAATCTGTGCATCTAGAAATGGTAATATTCGTAGTAACGTAATTTGATTCTCGGGTAAGATTTCAATGCCTTTGTTATCCACCAAACGCGTTGTTATTCTGAAAATTAATTCAAATTCGCGAACACGCCCGCCGCCTGAAAGCGATAGAATTCTTCTTTCGTTGTTGGCGTTAATAACCTGTAATACAGCTTCTGCCTCTTGAGCGGAATCGACTATTTTCGTTGTCGTTGTCGTGTCTATAGCCCGTCTCAAATCCGATCCGATGGTGTGGCCGGGTGGGGCTGAGACATAGAGCGTTTCAAATGGCAAAGATGCAATTTGTCCGCGCAGCTTAAAACCACATGCGCCTAATAGGGTCAGTACTAACAATCCTGCCAAACTCAGTTTTAATATGCGTGATGATATAGTGCAGTTAATAACATTCATTAGATGAGAATTTTGAATACGTGTTAGCGATGCTGTTTAGAATTTTACAGTAAATGAGTTGAATTGTACGTATGTGCAGTTATGTATTGTATCGAGTGCTATTACTATGTGTTCCTAATATTTGCACCAAACAATGACAATGTGTGATATGGAGAAATAGCAGCTAAGTAACAAGATAAATGGGTTGGTGACCTATATAAACGATTGTTTCACTTGGATTTTGATTAAGGAGGGATGATATGAATCTAACAATTGCGGAGGATATGCGCATTCGGGATCGCCGCAGGGCAATTCCCTTTTTTTGTGGTTATCATCTTGGTTTCAAACAAGGCAGGCGCACGCAGGAGAGGCGTTCCGACACGGTTCGAGGCAGCACTGTTTATGTTGATCGTTATGCAAGTCACCTATTGTTATGTATAGTGGGTATTCTTATTTTGAATATCTGCGACATATTGTTTACGTTAAGGATTTTAGCCTATGGTGGCGAGGAACTTAACTGGTTTATGGCGGTATTGATTAATGAAAGTATTGGAAAATTTGTAGCAGTCAAAATGGCGTTAACGTCCCTAGCGGTTATCATGCTTGTTATTCATCATCATGTTAGAATTGGCTATTCGATAAGGATAAAGCATATCCTTTTTACTGTCTTGGCCGGTTATAGTATTCTAATAAGTTATGAGCTTTACTTGCTTGAGCTTGCCGCCGGCTTGTAGCGGTATTTAGCGTTTGCGGAAAGCTTATAGAATAACTTCAATATTATTTAGACGATTAACTCAGGAATAAAGATGGCAGATAGTGAACAGAGTGAAAAAAAAGTTTTAATCGATGGAACCGAATATGATTTGTCGTCTTTGAACGATGATGCCAAAGCGCAAATTACGAATTTGCGCGTTGTCGAAAATGAAATTATGCAATTGAAGGCAAAGCTGGCTATTGCAAGTACGGCTAAGATCGCCTATCAAGCGGCGCTAAAAAATGCATTGCCAACTGATATGCACTGATTATTCCGAAAGGGGGATTGCAGCAGGTGTGAAGTAGGCAGCAATTCGCCTTAAATCTTCAAGTACCAAAGTACCTGCGGTAAAGTTGAGCCGCAGGTAAGCGAGTAGGAAATTATATTTTGCTTCGGCGAGTTCAACCTGGCTGTTAAACAGTTGCTTCTGGGCATCGAGTAAATCAAGATTGATGCGAATCCCTCCTCGTATACTTTTTTCAGTAGCGTGAACCAGTAATTTTGCTGATTTGACAGCCAGTTCTAAAGATTCGATACGTTTGACACTACTCAATACCAGCTGGTGTTGTTTGCGTAATTCAACGAGAACCGCATCTACCGTAGCATCCAGCTCTGCTTCTGCACGCGCATAATTGGCTTTCGCCTGGTCGGTTGTGGCGACGACGCGCCCCCCTGCAAATAATGGCAAGCTGACTTCGACACCGATTGATGCAATCTCAGCAGTACGATCAAAGGTGACAAATGAAGCTGATTTATTTCTGCTAATGCTGGCGACAAGATCAACGCGAGGCGCGTGTCCCGCAAAACTTTTGCGGATTTCTTCTTTGCCCGATCGCAGGGCATGCCGCTGCGTGACAAGTTCGGCGTTACGATCCAGAGCCAGTGTGCGCCAATCTTCCAAGCCGGGCAGGTGAATGGCGTCTGCTTTGAAAAATTCCGACAGGTCATGGAGCTGCGTTGCTTCTGTACCGACAATGGATTCCAGTTTGAGTCGCGCTACATCAAGTTCGTCTTGTGCTTCAATGATTCGCGCTTGTGCCAATGCATGTCTGGATTGCGTTTCCAGTACGTCGGTGGTAGTACCTTGACCCTTAATCAGCATTTGTTCATTGACGAGCTTGAGTTCTGCAAGTGAATGCAGTTGTGTTTGCGCAAGTCCTAACTGGTGTTGCGCAAGTAACGTGTCAAAATACGCTTCAGTGAGCCTGATCAGCAATTCCTGGCTTTGGCCGGTAAAACGTGCACGCCCCAGATTAGCCTGAGCCTGCCCCTGACGATAACTGGCAACAGCTTCCATATTCAATAATGGTTGGCGTAATGACAGGGTACTGACCTGACTGTTGAAATTGAGTGGGCCGGTTGTTCCTCCCTGTGTAAGGTTGCCTGTATTTTCACTCTGATTATGCGTAATCGACAAATTGGGCAATAATCCGGCCAGTCCAATTTTTTCATTCTGCTGTTCGGCGTCGTTTGCATGAGTAGCGGCACGGAAAGTTGGGTCGTTCTCTAGCGCTGCTTCGTAGGCATCCAGCAGGCTCAAAGCATGAACAGAGCTAACGGTCAGGTTGAGCAGGAAAAAAAAGATAATGCAGTGCTTCATACGTATAGCAATCATTTATTCTTCACTCATCGATGCATGGAGCCGGTCGAGAATAGGTTTGAACAAATAGTTCATCAAAGAGCGCTCACCTGTTTTAACAAAAATATCGACCGGCATACCTGCACGTACCTGATGATGGGCGAGCAGTTTCATGCCTTCTTGAGTAACTCTGACTTTCAGCTGGTAGTAGGGCTCATCGGTGCGTTCATCGGTCAACCGGTCTGCAGATACCTGAAGTACTTCGCCAGGAATATTGGGTGTTTTATTTTGATTGAAAGCGGAGAAAATCAAATCCACAGGGAGACCGGGGTGCACTTTGTCAATCAAGTGTACAGGCACCCGACCGGTAATCATGAGTGGATCGTCGCTGGGGACAATGTCCATTAAGCGGAATCCAGGTGAAATCACACCTCCTTCGGTAAATACGTTAATCCCAACCACCGTTCCTTCGACAGGTGCTTTGACCAGGACGTTGGCCAATTCAAATTCCTGTCCGATGAGCTGGCTGCTAAGTGAATCTTCTTCACGTTGAATATCGGATAATTGTTGACGCACCTCTTTCTGATGTTCCTGTAGGCGCTGGATTCGGCGCTGTTTTAATTCGGTAATCTGTCGCTGAATACGGCCAATTTCCCCACTTTCTGCCGAAATTGCGCCGTTAAGTTGTACGTAGTTACGCTCGAGCTCGAGTACTTGATTGCGCGGAACGAACCCGTCTTGAGCCAGCTCGCGCATATTATCGAGCTGTTCCTTTAAAAAAATCAGCTGCTGTTTTTTGCTGGATTTAGAAGCTTCAAGGCCTTTAAGTTGAATGGTTAATCCAGCAATATTTTCATCAAGCGCAGCGATCTCATGTTGTATAGCGAGTTTGCGGGATTTAAACAACTGGTTTTGCGTCATGATATTATCTTTGACGCGCGAATTATCCTGCGTAGACAGCAAATCGGAGGGGTACTCAATGGAGTTTTTTTCGTCGCGCTCAGCTGTCAAACGGGCTTTTATCGCACGTGCGGCAATCAGTTGTACACGCGTAATTTCCGCTTGAGCTTTAACCTGTACATCGTTCATGTGTACTAAAACCTGGCCCGCATCGACCCGGTCGCCCTCCTTCACATAAATTTGATCGATAATTCCCCCAGTTTTATGCTGAACGGCCTTTCGATTAGTATCAACGGTTACTGTACCGGATAATGGTACGCCTTTATCCAGTGGTGCAAAAAAAGCCCAGAGGAGAAAGCCGCCAAAACCTGCCAATACAATCCACCAGCCGATCTTGGCATGTCGTGATTCATCCGTATTGACTTGATGCGTTTGGTCGCCTTGAACCGAATCGGGTTCGGTAGTGTTATTTTCAGTCTGCAACTTCATACATTTTCCTGTTAAGCGGGCGCATCGAAACAACGTTTATCTCGTTGATTGGATATTTAAGTGTTTTGGTCAACAACATTGACTGTTTGAATTGGCTGTTGTTTTGTCTTGGTAACGGCTGATCCTTCCTGCGGCTGCTGAGACGGTTGCTTTTGCAGTTCACTCAGTACCTGCTTAGTCGGTCCGGATAGTTTTGCCATACCTTCATGCAGCAACAACAATTTGTCGGTGACACTGATGATGCTGCGGCGGTGGGTGATCAGTACAATAGTTTTACCCCGTTTCCGAAGATCAGTTAACGCGGTCAGTAGCGCCTGCTCGCCAATCTCATCGAGATTGGAATTCGGTTCGTCCAGTACAATCAGGGCAGGATCACCATACATGGCGCGTGCCAGGCCAAGGCGCTGTTTTTGTCCGCCAGAGAGGCCTGCACCACCGTCGCCAAGTTTGGTATCGTAGCCTTCAGGCATGTTTAAAATCATTTGATGAACGCCGGCACGCTGCGATGCCAGAATGACTTTTTCAGGATCGACCTCGCCAAAACGGGCAATATTTTCTGACACGGATCCACTAAACAATTCTATATCCTGAGGCAGATAACCGATACTGGGTCCTAACTCTTCTTTGTTCCAGTGGTAAATATCAGCGCCATCCAGACGCACCTTACCGGCTGCAGCAGGCCATACGCCGACTAATAGGCGGGCGAGTGTGGATTTTCCAGAACCGCTGGGGCCGATAATGCCCAGTACTTCTCCTGCTGATAGTGACAGATTTAATCCTCTGATAACAGGCACCCTGGATCCTGGAGGTGCGGCTGTAAGGCTTTCAACAGCAATTGCGCCATTGGGCTTCGGTAATGCCATACTGGGGGAACGCGCAGGGTTTTGCTCCAGTAGTTTTGTCAATCGTTGATAGGCGCTGCGTGTACTGCCGAATTGTTTCCACACATTAATTAATAATTGAACTGGTGCAATAGCCCTTCCGGTTAAAATTGATGCGGCGATCATCATGCCTGGTGAGATTTGATCTTCTAAAACAAGTAATGCGCCCAGCCCAAGCGTTAGCGATTGCAGTGCAACTGTGGAAGCTTTCGATATCGCGGTAATGATTCCCGATTTTTCACTGGCTTCCGCCTGTAAGTTGAGAAAACGGCTATGTGATTTGTTCCAGCGTGCCTCGAGGTTGGGTAACATACCCATAGCCTCTATGACTTCGGCATTACGTAGATTGTTGGATGCCATACTGGTTGAAATGACAGCCATGGAGTTTGCGGCGTCCAATGGCTTACGGGATATTTTTTCGTTGATATAGGCCAGAAGAATCAAAATGATTGTTCCACATAACGCAAAAACCCCTAGCCAGGGATGGAACATGAAAATGACAAAAATATATATTGGAAACCATGGGGCGTCGAAAAAAGCGAATAATGCATTGCCTGACATGAATTGACGAATGCTGGTTAAATCTTTAAGTGCCTGCCCGGCATTGCTTTCGCCCTGTTTTAAACAATGTTCAAAGGCAGCAGTATAAACCCGTTTGTTTAATTGGGTATCGAGCTTGGCTCCGGCACGAATTAAAATAAAAGTACGGACATATTCCAAAGCACCGAGAAAAATATAGGCACCGACCACGATCAATGTGAGCATCAGCAATGTCATTTCATTACGGCTGGTTAATACGCTGTCATAGAGTTGCAACATGTAAATTGCGGGCATCAACATGAGTGCATTGATTACGGCGCTGAAAACACCGATGGTGTTAAACGTTTTTTTAAAACTGGCCAGAACTTCCGTAATCTCATTTTGTGGAGCTTTTAATAGTGATTTCATTTTGTTAATAGCGAGTAATAAATATGAGATATAGGTTATCTAGGACCAGTGACGTAGTATTGTTATGTGCAAAATTTGGTTAGAGGATACAATAAAATGTGATGTACGTCACAAATTTTGCGAAAATATTCAATTTTTCTTTGTTTGCTGTGGTTTATTTGCCAACTTGAACAATGCGCTTGGTTTTGTGATAACCAAACGATTAGCATCTTTTTTTATAATGCCTTGTTGCACCAGCATCAATAGCGTGCGTGTAACTGTTTCTCGGCTGGTATTGATAATATTTGCAATTTCCTGATGAGTCGGCAGGTTTTCAACTAACTCTTGATGTTCGGAATTCTTTTGTTTCATTAAAATCAGAAAGTTAAAGATACGCTTGGGCGTGTTGTTAATACTGAGTATATTGCGAAATTGCTGATTACGCCGCACTTTATGGGCTAAATGGCTTTGGATTTGTTGCGAGACTGGTGGTGAGTGCGAGAACAAATGCAGTGCAATGGCCCCGGGTAACAATGCAATAAGTGTTTCATTCAGTGCGACAACCGAAGACGTGTGGACTGTATTATTAATGAGTTCAACTTCTCCAAAAAAATTGCCGGGAGATAATAAACTGAGTCCAGTAATGTTACCTTGGTCTGTCATGTCGATAACTTGTAAATTTCCAGACAGTAACAATAATAAGTAATTACTAACGGTGCCTTTTTGTATGATTTTGTCACGACGATTATAACGCTGGATAACGAGTGCATTTTTAACTTGCAACATTTCGTCTTTCGTTAATTTCTGCAATAACGGAATATTGCGCAGATGAATAGTTATATTGAACGGGTTTTTAGCTTTATTGGGTGCTGGAACAGCAGGCGCATTGTCAGATGAGGAAGAACTGCTTGGGGTGTCCTCTAATGAAATTAATAATTTTTTGTTTTTGCTGATCATCAAATCTTGAGAGTAAATCTTCGTTTAGAATCTAAGCAATCTAGGCGTCTCTTGCAGAACGCTACTATTAAGATGAATTAAGGGTCTCCATAATTTCATTCTGCGTGGTCTTAAATAGTTATTTCATTCATTAAAATAACTGGCAATGTAATTGGCGACAAAAATATACGGATTAACAGCGATGGTGTTTGGTAGGCAAATCCTCGGCTAATAAATTGAATGGCTTGGGTGTAAAATGCAAATCCCGTTGTATATCGAGACTCTCAAAAGCAAGATCCTGATTCATGCGATCCGCCATTGCGACAGTCCAGTGCTTATAGCGTGGCAGCCGGTTCAATACCGGCATAGCCAGCTGGAAAATCCAACGGGGGATTTTAATAAAAAGCGGTTTTTTGTTTAATGCAGAAAAGATTCGCTGAACCATTTTTCGATAAGTTAATGTTTCGCCTCCTGTTAGATTATAGGTGCAATTTCTTATATTTAAAGTGTTGAGTGCAAGTATACATGCAGTCGAAACATCTTGTGCGTGAATAGGCTGTCTTAGCCCTTGTGCAGGACCCAACAGCGGAAAACAATGAAAGCGAAGAATAAACCGTGCAATTTCAGTAATATTTTTATCCTGACCCAGACCGTAGACCAATGTTGGACGTAGAATAATCCATTCGATGCCATGTTTTTTTGCCCAGATTTCAATGATATTTTCAGCGGCGGTTATTCGCTGTACGATTGATTGTTCGCCAGGATCGTCAGATGTCTCTTTGCCGAATCGGCTTGTTGATGACAGGATGATGATACGTTGTACGCCATATGCTAATAACAAGGAAAAATATTCGGGTAGAACCCATATGGGTGCCGCGCTGATCCATTGCGCCAGTTCGTTATGCGTGTGTTTTCCATGGTTGGTATTCAATGCTTCCCAACGAATCTGCCGGTGATGGTGTTGTGCTGGCTTGCGTGAAAAGGCGACGATTTGGTAATCACCTAATATCAGTTGCCTCAGGATACATGTGCCGACGAGGCCAGTGGCACCCAGAACACCGACCGCCTGTTTATCCATATTTAGGCTTGAGTAATTTTGGTATGAAATACAATATGTTATAAATAACAGCCAGTGAGAAACGTAACCAAACGCCGGTGATAATCAGCCCCATTAAAAAACCGGAATATTGGTGACGAAAAAATTTTCTGTAAAAATAAATCATACCGCGATGTTTATGCCAGGCTACAAAAAAAGGTCTGGCTTTACTGCATGTACCTTGGAAGTGCATGGCTTTTGCATCTGGAACGAACAGAATCTTCCAATTTTTTTGCTGAAATCGCATGCACCAATCCAGATCTTCGCAGTGCAAGAAATAGTTTTCATCCCAGTCCCCGACAACCAGTATTGCTTCGCGTCGTACCAGCATCATAGCGCCCGAGATGGCCTCTACCTCAATAGGAGTAGTTGGCAGCGTTTGTTTGTGGAGGTGAAAGTCGGGAAACAGTTTGGGCCAGAATTTACCTAAGTGGTGTAACCCTGTCGCACGAACAAAGGCACGCCATGGTGTTGGTATTTTACGGCGGCCGCCACCTTGTTCGGATCCGTCTGGATTTGCCAGATATCCGCCTGTCATACCAATATCCGAACTCGACTCGAGTATTTTCAGCAGTTTGTGCACGGTGTTCTTTTCCAGAATACAGTCTGGATTGAGGAATAATACATATGGCTCAGTCGATAATCGATAACCGATATTACAGCCTATGGAAAAACCCTGATTTTGACTATTGTAGTGAACGATTAAGCGGTTTTCGGTCGAGAATTGCTTTTTTAGGTCGGTGATACTGTTGTCAGTAGATGCATTGTCAACGACGATGACTTGTTCGACTTGTTTAAGGCAATGGTCAATGCATTGTGTCAAAATACTTCCGGCATTGTAATTGACAATAACCGCCGAAACAGGTTGTGTAGCACCTGTTTCAGAATGCATATGGATGACATGTGTTGTCTGTCGGGAAAGATATTGCGTATTTCAATTGAGGTGTGTGTTTTTCCCCCGGCCTTTGTTGTTTAATCATGTTATGCGCTGGATGTTGTTCGTTTTCCTGTTTTGCCTTTTAAGCCATCGGCTAATCCACTTATCATCATAGTCAGGTTTTTAATCCGGTTTGGGGAGAATAAACAGAAAAATATAATTATATACAGTATACGCAGTTTATCTGCCCGCTTCCATCCTGCATGAATGTAGGAGCGTTGCCATAATAAGATACTATTCCTGACAATATAGTAATATCGGAAGGGCGGGTGATATGCAATTGTCCGCCAGCGTCCCCACCAGATTCGGTTTTGTGTGTTGCCCAGCGCATGCCGCATCTTAGCGTGGCAGCAGCCGTAAATTTCAAACCCTTTAGACTTGGCCCGTAAACACCATTCAGTGTCAACATGATCAATGAACAGTGTTTCATCCATGTTGCCGATCGAATCTAAAGCCTGTATCGAGATGAGTGAACCGGAGGAGATAATAAAGTCGGTTTGTACCAGCGGATTATTGTTGCTGCAGTCGATCTTGGTAATGCTAAACGGGGCAATGCGTACAAATTGCGAGTATTCAGCTGACGCTCCGGTTTTATAACGGACACCGATGGCTGCCACTTTTCTATTTTTTTTTATCAATATGTTATGAGATTTACGCAATATATGGATCATGTCAGGTTCCGGTATGCTATCTTGATCGAGAAGCAATACAGAGTGCGCTTTCATTTCCCGCGCATGGGTTATACCGATGTTGTAGGCGCGTCCTAGTCCGGCATTCTGTTCCAAATTAATAAGCGCAGCTTGACCTTGACCGGATGCGTTTGCAGCCCGAACAATCGCCTGTGGATTTTTTTTCGAACCGTTATCAATCAATAATAGCGTCTGCGTTTGTGCAAGTAATGCATCCAGCACTGATTTCAGTGTTGCCTCATTCGGGTTGTAGGTAACAACAATTGGAATTACATCAGCGCAGAGTGTTCTCAAAACAATAATTTAGTACAGGAAAGAATTAAAAAATGGAATGCCGAGTCGAACCTACCATCTGTAGTTTTTTAACTTAAAGCAGAGTCCTCTTAATTTACGAATTATTTGAAATAACGGAAAGCAGTGGTGAATGAGAAATACGATTAGAAAATCGCTGCCCTGCGGCGCGAGGGTAGTGCGTTGTTGTTTGCCATGAGTCGTTATACGGCGAAAGAGATGGTGGATACAGGCGATTTTAAATACGCGGCTTCCTGTGCAGGCGATGATGTCAAAAGATTTATTTAAATATAAATTTTTCATTATTTAGATTTCATTAAATCGTAAAATCGGATAATCATGTTGAATCCGGGAATGCCAAGTGAGCGTGCTGTGCCGTATTTCCAGTTTGCCATCGCTAACGTTCTGAACAATCGTCGCGGTCTGAGTAAAGCCAGCCAGCTATCAATTTTTTCATCACGAAAATCCATAACGTTGCCGGTACCAAAATCTTCTGCATGACCCAGCTGCATTAGTTTGTCGATTTCTTCCGGTGTAGGAAAAACGATGGCACGTTCTGCGAGCGTCAGTATAAATGGTTTAATGTCATCGAAACCGTAACCGGTTAAATCAATTGCACGTGCGAATTCCGATGTGAAATCAATTATACCGGCCTGAAATTGTTCGATATGGGTGTTTGCGCGCAGTTCTGCTGCCCTGTCCTGACCTGCATCGGTTTGAAAAACGGGTTCAATTTGAGAATTATCGTCAGATTTGCGATAACCGATTGTCGTCGGATGGAGCGCACGTGCGCCTTCTTCAAAAATTTCTTCAAAACGGCTGAATACATCTTGCGGCCTGGGTTTGCCTCGTTCATCGCAGAGCACTCCAACGATAGTGTTTTTATCATGATTGTGACAATGTTGGATGCCGCCGATAAAGCCCATATACAAGCCGAAGACGTGCGGGTAATTATTATGATTGCCGAAGGCGTCTTCAAGAAACTTCTGAATGGAACCGTTCCATCCAATGTCTACAACGGCTACCTTTTTCTGCGCAAAAAAACCGTGCTGATCAAGGTAACGATACAGTAGATTGTGATTGTCATGGGTATGCTGCTTAACCCTGTGCTGAAATTCTGGATCGTTTAACATGGTTTTAAATTGACCGGACTTCCAGTCATAAATTGGTTGTTCGATGTTCGAATAGCCGTGCTTCTTAGCAATATCGATGAATTGATCCGCTGGTAAACCGAATGCATTGCAAATCGAATACCATCCCCTTTGTTTGGGATTGAATAGCGGCACAATTGCGGCTTCGTAGGTGAGGCCGCTATGCGCAGCAGCTGGTGATGTGGAACGCCTGGAAACGTACAGATAATCTGTTTCTGGTATTTGGTGCGGCTCGAAAAAATCCGGCAAAATTAGCCGGAATAATTTCATGAATAATTCGCCTTCCCGGGCTAAAAAATAAACATGTGTAATGTTGTTTTTTTTGATCGCTTCAATGGTACCCAGAATAAACGTTGCGTAAATCGGACCGAGAATGCTGTAGCCATAATCATAGTAAAAGCCTTGTGATTTGGCTGGACGGATGATCTGGAGCAAATAGCGTCCGCGCCAGTAAGGGTTTTTCGTTGCCAGACGGTTATAGGCGCGTAGCGTTTGCAAACGCCTGATACTGGATTTGTCATTGAAATGTATGCAATGAATGCCCATTCTTGCCGGAGAACGGTAGTCCGAATGACGGTTGTCGCCGATATGAAGTAACTCAGACGGTTGTAGGCCCTCTTGTGTCAGTACATATTCAAACAGTCTGCCGGAATGTTTGCCGATGCCGGACTCCGACGAGACGTAAATATGATCGAAATGAGCCGTCAAACCTTTTTGAGCGAATATATGATGAAGATGAGATTGATCCAGATACATGTCCGATATAGCGATAACACGGATGTTCTGATTGTTGAGCCAGCTCAGGATAACCGCCATGTCTTTTTTGACTGATAGTACTTCACTTTCTGTTTCCAGCTCGTGATTGATAATTCTTTCTGTCAGTTGTTCGGCATGTTCTGCACACAAATGCCGTGCCAGACGAGCTGCAAGATCTGAAAATTTACACTCGAAATCCCGTCCGTTATCCAGACACTGCCGACGAAGCGCGTATTCGATTTCATTGCGTATGCGCATGAGTTCATCAACGGTATACTGAAGATTATAATCGTCCGATAACGTGCGGCATAGTTTGCGCGCCACAATCAACTTTACTTCATCGGGCGGGTCGATATCGCGCTCCAAAACGGTATCGAAAATATCGAATGAAACGACTTTGGTATGGGGCAGATGTGTTATCAACTTTGCATGCAGAGCTGATACGCGTTGTGCGCTATCCTTGATAGTGTTGCTGCGCTTGGGGTGCAGACTTTGCAGTTTACCGATCATCCAGCGTCCGGGCGCGGTAATGGTTTTACCGATACGTAAACTTTTGGAATGCTCCAATAAATTCAGTCTGGTAGTTAAGTCATTACGTTCCTGGGTGAGCGTTTGGTTCTGATGAGTGAGCGCTTGTCTTTGATTGATTTGTTGAGTTAGTTCGTGTTTGAGTTGAGTGTGCTGGCGTTTTAGGTCATTGATCTGAATCTTGCCAAGATGCCGGGTAATATTGCTAATGTGGTGTATCGGTGCGGCAAGCGTGTTGCCGAATTGCCGGGCAATTGATTTTTTCAGAAAATAATGTGTCTCCGCGTTGGCCATCCAGGGGTTTTCCTGAATGGTGTTATGCGAATGCAGGCGGTAATTGAGTAGGTATTGTCCGACCAGAAATGCAAATTCGTCTGGTTTGTCGTATACGGCGCGGTAAACGAAATCATAGTCCAGGATATATCGAAAAGGCCTGAACAGGCCTATCTGGTCTATCCGGTTTGCCTGAAAAAAGAAATTTGAGGATGTAATGGCATAATTACCTGCCAAAAATGCAGCTGCAGGAGAACCGCTGTCTTGGTATGTTGATTTTAAACCCGTATACCATTTTAACCACCAGTGTGAAGCGTCGCGGATTATTTCAGAATCTTGATTAATAAGATTGATGTCGGTAATAACGAATGACAGATTGTCATGTTGTATGGTTTCCAGCAAGACTTCGAGTCGATTCTGAGCATAGACGTCATCTGAATTGATGATGGCGATGTATTCTCCTTGTGCGAGCGAAAGACAACGATTGAGCGCATGGTGCGCACCTTTATTCGATTGGGAAAAGTAGCGAATCCGGTGATCGTCAAATTTTTTGATAACAGCTTCAGTACCATCGGTAGCGCCGTCATTAACGATAATCAATTCCAGATCATCGTATGTCTGGTTAAGTACACTGTCGATTGCTTCCGCCACAAAAGCTTCATGATTATAGGCGGGCATTAATACACTGATTAGAGGTTTTTTCATTAACTTAATTTGTCGTTTTTTCTGTGCTCAAGCCGTGTTGAACATCAATTCTTCATTGTTATCTTTTTTCGCTTTCCGGCTTACTGCCGAGTCGGTTGAGTAACCGCTTTAATTGCCGCAACGGATATGTAATCCGCCAGCTCGAAGACGCTCTGAGTCTGGATATGATGGTGTTGAGTTCGGCTATATCCCGCTTCAGCTGGAGAACTTCAGTTTGTAATGCATCGGATTTTTTTTTGTGCATGGCGTATTCTAGAATATGCCAAATACTTTCGTCGTTCCAGTGTGGCATCCACTTTTTATAAATCGCAATCATTGATTGTTGTCGCTGTGTTCGCTTTTCACGTATACCGGACCCTTGTCCATCAATAGTTCTATATACTGCGCCAATTTCGGGCACAAAGCAGAATGTGCCATGCTGGAGTATCTGAAGCCAGAAATCCCAGTCCTCGCAAAAATCAAGCTGTTCGTCGAAACGGGCGCCGTAATCCAGAACCGTACGCCGGAATAGTGCGGCGTGGATAGGGATGTAATTTTCTATACGAAGTTGTGTCGGATCAAAATTAATCGCATAGCGGTTGACTTCCCTGCCGTGTTCATCGATGCATTGAATTCCTGCGTAGGCGGCGATGGCTGAATTGTATTGATTCAGTTTATTTTCAAGTACGGTGATGTGGTGCGGTAGAAACCAATCATCGTCATCCAGAAAAATGATGTAATCGCCTTTGGCGGCCTCTAATCCCAGATTTGCCGCAGAACTTCGATGGGGTTGCTTGTCTCCGGAAATAACGCGTACAGGAAAACGTCCGCACCATGCGTCCAACTGGCAATGTTTGTCGCCTTTAGCATTGATAACTATCACTTCAATATTGGGATAGGTTTGTAATGCAACGGAGTCCAGCGCTTCGGCAAGCGTTGGTCTATCGGTACTGCGAATAATAACGCTGACCAATGATTGATTTTGCTTATCTCTGATCAATCCTAATTTGTGTTGGCGGACATGCTCTGGTTGATAGAGCGTGAATGGATTATTGGCCAATTCTGCAGTGTTGGTCAGAAAATAGGCCTCGGCCGAGGTAACCACTACAGGTAGCGTATATGTTCGATAGCGATTTAGTGCGGCAATATCCAGATCGTAGCGCTGCTTGGCATTTTGAGATGTGAAGCAGTTCATGGCTTTCATTTTACGTGTTGCCAAATTGCTGATGTCAAGTAACAGATTTGGACGCATGGGTTGGCCGACTTCGTATAATGCGAGCTGGATAGAATAAGTCGACCGGCGAATTGCTTCAGCGGTTGCTATAGCAAGGGCATGATGATCCGGATGGATCTCATAAACCGATGGCGCGTAAACCAGGTCAGCTTTAATAGACTGAATAGCCGACTGGATTTCTGTAATTAATTTCTCGCCATAACGTAGGCTGCGGTCCCGATATGACCAGAAAACCGGTTCGCCATAGCCGAGTACCGCAGCGGCAGCGATACTTTCTTGTCGGCGCTGATCAAGATAATCGGACCGGTCCGCCTGATCGACACCATAAACACCGTCTGTGACAATGATAACCTGAACAGGAATATGCTGTTCAGTATGCCGCATAATAGCGCCGCCGCAACCGAATACTTCATCGTCGGGGTGGGGGGCCAAAACCAGTACGCTATTACCTGTGATGTTACTGACAGCCTGGTAGGGAACAAGCAAGTTTTCCAATGAATGTGCTAATGCAGTAGGAATGTGTTAATCAAACTTAGGTGAATAGCCCTGCCACTGCCAGTAATATACCAGATTCGAATGCGGTATGGGCCTGGATAATCGGGCAAAATAATTTTTTTTCTGTAATCTTTTGAATAAGATGGGACTTACTTCGGCTGCGGGGCCGCTGCCGAAACAGCCGATGGCGGGAATCATTTGTGGTGTAACGCCAAGTTCAAGTAACCAATGATCTTCGAGTTTTCTGGGGATAGGAAGAATGAGTTTGTTATGCTTTATAGCGATTGATTCGGTCATGGGAGATGGAACCGGCCTCAGCCGTTGATTGAGCCAGTTGACAAGTTGATAGCTGAGTTTGTTTGTTAAATGTTTTTGTTGGTACGCTGACCAGCCCTGAGCAATAATACGGTCTTTTTTGTCATGATGTTCGTAGTAGTGAAGACAACGGGCCGAAGGTTCGATGTACAGACGATAACCGGCTTTTTTTAAGCGATACATGAGATCACTGTCTTCCCAGTACATAAAAAAGCGCTCATCGAACAACCCGCCACACTTTAAAATTGCTTCGCGGCGAATCAACACATGCCCGCCGGATAGTGCATCAACGGTTATGGGTTCAGTAGCGGTCCAGATTTTGAGTGCCTTTTTACGAAAATCGAGTGACTTATAGTTTGCCAGCCGTGGATGCAGCCGCGATACAGTCTCTTTATAAAAATCGACAATGCCAGGAAACGTACTATGTGGCATCAGGAATTGGCAGTTATCGTCCCAGTATACGCGTGGCCCTGCGGCACCCGCATCAGTAAGTGTTTTCAGGCTGTTTTGTAACTTTGACAAAGCGTTCGGGAGCAATCGTGCATCCGGATTGAGCAACAGGATAAATTCGCCGTTGGAGCGTTCGAAAGCCTGGTTACATGCACGGGCAAAACCCCTATTCTCAGAATTGACGATACATACGGTATCATCTGGCAATCCTTCGCGTAACAGGGATTCTTCAGTATCACTTGCACTATTGTCGACAACAATAATTTCAGGTGTTTGTATTGCCTGTTGCGAGACAACGGATTGAACTGCGCTAATTGTTTGCTTGGCGGTGCAATAGTTCACCAAAATGGCGGTGATCATAAACTTGACGATTTAAACCGGTTGCATTGTGATTGGGAGACATTATCTGAAATCTGTATCTCCACTCATCAGCCACCAGGATAAGCGTTGTTGGTCAATGATTTGTTTGTAGTCAGGTGTAACATAAATGCCGGAAATTTCCTTTTGTTTTTCAGGATTGGGTAAATGTTCAAGAATGTCACCTGTAATCCAACTTGTTAGTTGATTTCTTCCTGATCGTTTGGCAAGATCAAGCGCTGCTTTGAGCAAAATCCTCAGTGTCGTGGGCGGACCCAGCAAATCTATGAGTTCCATTCCGCGATCAGCGCCATGGTCGCGCAGTACAAACAGACCAATAGGTTTGTTATTGCTGCGCTTTGAGACGAGATAAATCAAGTACTCAAAACAAGGGTGATCCCAATATCGCCACTTAAAAAAATTAGCATGCTTTTGTGGTATCAGACAATTCGGCAAGGCTGGCTGCATGACTTTCCAGAGCGTATCTACTACAGTGCTATCATCTCGGGTCAGCGGTTTTCTCTGGTACCATAAAGATAACGATTTTCGGGTAGCCCAACCGGCTTCGTAAAAGCTGCCTGCACGTGCATACCAGCCTGATTTTTCACCCAATTCGGCTGCACGCTTTGAAGGAAAACCAAATGCAAAACGATAGGGTTTATCCTTACCGGTTTGTTCGACTAAATAAGTGTCTGCTGTGTGCATAAATGGTCCGCGACGAGTCAGGATGCCGCGCATTCCCGGCGCTACCATAACATCGCATATCTGTGTGGCGGAGACCATTTGATTATTCAGGCTGAAAGGACGAGGGACGCCGCCATAATACGCGATAATGTGATCGGGTTTATACGCCAGAATACCCGGTTTCTCCTGCCAATCGTATTTCCATTGCCAAAGTCCATCAGGCATGGGTTGACCGAATGCAGATTCGAAAAGCTTGAGTAAAGCGTCTTGGTCGTGTCGAGTTGCCCAGCGGCATTGCCACTTCATTACGTGATTATTGCCCCAGAAGAGATGTCAGCGTTTGTTTTACAAAACCATTCAAGCTATCAGAGATGGATTTCAGAGTCAACAAAGTGCGCCTGCTTGACAACTCTATATTGTTAATCTTATTTTGTTTTATCATGCCAGATTATTCATGACGTGCGTTGAGCTAGTATGGTAAAGGCATTTGTTGATAGGTTTTCATAATCTACATCAAGATTTGATGTCTGGTAATGCTTGAAACCGTTTCGTAATCGGTCGGGTATTGGTATGCATTGTCTTTCCACCCGGGTAGGCGTTAATCCACAGTTTTCGAGTAGTGTTTTCAATGAGTGCAGAGTATAAAAGCGCAAATGCGTATTGCAAAGAATACCAACTGGTACGTAGTCCCAGCGTCCGGCCATCAGATCTTCGATTATTGCCCAGAAACCTACATTCGGGACATTTAGAAGAATGCTTCCACCTGGATTAAGCCACTGTTTTACCTGATAGAGTAATGCTTCGGGTTCAGTCAAATGTTCAAGTACATCTAAACAACTGATGCAGTCAAATTTTTCGGGAATATCCACTGATAAAACATCGCCGATCCAGAGTGCATCGAGCTTAGGGCGGGCAATCTCTGCTTCATAGCGATTCATTTCGATTCCGGCAACCCTGCAATTCGACATTTTTTTTACTGCTGCAGCAAAGCCGCCGCGCGAGCATCCTACATCCAATAAGGATTGAATATTTTGGGGTACATAGGGCAGCATATCAGCACGTGTTTCACTGTAGTAATTGTAGAATGGATGCGCATACGCTTTTGAAACGATAGCGATTTGCTCGGGAGGCAATTGTTGCAGCCATTGAAACGGGTCATTGGGCAAGTCGTATTGAGACAGGATACGCGGTGTAGTCAGAAAGATCCAACAATCGCGTCCATCGAAATCCAGTGTGGAGGCGTTGTGTTGTGTCAGTGCATCGCTAAATTGTTCAAAACCGCGCAAAGTATGATACCCGGGAGGCAGAATTTTGCCGACATGGGGGGGGTCGTTTGGTAAGGTAATGAGTGTGTCGGGGTTGTCTGAGAGATGCTGTTTGAGCATTGGAAACATCGATTGGCTCACTAGCATAGCCGGTTCTTTGATGAACAGAAGATAACCTTCATCTGGCAAATTTTGTTGTATTAACGTTTTAAACGGTAAAGTTGACTCCGGTGTATGTATGACCCAATTGGCTTGTGGAAATTTGTGCCTCAATGTTTCCAGTGATAGTTGCAGCTCTGCTGAATACGCATAGGATGAGGTGAGCGAAGTAAAAATTGTCAATGATTCTGTCATGAGTTTTCCTCATCATATTGGTTCATAATGGCTGTTCCCATCCATTGCCAGGGTTCTTGATAAACGATGTCCGATAATCTGTTGGCATAGTGCTGCAACACTGTTTTTTTGTCGGTACCGGATAGTGGCGGATCAATGTGTATATGGCGTTTAAATGCAAAATCCATGTCTAGTTCAAATGTACCCCAAATCGTTAAAAACAGCGCATTATATTTGAGCCCAAGATCAATGATGCGTCCGGGCAAGGATGATTTTTTGCCGAATAATTGAATATTGCAACGGTTAGAAGGTAGAAATTTGCGAGGAATGTCAGGTAAGACCAGTAAGATACCGTTTTCTTTACAGGCTGTAACGATATAACGGTCCATTTTATTTGCGTAATTGGTATATACATAACGACCTGGCATCATCGTTTCCGTTAGCCTGTAGTTGATATGTTCAAAAAGCCGTTGAGATATTGGGTTAAACTGTGAGTCATCAACTGTACGGGCGACCGTATTCAAACAAAATCCGAATGGTGCCAATGCGATAGGCATAATGTAAAAACTTCCCATATGTGCTGTCAGCAATATAATCGGACGGTTTTGTTTTTGTGCCTGATATAAGTGTTCAAGACCGTTAATTGAAAAATGTTTATGTATATTGTTTTTGGTCATACTCAGGCAGGTATAGGCTTCACTGTTCCTGATGACTCTGAACATCAGTGCCTGTTCTACGGCGCGTTCAATATCGACAGTGTTGTTTCTGTTTGCGTAAAATGATAGCAAACTGTTGGTGAATGCGCGTTTGTCATGAGCGAGTGCGGTCTGTATTCGTAGCCAGCGGCGTTGAGAGCGCCGCCCGATTGCCCACAATGGCAAGTCCCAGAAATAATAGCGCCATAACGGAAATGCCTGTATTAACGATTCAAGGCGTTTAAACATATATATTCTAATCGTTCGGTGGCGGCGTTTGAGGAGAATAGCTGTCGCATCAGCTGAGGACCACGTTTGCGAAGATAGTTTTGCTGATGCGGATTGCCGGACAACTTGATTATTGCCTGTGCGATCGCCTCAGGGTTTGCGGGTGGGACAAAAACTGCATAATCATGCCTCCGATCGAAACTCAAATGAGAAGGGATTGAGGTAGCTACACAAGGTAAGCCGCTGGCCAGTGCCTCTGCAAAGGGTAAGCCAAAACCTTCTTGCGCATGTGACGGTGCGATCATCAAATCATGCGTGCGATAAAGATGCGCAATTGTCTCGGGCCGCTGTTTGGTAAGGTATCTATGAATAGAAGTCATGTTTTTCTCGGTTTCTGAGAGTGCATGACTCGAGACGCGTGTGAGATGAATTTTGAAATCCTGGTTTCTAACCATATCCAATGCGCTCAAGGCATCAGGAATACCTTTGACGCTGCTTTCAAACAATCCCATTAGTAAAATTTTTACAGGCTGGTGCAGCAGTTTACGAATCCTAGGAATGAATGAAGAAAGACGGTGGGGTTTATATAGTGCTGTATCGACGATTTGTCCGATTGTGTGTGTATCAAAGCCAGAATCACCATAAATATGCCGTAAGCGTTTTGTCAGCCAGTCGCCAACGGTGAGTTTGGGGATGGGTGTGCGATAAGCCTGATCAATCTTTTTATGGATGCTGGCATATTCAGGTAAATCGCCTTCATATCCCTGGCAGAAATGGAAAATCTGCCTGCAATTTATACGAGTTGCCGCCGCTACAGTTGTCCAGAAAGTTGCCATAACGATATCCGGAGCGTCTGCATCGATCGCGATAGGTGCTGCCAAATCTTCGACATAATCAATAGTGATATTGTGGTGATACCAGCGGTGATCACCAGATCGCGCGCGGATAAAAACTTGATGCCCTTTTTGAGCCAATAGACGGGCATGATCAAAAACGACTCTGACACCACCTGATAATTCGGTGGACTCCAGCAAAAAATAGATAATCATTATTTCCAGTGATGCGGCAGCATCACAAACCCCTGTTCAGTGCTATTCTGGTCAATGGTGAGTTGTATGATATTCAGTGCCGCATCATAACAATGAATGGCGTTTTCGCAACCGAGATAAACGCTGACCGTATAGTCGCCTTTAAGTAGCGGGATTGACGGAAAAACAATTTCTGCTTTTTTATTATTAGCATAGGAGGTTGTTAAGTCAATTTGGTCATGATAGGAGGATGCGCTGCTGATTCCAAGTCCGTCAAGTGTGGAAAATGTCACGACAAGATTAGGTGTGGGCAATGCGGAGTCAAATTCAAATTGTATACTGATGGTCAGTGTGCTTTCCCGGCTCATCGCATGCAAGATGGTGCCATTTGTGCCATCGACGTTGGCTTGGATGCCTGTAATGCGGGCTGCTGTTTGAGATTGATTTGATAGTGCGGTCTGAAGCTGCATGTTGCTATGTGAAAGGTGACTATCTGCATTGATCAATGTTTGGCCATATTGATTCGTGATATCGTCACTGGAGCCGATCATGGCGATGCGTCCTTTATCCAGCCAGATTGCCCGGTCGCAAAGTGCGGCTACCTGATAAATCGAGTGTGAGCAGAATAAAATAGTTTTACCGGCGTTTCTAAATTGCATGATCCGGTCAAAAGATTTGCGGGCAAAAGTACCGTCCCCAACAGATAGTGCTTCATCAATAACAAGAATGTCTGGATCAACGCTGATTGCGACTGAGAAAGCCAGCCGTACATACATGCCGCTTGAATAGGTTTTTACCGGTTGATCGATAAAATCACCAATTCCAGAGAATTCGACAATACTTTCAAAACGTTCGTCAATCTCGTCTTGACTAAGCCCCATTATTGCGGCGTTCATCAGAACATTTTCGCGGCCGGAGAATTCCGGATTAAACCCGGCCCCCAATTCCAGCAATGCAGCAATTCTGCCATTTACAGTCATTTCACCGCTTGTAGGCGTCAGTGTGCCGCTAACCAGCTGTAACAAAGTAGACTTACCCGAGCCGTTATTGCCGACAATACCGATGACTTCGCCACGGGATACGGAAAAATCTATGTCCCGTAACGCCCAGAGTTCCTTATAGTATTTGCGTTTGCCGCGCCATAAGAATTGTTTTAGACGGTCTTTGGGTTGATTATAGAGCTGGTAACACTTTGACAAATTGACTGCACAGATTGCCGGGCTAGAAGGTATCGTCATGAGTTCAATGCATTCTGCGCAAGCAGATTCTTGACGAATGTTTGTGAGAAATACGCAGGGCATAGCCATAGCTCAATTCAAGTGCTTTGTATAAACAAGCGTAAAAACATGCCGTGCCTTTCGAATTTGTTTTCCGAATAAAATTATCGGTGTTTTTGTTCTTTGAATAGACTTTAACATGTCCTGTGGAATAAAAACCTGACCTTCTTGCCCGAAAAGTAAATGGAATTGTGCATGACTGACGATGGTGCCTATTAGAGAACATCGGCGAATCCTTTACGTGTCTTTTTAAACCAAATCAGGCCGGTGTGTGCAACAAATAGCGCTATCAGATAATAGAATACCAATCCGATCCAATCAGGGGGGGTGCCGGCCAGAATGATACTGCGCGTTTGCTCGATGATAAAAGTGAGTGGGTTAATATAGATATAGTCCCGCACAGATTCCGGTAGGGCGGATGCGGGATAAAAAATCGGACTCAGGAATAACATCATCGTGAGAATCAGACCAATAAACTGCCCAACATCCCGGACGAACACGCCGATGGATGCCAAAAGCCAGGATAATCCCATAATCAGCAAGAGTAATGGCGCTATTACAATTGGCAAGAAGACAATGGTTTCGGGTATTGGATAGCCCAAAGCCATTAAAAAGCACAGTAGAACCAGATAACTGATGCCGGCATGAAACAGCGCTGCACCTAAAGTAACCCACGGTAGTATTTCTAGCGGAAAAATAATTTTTTTCACATAATTGATATTGGAGAGGACTAATCGCGGTGCACGGGAGATGCATTCATTGAATAAATTGTAAATAATTAATCCAGAGAATAGCAGTACTGCAAACGTGGCTTTATCATCATACAAGGCGCTGTGTTGCTCCAATCGTACTTTAAAAACGATGCTGAAAATAAATGTGTAGATCGCGAGCATCAGAATTGGATTGACAAAAGACCATAACAGGCCCAAGAAAGAACCTTTGTAACGGCTTAGGATCTCATGTTTTACCATGCGTTGTATAAGTGTTTTGTGTTCCAGGCCCAGGTTGAGAAAAATATTAGATAGACGCAAGGCAGATATAGATATAATTAACGGTGAAATCTAGGAAATGGAGTGATAATCAGTGTTTATTGCAGATTTTGTTAGTAATGATTCAGTATAGCATACTCCGCAGCCTTGGGTTTGTAGCTGTCGTGGTATGAGGATTCGTCAAGATTTGACACTATGCTATCCAGGTTATTTTGTTTGAAAAACATCGATTATTGACATTAAAAACCCTGATAGCATAACGAGAGTAGATTGGAGAGTAGATTGTTAACTGTTGAATTCAGTTTCAGTGTAAACAATTATCATTGAGTATATTAGTTATCCCTGGGATCGGGATATGTTTTTTGTGAAGAATTGTAATTGCGTTTGATTATCATTTTGCACTGCGTTGTAAATATGCGACAATAGGGCACAGACACTGGAAAAACTAGGCCGAGCCACTTGCAAACCCTGTTGCTTTTGTGCAAAATGCCAGCTAACTAGCTTTTTGTGTGAGCATTTGCGGTATATATACTGTAGTATTTGAGCATAAAGAGTCAGAGCAAGAGTCAGAACAAAAGCTTGCAAGTTTTTTTGATTTTAATTTAAACAAGGGAGCACCCATGGATAACCAGGAAACTCAAATTCACAAGATTGTCGCAGGAATGTTTGGTATAGCGTCTGGCAGTGATCTGCTCGCAGTGATGAATAATTTTGCAGATGCAAATGGCGTTAACGCCTTCGCAATAGAATTAGCTACTTTCTTGCCCGAAGCAACAAATGAAGAAAGAACAGAGTCTTTAATGAATAACTTCGGATTCGTCGCAGATGCTGATCCAGCAAGTCCTGGGTCTGTGGCGGAAGCTTATATTACAGACCGGCTCGATGCAGGAACGAATGTCGGCCAAATCGTTTTTAACATCGTAACATTTCTTTCTTCTGAAAGTTTGGCTACAGATTTTCCAGATTTCGTGCCAGCTGCGACATTACTATCAAATAAAGCAGCTGTAGCAGCGGCATACTCTGCCGATAATCCAAGTACTGATTTTGAGACATTAGCAGCTCCGCTAAATGATCCATTGGTAACGGGTGATGCGCCTCTAACAGATGAACAAATTGATCAGATTCTGGCAAATGTTGCGTCGGGTGGAGATAGCTTTGAGTTGACAAATCAAACCGATATTGCAACCGCTAATCAGTTTACATCTGGTCTGGTCTTTACGCCGGGTGGAAACGACCGTATCAATGCACTTCAGGATGAGGATATACTGACCGGTGCAGGTACTAATCCAACATTAACAGCAACCCTGGGTAACGCCAATGACAATGGCGCAACGATCATTACGCCGACACTTGATGGTATTCAGACACTGAATGCCTCATTCACAGGTTCAGGTGGTGGTGCGGTTACGGCACTTGACATGCAGGATTCTAATGGTTTGGTGGCGGTTAATATAGATCGCGTATCTCAAGCCGTGAATACTGCTGAGATTGGTAATATTGAAGATTCAACAGTTAATGAGTTGTCAGTTAGTAATACCAATGCTAATGATGCTGGTGTCGTCGAGTTTTCTTACAGCGCGGGTACGCTGGCGGGTGAAAATACTGCATCCTTGGCTATTGATAACGTTCAAGTCGGAGCATTGAATATCGGTCAGAATACCTCAGGAATTGCAGCAAGAGGTGTCGGCACACAAGGCTATGAAGAAATAGCGTTGAATAGTACCGGAGCACCGAACACAATTGGAACGTTCAATATTCCAATGGATACCGGTACGGCTGGTGTATTGACCATTACCGGTGACACCGATTTAACACTAGGCGCTACTGCCAATGCGGTCAATATTGCCAATAACGCCTTGGTTGAGGTTGAAAATTTACATGTTGCTGGTACTGGTGTTCAACTGGCAGGTAGTCGGATTGCAACTATTGATGCATCTGCGTTGGAAGGCAACTTTACCATCGTATTGGATAACATTCTTGATGTTGGTAAGGCCGGTACGTCAGGTGTTAATCAAGATGTGACAGTGACGGGTGGCATGGGTGACGATACATTTGTGTTGTACGATATTGTGCAGGCGGACGATGCAATCGATGGCGGTGCCGGTGGTAACGATACTTTGTTATTCTATTCCGGATCAGCACTGAACAGCATGGCAGCAAACATTGACAATGCCAGCATGTTTGGAGACGGTTCGATTGGTAATCTGGCTGCTGATTTTGACAATCTGCCGGATGTGACCAGTGTTACAGTCCGTAATATCAGTACTGACGTGGATAAAGGATTTAATGGTGCTGGTGCTGACAATCCGACCGTATTGGAAAATGAGGCCGATCCAGCGGTTACCTTCACATTAACGAATCTGACTGATGAACAAGCAACAGGTATCACCGTTCATCACGCAACAACAGCGAACAATCAGATTCAAAATACGATTGTTACAGCAGCGGTAGCGACCGAAGGGTCCGATAATACATTGGGAATTACGTTAAGCGATGGAACCAATACGGATCCACGTTTTAACTTCTCAGCTGTGACCACAATTGCAGGCAATACATCTACATTTGAAAATGTTACGTTGACAGACAGTGATACTGAATCCAATTCAGTTGAGCTGACCAATTTCACAACTCATACCGGTACAATTACAATTTCAGGCGGAGAAGCAGGTGATTTCTTTAACCTGGACGTTGATACGGCTGGTGCCGATTTAACAGCGATTTTGGACGGTGGTACAGGTGTTGGTGGTCCGCTGCCTGGTGTTCTAACAGCTAATCCTGATAATGGTGAAGTACAACAGGGATTGTTGGGTAAAGATACAGATGGTACGGCAACTGATGTATCTGCCGGTCAACATTTTGATGTCAGTGGCGTAGCTTCGCAAGTGCGCCTAGCAGCAGCTACAATTGATGCCAGCGGTGAAGCGGCAAATGTCATTCTTCGTGTTAGTACCAATGCCGCATCTGCGGTCGGTGCACAAGAGATTACAACGGGTACCGGTGACGATTACGTTATTTTCGATAATCTCAACGATACACGTGCGGGTCTAACCATTTCCGATACGGTTAACGGAGGAGATGGCAATGATACTCTGGTTATCGACGGAACTGGCGTGCGCATTTCACTGGGAGCGTCAGAATGGACCAATGTTAGCAACTTTGAGAACCTGAAAATCGTGGGTACGAGTGCGGCGCCAGCATCAACATTGCTTGGTCAAAATGCTTATAACCTTACCCTGACAAATGATCTGATTCAGGCAAACGGTGGTGGCATGCTCAATATCGTTAATGACAATGATGCAAACAATGACAATGCTGGTACAACAGCTGGTACTCACTTTATTAGTGATGCAAATACCGGTGCAGAGTCTGGTGTAACCATTGATGCACGTTCACTCAATGCTCAAAATCACTTTACCTATAACGGTGAAGAGGGTGATGCAAGTGCAGCGCCGACAGCAGTGACAGCAGATCGCTTCATGTTCAGTGATGCTAACATTAACGGTGGTAATATCATTGATGGTGGTGCAATTGATAACCTCTCTGATACCAACAGCGCAGCAAACGGCGATATTATGGAAGTACGTAATACTGCAACCGTAACGGCTGGCGACATGCAGGGCTTGTCTAATATCGGTATCCTGGCTGGTGTAAACGATCAAGCTGTTACACAAATTTTGGATCTCGAGTTAACCGACAGTGTTATAGACGCTTTGGTTGACAGCTATCATGCAGCAACTGCAGCAGAGGTAGAAACTGTAACCGTACGGGCTAATAATGCCGGAGACATTGCGGCACCTGTAGCAGGTATGGGACTGCAATTAGATGTGTCAAGCATAACTTCCAAAGTGGCTGTGAATGTTTTATCTGATCAAGTTGCAGGTTTGGGCGCTGCTGATAACATTCAGTTATCATCATCAGGTGGTGTCCTGACATTTGACACATTTGTAACTGCAGGTGGTGCGGCAGGTTTTGTTGGACCGCAAGATACAATTACACTCTCACTGTCTGACTTTACATTAGCGAACTCAGCAGCCGGAGCGAATCTTGCTGCGGGTGATTTCATATCACAAGCCGGTCCGGTTAATGCTGCGACAGATGTTAGTGCACAAGCTATTGTATTTGATCAAAGTAATGGTGCAATTTTCTATAATGCAGACGGTGCAACGGCAGGTGGATTAACTCAAATAGCCACCTTGACCGGTGTAGCCGACTTGGCAGTAGCAGATATTGCGGTTATTGCTTAATAATTAATGAAGTAATACTAGTAATTAATAGCTAAGTAGTTAAAAAACCCCCCAATCTTTAAGGTTGGGGGGTTTTTATTTGTGTGCGCCTAGCATGGGCGCATTCTAGTAGGTGCAAGTCCCACCGTAAGTTGATCACAGCGAACGAAGAGAAGCGCAACTGGATGAAGGTGACTGATTGTAGGAAGGAAGCGTGGATCGAAGCTGCGAGCCGATGAACAAGAATCGGATAGAAGGCGTTGTCGAGCAGGGCGAGTGGGCATGAAACCACGAAGCTCTCGTGATCAAAGCGAAGTAGCGTAGATCCGACGGTTGTGCAGTGAAGGAGTGCGTTCTTACCTGGGGAGATCTTGCTTTACACCCGAAAGGGTGACGGGAAAAAAGTCGGAGCAAGAAGTCAGCAGAGGCCATAGCAACCGTAAGGTGAAGGGCTGAACGATAAGATGTGTCAGAGAAATCCATTGATGTCAAAGGCCATGCGTCAGAAGTTTGTAAAAGCAAAGCGAGCAAGCGTAGTTATCGGTGAAGCCGGTGGTGATCTTGCACGTGATGAAACCTGCGGCCCGCAATGTGAAATCGAAATAAGGTCTGGTTCTTATGACCTCAACTTCTCGAACCGCCCGGTGCGGACCCGCATGCCGGGTGGTGTGGCAGGGGCTCGGTCAGGTATACTGGTCGTCCCTATGCCGATTTGCTTTCAAGTTGTTCTTCGGGTGTTGTTTATTCGTTATTTCGTCTATGTGAAATTGCGAGTAAAGTAAAACTCGAATCTGACTGAATTAACAAGCAAGGACAAGTTTTGTAAAGAGTCTAAAGGCTTTTCAGAATGGGAAAATGGTATTTAGATAGGGTCATATTAGGAAGTTAGTACTAATTAAGGTATGTTAGCTTGCTGAGATGCATATAAAAAACAGATACTATTTTCGTTCGCGGATTAGAAGGGCTAAATTCAGATAACTTAATTACTATTTTTCCATGGATTTTTCCGCTACTGATATAGCCCAGTTGACGAACATTTCGATACACTCGATCAATAGTATTTACCTTAAAATACGTAAGCGTATCGCACAACATGTAAAAGCGAGTCGTCCCTGCTAAGCGCAGTAGAAGTCGATGAATCTTACTTTGGCGCACACTGTGCCTGAGGAAAACGAGGCCGAGGTGCCTATGGAAAAACCATTGTCTTTGGTGTACTTAAGCGCCATGGAAAGGTGTATGCAGAAATTGTCCAGGATTGCTCTAAAGCAACGTTGCAAGGCGTTATCCGCGGCGATGTGAACTTGGGGTGCCGTGATTCATTCCGATGGATGGCGTGGTTATGATGGCTTGGTGGATATCGGCTTTGATAATCACTTCAGAGTTCGTCATTATGATAACGAATTCGCGCGGTATGAGAGCATATCAACGGTATTGAATCATTCTGGAGTTTTGCAAAAAGGGTGTTTGGCAAAGCTTAATGATGTACTCGAGCATACTTTCTATCTGCACCTGAAAGAAACTGAGTTTCGTTTTAATCTTCGCCGCGATGATCTTTATCTTGAAAATTCAGATTATAACGTTTAAATGCGTTTTAGCTTCCTAAGACTCTCTTCTGATAGCCTAGAGCCTTAGCCTTTTTATTTAACTTCTAACTATATCTACTACAATCCGATACCCCATAGATCTTCTAGTATAGTTATAACATTTCACATAATTGCAGAGCACTGCTTAATTTGGTAGGCCGTCAGGGATTCGAACCCTGGACCAACGGATTAAAAGTCCGCTGCTCTACCAACTGAGCTAACGACCCAAAATGAAGTCCAGTATTATACCGTATTTACTAACCAATTCCCAAATGCTTTGTCAGCCGAATTTAGTGATGCGGGGATGTTAGAATACGCGCCAAATATTACATACGAATATTTGTTTGGATCGAATTCAAAATACAAAAGAACAATTGTGAGATGAAGCGAAGGAAGAAAACAACCCGCAATTCTAAAAGGAATAATAAACCGAATGTTGTGCTCGTACGTTGGTTCTGGCGTGCGGCATTATTAATGATATATGCAGTATTTCTTTATCAGCTGTGGCTGCTGAGCCATGTTCTCTATTGGAAGCACAATAATCCACCACACAGTGCGTTTATGCAAAGCCGCTTGGAAACACTGGAGAAACAAAACCCGGATGCGGCATTGAAACATACATGGATACCCTACTGGAAAATTTCATATGAAATGAAACGTGCCATTATTGTTGCTGAAGATAGCAAGTTTCTTCAGCATAATGGGTTTGATTACGATGCGATCCAGAAAGCGTTTAAGAAGAACGTGTCAAAGGGTCAAATTACAGCCGGTGGATCAACAATCAGTCAGCAATTGGCAAAAAATCTATTTCTTTCCGAGCATAAATCAATTATTCGAAAATTACAGGAAGCCGTCATCACAGTCATGCTCGAAACGGTTATGTCCAAACAACGTATTCTTGAGATTTACCTGAATATGATTGAGTGGGGTAACGGGGTTTTTGGTGTGGAAGCGGCTGCACAACACTACTATGGTCTATCTGCGGCATCGTTGACCCAGCATCAAGCTACTTATTTAGCTGCCATGGTAACCAACCCAAGATTTTATGATGAAAACAGAGATTCACGGCATTTGTTGAAGAAAAAAGACATCCTGCTTGGCCGTTTGCATTCAGCAAGAATACCATAAACCACAGCCAAAAAATTGTAATTCAGGACGGCCGTCAGATTTCATCGATATGACAATTGTACACCACGAATATACCGTATATGCTATGGCGTTTTTTTATTTTATCCAGATAGTAACGGATGGCGTGTCATGAGTGAAGAAAGTCAAAATGAAGAAAACGAACAGCTGCATAAACAGTTTCAGCGCGTTATTACGTTATTGAATAAATACAAATTGTTGCAGGGGTTTGTCAATATGCAGCATGATGCGACCAAGGCACTGAACGAATCATCCATCCAAAAAGAGAATCTGGACGAGTTGCAGCGGTTGGTGGATAGCCTGCATCCGGCAGACATTGCCGATTTGCTGGAGTCATTACCATTAGAGGACAGGTTAATGGTCTGGCGATTGGTTAGTCCTGAATACGATGGCGAAGTATTGCTGGAAGCCTCAGATGCAGTTCGTGAAACGCTGATAACCGATATGGGTTCTCAGGAATTGGTCGCAGCTGCAGGGCAACTTGATGCTGATGAAATTGCTGATCTTGCGCCTGATTTGCCGCAGAATATCATAGAGGATGTATTTCGAGCGTTACCAATTGAAGAGCGCGAGCAATTGCGCGAAGCGATGTCGTATCCGGAGGACGCTGTAGGTGCATTGATGGATTTTGATGTGATTACGGTGCGAGAAGATGTGCGCCTTGAAGTCGTTCTGCGGTATTTGCGTCGTCTTGAAGAATTGCCGGATCATACGGACAAGTTGTTTGTTGTTGACAGGTATGAACATTTAAAAGGCGTGCTGCTGATTAATCAGATTTTGGTGAGCGATCCAGAAATCCGGGTGGATGAGGTGATGGTTAAGGAAATGATTGCCCTTCGTCCCGATGATAAAGCGCAAGATGCTGCAGATGCATTTGAGCGTTACGATCTTGTTTCTGCCTCTATAATCGATCGTGATAAGAAACTGTTGGGCCGCGTCACTGTTAATACGGTAATTGATTTTATTCGTGACAAGGCAGAAAATGAAGTGTTGAATTTGGCTGGTTTGCAGGAAGAAGAAGACCTCTTTGCGCCGGTATTGAGAAGCGTTAAGAACCGTTGGATATGGCTGGCTATAAACCTTGTAACAGCATTTGTCGCTTCACGAGTGATTGGCTTATTTGAGGATTCGATTGAGAAACTGGTGGCGTTAGCAGCGCTAATGCCTATTATTGCGGGAATTGGCGGTAATTCAGGCAACCAGACGATTACGATGATTGTGCGTGCACTTGCACTGGATCAAATTAAGACAGGTAGCGCCTGGAAATTAATGAGTAAGGAGATTGGCGTCAGTATTGTCAACGGTTTGTTATGGGGTGCTGTGGTCGGTTTGTTTACGTTCGCGATCTATCATAACATTGAGTTGGGTTTGGTGATGATGCTGGCTATGTTATTAAATTTATTACTGGCCGCTTTATTAGGTGTATTGATTCCATTGACACTGCGTAAACTTGGGCGAGATCCTGCCCTGGGATCCAGCGTAATGATTACTGCGGTAACCGACAGTGGCGGGTTTTTTATTTTTTTGAGCTTGGCTACATTATTTTTATTGTAAATATAATTGAATGATAAGAATTTTTATTCTTATAACGATTAATTCAAATTGATTCCGGAACTATTTTCTTTTTTCGCTCAAGAAGGAGGATATGTCCCTCTTGACGAACTGGGTTTATCTGTCTAACAATTGTGGTTGACAACTTTTTCAAGTTGTTATGCAGTGTTTTTAGTTAACCATTTAAAGGGCTTATTTATGTCAAAATTTAAGAGAGCGTTATTGTGTGGGACCGCATTATTGTTATTGACTGGTCTTCTGGGTGTAACCACGCAGACAATAGCATCGGGAGAAAGATTATACGGTCGATTTACAAAAGATAATGAGCTGTATACACCAAGAAACTACCGTGAATGGGTTTTTATTGGTGCCAGCGTTACCCCTAATGATTTGAATGATGGTTCTGCCGCTTTTCCAGAATTTCATAACGTGTATATTGATCCAGGCAGTTACGAGCATTGGAAAAAAACTGGAGAATTCCGTAACAACACTGTCATTGTAAAAGAGCTGGCAAGTGTGGGAGATACGGAAGCGGCAAGCGGAAACGGTTATTTCCCGGGTGAATTCGGCGGCATTGCGGCAATGGTCAAGAGTGAAAAGCGTTATCCTGACAGACCAGGTAACTGGGCATATTTTGGCTTTGACGGAAAATCGAGGCATGGCGCTATTCAGGATGATTCTGCATGCTCTGCCTGCCATCAGGAAAATGCTGATCAGGACCAGGTTTTTCTGCAGTTTTATCCGGTCTTGCGTGCGGCAAAACCGTAAAACTAAAGATTTTTTGGTGTAAGCATCAGTCTATAGGATTGATGGAAAACAACAAAAAGAAATGGGTGCTTGAAAAATTATCAGGCACCCATTTTTTAGATAATAAAGCACAGTGGTATTGACTGTGAATTAAGGTATGGGTGACACTCTTAATGTTCAATTAGAAATTGTTTTTCCATTCGCGTAATGTTGTGAAAACATCGAGCGGTTCATTCAGTTTTTTTCCGGCGTGCTGACTGGTGATTTTAATAATTTCAGGCTGGTTGCAGCGCAGAAAGGGGTTGCATTTTTTTTCGGTTGCCATGAGAGAAGGTAATGTCGGTTTATTTTCTCGACGTAGTTGTTTGACACGCTGCTCTTGTTGTTTGAGTTCCGCATTGCCGGGTTCCACAACCCGGGCGAAACTGATATTACTGAGCGTATATTCATGAGTGCAATAAACCAATGTATCATCGGGAAGTTGTTCTAATCTTTTGAGTGATCGGTACATTTGTTGTGGTGTGCCTTCAAAAATTCGTCCACAGCCACTGGCGAATAATGTATCGCCGCATAATAAAATATTTTTTTTCTGAAAATTGGGTAACAATCCAAAATAAGCAATATGACCATGTGTATGGCCGGGTACTTCAATGACTTTAAGTGTAAGCGACAGCGCATCGAGATAGACGGTATCATTATCTTGTAAAGCATGTGTGACGGTTGAAATCGCCTCCCGTTTTGGTCCATACACTGGTATTTGATGTTGTTCCAAAAGTGCCCGGTTGCCCCCGATATGGTCGCTGTGGTGATGTGTAATCAGAATTGCAGTTAACTGCAATTGGTTGGAGCGAAGATATTTCATTACTGGTGGTGCATCTCCTGGATCGACGACTACGGCAAATTTAGTATCGTGAATAATCCAGATATAGTTATCTTTAAATGCAGGTATGGGATCAATATGTATTGTCGTCATGTCATTTTTTAATCATGTAGAATTGATCAGAGGATTTATATAGCTTAGTTTACAATATGTTTCTGACCATTCTTAACTAAAATTATTCTACAGGCATGGCCAAATTGACAGCCCAACAGTGGTTCGCAACGTCTTTGGGACAATATATTGTTGAACATGAGTTTCAATATTTTGACCAGATTGTTGCCAATATTTTTGGTTATAACGCAATGCAAATGGGAATGCCTCAATATGATTTTTTGAGAGCAAACCGTATGCCGTTACGATTTTCTGCCGGTGTGGAAAATGAGCACATGCTGAAGGCAACGTGCGATCATTTACCCATAGCGAGTGATACCATCGATTTAATTATTGTGCCGCATGTGCTTGAATTTCATGATAACCCACATCAAATTCTGAGGGAAATATATCGCGTACTCATTCCTGAAGGTCATGTCGTTATTTCGGGTTTTAATCCAATCAGCCTGTGGGGGCTACGGCAATCGTGTGGACTAGAGCGGGAAGAATTTCCCTGGAACGGACATTTTATAGCGCTGCCACGTTTAAAAGACTGGTTAAAATTGTTTAATTTTGAAATGAAGGGGGGGAAATTATGTTGCTATATACCGCCTTTCCAACAAGAGAGCTGGCGTCGGCGGTTTGGGTTTATGGAAGACGCTGGTGATCGATGGTGGCCAATTTCCGGCGGAATTTATTTTTTACATGCAGTGAAGCATAAATGCGGCATGTTGGTGATTAAGCCGGGATGGAAAAACAGTCTGGCCGGGAAAAAGAAAATCGCTGCGGCAACGCAGCGAAGCAAACGATAAAACTAATTTGTGTTTGAATGGGATGCTGCGCTTCGTACAGCGCGTATAAGATGAAACAAGAAGAAAGCGTTGTTGAGATATATACCGATGGTGCGTGTAAGGGTAATCCTGGTGTTGGTGGGTGGGGGGCAGTATTAAAGTATGGAAACTATGAGCAGGAAATTTCAGGTGGCGAGGCATACACCACAAACAATCGCATGGAATTACTCGCTGCTATACGTGCCCTGGAGTTATTAAAACGTAGTTGTAAAGTGCGTTTATATACTGATTCGAAATATGTACATAACGGGATCAGTCAATGGATGGCGTCATGGAAAGCACGTGACTGGAAAACGGCTGGCAAAAAACCGGTAAAAAATATGGATTTGTGGAAAGCCCTTGATCAATTATCGCAAAAGCATGACATCGACTGGCAGTGGGTACGTGGACATGCTGGGCATGAAGGCAACGAGCGGGCAGATCGGCTGGCGAACCAAGGGGTAGAGAAAGCCGTTGCCGGAGATGCTACTTAAACCTAAGGACTTTTTATGCGTCAGATAGTGCTCGATACTGAAACAACGGGGCTGGAACACAAACTTGGACATCGGGTCGTTGAGATTGCCGCAGTTGAAATTTGTAATCGTCAATTAACGGGAAATCATTTTCATCATTATCTTAACCCTGAGCGTGAAAGTGATGAGGGTGCGCTGCAAGTGCATGGTTTAACGCGTGCTTTTCTGCAGGATAAGCCAAAATTCAGAGAGGTTGCCAAAGAGTTTTTGGATTTTATTTTTGAATCTGAGTTGATTATTCATAATGCGCCATTTGATATCGGTTTTCTAAATCATGAGTTAGGGCTCCAAGAAATGTCTACTGTGGATGCTTATTGCGCGCAAATTACTGATACGCTGAGAATGGCGAAAGACTTGCATCCGGGTAAACGTAATAATCTGGATGCATTGTGCGAACGCTATAAAATAGATAATTCAAAGAGAACACTGCATGGCGCGTTGCTTGATGCCGAGTTGCTGGCTGAGGTTTATCTGGCAATGACGCGCGGCCAGGAAAGCTTGCTGATGGATTTGGATAGTGTAAATACGCCGGGTAATAAGACAGCCTGTGATGTGAGTAATTTAAGCTTGCAGATATTGTCAGCAACTAACGAAGAACTCAAACTGCATCATTGCCAATTGGAGAAAATTCAGCAGGAAAGCAATGATCAGTGTATTTGGACGACACTAAATCAGAACCAAGATTCTAAATAATCTGAATTAGAGGGTGTAAAGTTTTCTGTGTAACTGTCTGAGTTAAGTGTAGTCCTTCAAACGGTCTTCGAATTCGATTGTAAATCTATTCAGCGCCTGTTTCCAGTTATGGATTGGCATAGTCCATTTTAGTGAT
>JAUIIB010000029.1 GCA_030431985.1 Gammaproteobacteria bacterium
CATTTTCAGTCTATTTCAATATTAGTCGCAGCATCGGTAAACATTTCCATTTGGTTGAGCAATGAACTTTCCTATATTTTACTTGACTTCAATGTATTTTTGCTGAATGAAATAAATCACGAAATAAAAGGAACTAGCCAAATTGAAAGAGACAAAAGGTTACAGCAATTAGGAATAAAAAATCACGATAGAATAAGAGATTATAGAACTAAAATTGAACAGCAATTAATGGAAGACTTTTCAAATTTGACAGAGATAAAATCATTTGTAAAATCAAAAAACAAATCGGAAGATAAACTCTACTGGCTTAAAAAATAATGCCTAGAACGAGAATGACATTAAACGGCGAGGTGCCGTTTACCGCGGAAGAAGAAGCGGCGGCCGACGCTGAAGACTTGCTGGCGGCCAAGGAGGACAAGGTTGCAGACCTGCAGGCGGCTTATGATGTGGCGAATTATGCAAATATTGACCATGATAGCAAGACCTGGCGAGCCGACGTGAAATCGCAGCAACTGCTCGCTGCTGTACTGTCCGTGGGTAGCGTTCCAGGTGGCATGTACTGGCGTGATGTCACTGAGACTCAAAACTCGATGACGTTTGCAGACTTGCAAGCACTCGCGTCGGCAATACTCACGCGCGGATTAACGCTTGATTCAAATATGGATACCAAAAAAGCAGCAGTAGCGAACGCAACAACAATCGCAGAAGTCAATGCAATTACCTGGTAATATGAATATTAAACCGGTTTAAAATCACAAAACTATTAAAATGTAAAGTACGGGGCGATTTTTGAGTGTGCGAAAATCTCATATAATGCGGCGCGTCTCATATAATGTGTCCCTCCGTCTCATATAATTTTTCCGTGCCTAACGTCGTTCGCATTATCCGGTATTCCCATAACAAAAGACCTGTCTAGTTTCAGTTGTGTCAGCGGCATACGCTTGAGATAGTTTAATGATGAGAACCCTGTTCCGAAGTCGTCAATAGATAAGCCAAAACCTAATTTGCGCAATTGATGCTGCGTTTGTAACACTTCCTCACTACCTTCCATAATCAGGCTTTCCGTCAGTTCAAGCGTAATGCTGTCCTTCGGACAGTTCGTTTCTTTCATTACTCGTTTCGCTGCATCTACAAAATTTCCGGCAATAATTTGTTTACCCGAAACATTCACTGACAGCGATTTAAGTGAATGCCCCTCCTCCAACCACTTTTTCATCTGCCGACAGGCGGTCAAAAGCACCCACTCACCCAGGATATTAATTAAGTCATTATCCTCTGCAATTGGAATAAATTTTTCCGGCTCAATCCATCCCATTTTCGGATGCTGCCAGCGTAACAATGCTTCAGCACCGATACATGTACCTGTTTCAATATCCATGATCGGCTGATAGTACAGCATTAATGATTTTTCTTTAATCGCATTACGGAGATCAGTGTTCAATTTGATTTGTTCTTTGATTCTGACGCCCATTTCTTCAGCATAAAAATGAAAATGATTACGCCCATTTTCTTTTGACTTATACATTGCCAGATCAGCGTGCCTAAGCAATAAATCCGGTGTATCGCCGTCTTCCGGATAAATAGCAATACCAATGCTTGCAGTCAGATATACTTGCCCCCCAGTTAATTCAAAAGGTTTTGACAATGAATCAAGTACTTTAGTCGCAACTTTTTTGATGTGACTCTCGGCGGATAAATTGTCGATCAACAGCACAAATTCATCTCCACTGAGTCTTGACAGTGTATCGGCATCACGGACATGCGTCGAAATTCGCTCCGCAACTTTGATCAGCAATTCATCCCCAACAAAATGGCCACGTGAGTCGTTTATATGCTTGAACTTATCCAGATCGATAAACAGTAGCGCAAGTTTGTTGTGGTTTCGTCTTGCGGCCGACAATGCATGTGATAGACGGTCCAACAACAATACACGATTCGGCAATCCCGTTAGTACGTCATAATGCGCAAGATGATGAATACGTTCCTGGGATAATTTTTGTTCACTCATATCGTGTAAGACCGCTACGTATCGCTTCGGTCTTTTTTGCTCGTCACTGATAGTCGTAATGCTCAGCCAGATTGGAACACGATTTCCATTTTTGTGATATTCACGGATCTCTCCCTGCCAGACACCTTTTCTATATAGCCTCGACCACATGCATCGGATAAAATCGTTACTGTCTTTTTGCGAAATAAGCATGCGCATATGCTGGCCCACAAGTTCTTCCGATGTGTAACCGAGTATGTCAGTAAACGCAGCATTAATTTTTAGGATAGTACCGGAAGCATCTGCAATAAGAATACCGTCGAGCGTATTGGAAAAAACATTCGACACCAGCCGCAGCTCTTCTTCATAAGCTTTACGTTGACTAATATCCTGTATGTGGCTGATAAAATATAAGGGAACACCCGTTTCATTGTGTGCCAGTGATTCGTTTAGCAGCGCCCATACCAAATGACCGTCCTTGTGAACGTAACGTTTGTCCATCTGAAAGGAACTCATTTCCCCTTCAAGCAGTTTTTTTCTATAGGATAGTTCAGTATCCACATCTTCAAAATAAGTCAGCGATTGGAAATCGCATGCCAATAGTTCTTCTTCTGTATAGCCCAGTGTCTCACACAATGCCGAATTGACTTTTATATAACGCCCATCAATCTCTGATATCGCTTTACCAATAGGCGCAAAGAGCATCGCGTGGCGGAATTTCTCCTGATTCTCATACAAATCACGTTCGGTTTGTTTACGTTTGGTAATGTCCGTTATCGAGCCGGCCATACGCACCGCTTTACCACGCTTATTACGTATGACCTGACCACATCCTCTTAACCAGATATATTTACCCGATTTATGCTTGAAACGGTATTCCACATCATAAGGACCATCATTTTTTAAATGGTTTTCCAAAACAGAAAGTACATATTCTTTGTCGTCCGGATGCAATCTTCGTTTCTATTCTTTCATTGATCCAGACAGTTCGTGATCCTGATAACCCAGAACTGATTTATATCGTGGCGACCAGTACGGTTCATCATCGATATTCCAATCCCAAATTCCATCACTAGTCGCTTCAGCGACCAGATCATAACGCTCGTTACTATCACGCAACGCCTGCTCGGTATTATATTGCGACGTGATATCTTCAAACATGAGAACCGCGCCGTCATGATCTCCATGAACGTTTCTATACGGCATTACGAACAATTTGTATACCAATCCGTCACTGGCCTGTAATATTGAAGTGTGATTAACGCCATCTTTGATCACCGTTTGTACGATGTTATAAAAATTAGGCACATCCATCCGCCATTCGATACTGCTGATAACGTTGTTGATTACCGGGTTGTCTGTATTAATAATATTGCTGCAAGCCTGGTTGTATTGCTTAACCAGCATCTTCTGATTAACCACTATCAGTGGGAAAACCAGACTTTGCTTAATATTTGTCAAATCAACAGATAAATGCTCGAGTTCCCCTGATTTAACCTGAAGTTCCTCGTTAACCGTTAACAATTCTTCATTGGTAGACTGCAACTCCTCATTAGACGTTTGTAATTCTTCATTTGTAGATTGCATTTCCTCGTTGGCAGACTGTAATTCTTCATTGAGTGACTGCAGTTCCTCGTTCGATGTTTCCAGCTCTTCTACGACAATGTTCAGATGCGTACGTGTATTGGCCAGCTCGAGCTCAAGCTCACTAATGATCAGACTATCTCGCTCTGAAGCCGAATTAATCTTCGCATCTTCTTTGCCTTCGCTACGACGGCTCGCTTGAAAAGAAACCATCAGCATCGTATTTGCATTCTGATCTAGGGGCTGGACTATAGGCTGAATCTTATTTAATTCACCCTCAATCTTTACATCCAATGTTGCGCCTGTAATGATCTGACGGTCGCGTCTGCACCGATATACCAATGCACGTAATTCGGCGCGCATCTGACTATCGACAAGATCAAACAGATACAGGTTCGCGCGGCCATGCGGGAAATTTAAATACGGTTTGAGATTTCCCTGAAAATGCACAACCATATCTGCGTCATTGATCACGAGTGTCGGCGGCGCATAACTGGCCGCCAGCATTTCGAGCATCCGCATATTTAAAACTTCGACATTGGAACCCGCACGTTCTTTTGTTTTACCGATTTCCCCCTGAATAGTTGGAAAACCCTGCGTATAATGAATGGGATAATTTCCTTCACCAGCCTGACGCATAAATAGCCGTGCACGCAGATCAACAGGTTTAAATAACTCCTTATATGACTCTGCACTTTCCGACCTCCCCAGAAATAAAACACCACTCTGGTTCAACGAAAAATGGAACAACTCGAAAATACGCTTTTGTGTTTCTGCTGTCAGATATATCAACAGGTTGCGGCAACTAATTAAGTCCAGTCGATTAAACGGTGGATCTTCAATTACGTTTTGCCGGGCAAAAATTACCCGATTACGAATATCCTTGCGCACGCGATAGTGATCACCTTCAACCTCGAAATACCGTTTTTTGAATTCGGCGGGAACTACCAGCATTTCGCTGGCCGGATAAAGTCCGGCTCTGGCATGATCCAGACCGTTATCGTCCATATCGGATGCAAAAATTACATACTGCAAGCTGTTATATTCGCTCTCAGCATAAAATATTTCTTCAAAAAGCATCGCGATGCTATAGACTTCTTCACCCGTCGCACAAGCAGGCACCCAGCAGCGGATTGTGTTCGCTTCACTACCAGCCTTTCGTTTTACAAGCTCCTCTAACGCGCTTCTCAAAGCATCAAAGCAGCTTTGATCTCGGAAAAATTCGGTTACACTAATAAACGTATCGCGGATTAACTGCTGCGATTCATCTTTATTAATGCGCATATACTCAATATATTCGGCCAGCGTATTTAGCCCTAATATGCCCATGCGCCGGGTAATACGACGTTTAACCGTACTTGACTTATATTCTTTCAGTTTGAATGATGTGTGTTGCCTTACCAGATTACTTATCTGCGAGTACTCATCTCCATCCTTCTCTGCGTCTAAAACATGTGATAAATCCTCTCGATGTTCAAGTAGGCGCGTTAAAGCTCCCCCCATTTCGTGGGGCGCCATGATCAAATCAACGCTACCGGTGTGAATAGCGGATTTAGGCATGCCATCGTATTTTGCCGTGTCCGGATCTTGTACAATGGTAATGCCGCCCGAAGCCTTAATAGCACGTATCCCGGATGCCCCGTCAGATCCTGTTCCCGAAAGAATAATACCTATCGCCTGTTCTCCCAGTTCTTCAGCAAGTGAATAGAAAAAATGTGTAATTGAGGGTTTAGGACCCACGATCTGACGTGGCGGTAATAATCGTAATCGGCCGTTCTCCAACATCACATCATTATTCGGTGGTGTAATATAGACTACGCCGGCTTTAGGCTCGATTCGATCGGTGAGATCGTTAACAGTCAGATGTGTTAGCGGGGTTAATAGATTGAGCAACATGCTGATATGCGTTGGCGAAACATGTTGTGCGATGACATAAGACAAACAGCCGGATTTTGGAAGCGATGCCATTAAATCACGCAAGGCTTCAAGACCACCTGCCGAAGCGCCGATCCCGACCAATCTTACTGGTAGATGATTTGTCTTCGGGTTTGTTTTCGGATTTGTCTTCGATTTTTTATCGCTAGTTTTTTTCGTGCTCATTCTCAAGGCTCATAAGTAAACAAAATTCGTCACACCTAACAAGCTGTTCTGTACGTACAGTCTTATCAGGACATCCAACATCACCCCGACCCACCTCACCAATGCCAAGGCTTTTTGACTCATCACCCAACTTTACAAAGTGATAATAATAACCAATCAAATCAGTCTGAAAGTACACGTTATTGTTCTTTTTTCACAATTCAGCGGATTTATTTGTTGTAACTATTTTGTATTAAAACTTATCGGCCCGAGCAACTACGGCAAATATAGGCAAATTACATCAGCGATATTGCCGTGTTAAGAACCAAACTTTATAAAAATTATTCGATACCTATGCTTCTGCTGCGCTCAACATCATATTCGGTTACCCGATTCGCACTGTTTCCCCAAGCATTTCTGATAAATGAAACCAGAAACGCAATTTCTTTGTCATGTAAAATTTGTTGGAATGGCGGCATACCGTAAGGACGTGGATTTTCTTCCGTCACAGCAGGATAGCCGCCATCCAAAATGCTGCGAATGGTGTTAAGCGGAGATGTCATGGTTACACTGCGATTTCCGGCAAGCCGCGGATAGATACCTGGCTCACCCTCTCCAGAAGAACCATGACATTCCTGGCAGTATGTTTGATAAAGCTGCTTACCCGACATCAAGTTATCGTTTGCCTCCATCGAAACTGATGGCACAGTTACTGATGCATAATTCTTCTTATCATCTGAAATAGATTGCAGATAAACAGCTATGGCTTGTAGATCTTCTTTGGATAAATATTGGAGGCTCTGTCGAATAACAGTCGCCATTGGGCCTGAAGCTACTGCACGGCCAGTAATACCGGTGGATAACAGTTCAACAATTTCATTGACGGACCAATCACTGCTGCCAGCCTCAATATGAGAGAGCAACGATGGTGCGTACCAATTCATACCCATAATCTGTCCACCTGCCAATGCATCTTCCGCATTGGCGCCCAATATGTTGCGTTGAGTATGACAGGCATTACAATGTCCAAGACCCTGAACTAAGTAAGCGCCCTGATTCCATTCTACCGACTGAGATGGGTCAGGAACGTACTCCCCAGCTTTAAAATACAGTGCACGCCAGATGTATAGCAGAGGCCTGAAATTATACGGAAAGGGGATTTCATGTGGCGGATTAATCTGATCGACAGCTGGTAACGATTGTAGGTAAGCAAAAATAGTATTGGCATCCCGACGCGTCACCTTAGTATATTCTGTATAAGGAAACGATGGGTAAAGCAGCCGTCCATCGCGCGACTTACCCTCATGCAGCGCCAACCAAAAATCTGTCTCTGACCAATTCCCTATACCTGTGGTTTCGTGAGGTGTGATGTTTGGTGTAACGAAGACACCAAAAGATGTAGTGATACGCCGCCCACCTGCGAACGGCTTTCCACCTTTAGCAGTATGACACCCCATGCAATTACCTGCGCGAACCAGGTAAGCGCCCTGCTGCTGCAGTGTGTCAAGGTCAGCAGAAGAAACGGATGGATAACCAACCGTACCGGAAATGGCGCAATGAGAAGCCAATAAAGCCCACACTACGCAGACTAATATAACCGCCTTAAATAATAACTTGCTGTAAACTGATAAATAGGCGCGGTGGTTACTCATTCCGGATACTCTACTTTAACAATGCTGCTACATCGTTGCGCAAGTTCGGGTAGCAAGGCTACTGACGGATCAGGTTTACCGTTGACAATTTGTGCAGCCAGCCATTTTGCCACTGCATTGATTTCCTGATCAGTGAGTTTTTTTGCAATCTCCGACATACAATCGGACACCTGTCCACGGACTAATCCGCTGCTTCGCCAGCTACCAAATTGTGCTGTTAAATACGTGCGGGGCAATCCTAATAGTCCAGGAATAAATGGTATAGTACCCATTAACGTTTGACCATGGCAATTACTACATGCCGGAATATTTCTGTCCGGATAGCCGGAATAGATCAGTTGCTCAGCAAGATCAATTTCTCCAGACTGCATCATGTGCCGCTCGGGCTGAAAATCCGGTAAATCCAGTTCAGAAAAATAACGTGCAATCTCCATTAAATAGCCGTCAGACATGTTTTCAAGCAAAATAGCCATGGGCTGATAATGACGGCGGCCATCTCTGAAATTACGCAACTGGTTGAAGAGATAACCCCAAGGTTTGCCATCTATGCGTGGATAGTAAACATGCTGCTCGGCTCTATCTTCTTTGCCATGACAAATGGTACAAGGTTTGACGCGCTCCGCCATCGTATCCGGTACAGCATCGGCTAGATTTGGGAATAAAAATGATAATGCGCAGACAATCAAAATAGAATACATCATACCGGCTTTTGAAGAACCAGATGGCTTTCTCAACACGAAGGAAAGGCCATGACCTGACTTGTAAAAAATAGATGCGTAACTATCAGCTTGAACTTGCAAATGCATATCTCGTTTCTATTACTGATTCAAATCTAGTCCATGAAATGGAATGACATTCTGCCAATATCAACAGGTATAAATTTTATTCCATCAACATCTTTTGTAAAAGTCTTTTTCTACAGTATTCAGATACCCACAACATCGCGTATGGGATAAAAACAACTATTGTTCAAATCTATTAGTAATCGGATGCCGCCACGTTGTACCGAAATCGCATTGGGTAACTCGAATACCGGGTGGTGCTTGAAAGCGTTTATATTCATTTATTTTGATTAAATGAATGACACGATATACATTCTCTTCGCTATAGCCTCTTTCGATAATTTCCTCTGGCGACAGATTCTGCTCAATATACGCTTCCATAATCGCATCGAGCACTTCATAGGGTGGAAGACTATCCTGATCAGTCTGGTTGTATCGTAGCTCCGCAGTCGGAGCACGTTCAATAATGCGCTGCGGAATCACTGCATCGATTTGGTTGCGATATTTACACAATTGATAAACCATGGTTTTACTAATATCTTTAAGAACCGCAAATCCTCCCGCCATATCGCCATATAACGTACAGTAGCCGACTGCCAGCTCGGATTTATTACCTGTTGTCAGAACAATAGCACCGGTATGATTTGACAGTGCCATGAGTAATGTACCACGTATGCGTGCCTGTAAATTTTCCGGCACAGTACTGGTATATGTATCTTCGGCTGAAATATGAAAATCGTTTTCCAGCATAAGTGAAAAATGATCCAACAGCGGCTTGATTAAACTGTGATAGTGCTTTACCCCGAGTGCTTCAGCCATTGCATTAGCATCCTCAAGGCTAATACTGGACGTATATTGTGTTGGCATCATAACGGTTTGAACTTTATCAGCGCCAAGTGCATCGACAGCTACAGCCAGTGCCAGTGCCGAATCAATACCGCCAGACAAACCGATTAAGACGCCAGGAAAACGATTTTTATTGATGTAATCTCTAAGCCCCATACACAACGCCTGATAAATGCTGGCTGTAGTGGGTAATTGCGGCTCGATATAGCCATTTATCGGTACGTTGTCCTCAATATCAACGTAGCCTAGGGCTTCCTGAAACTCGGCAAACTGATGCGTCAACACGCCATTTTTATCCATTACAAATGACGCACCGTCGAATATCAATTCATCTTGGCCACCCACTAGATTAGCGTGCACTACACCTACTCCGGTATTGCTGATAAATTGTTGGGTTAATTGGTAGCGGGAAACCTGTTTATCAATATGATACGCTGAAGCACTTAAAACCAGTAGATAATCAATATCCGACGCCATTATCACCGGGCTTTCTACGGTATGCGCCTGCCAGAAATCCGCACATATCAGAATACCAAACCTGACACCGGATATTTCAAACAAACTTGGATTACCGCCTTTATCAAAATAATAGTATTCATTGAAAAACGGTGCCCGATTCAGAATATATTTATGGTGAAACGCAACTATCTGCCTATCCTGGATAACAGATACAGAATTATATAGCTTACCATTCTGGAAATCCGGATGACCTACGACCAATGTTATGCCGACAGTCTTTTGCACCAAATCATTCAGTACTTCGGAACAAGCCTGATAAAACGTTTCACGTAACAACAGATCAGCAGGTGGATAACCGGAAAGCGCCAACTCAGGTGTAACCACTAAGTCCGCACCAGCATCCCTGGCATTCTCCATCGCGATAATAATTTTTCTCGCATTGCCGACGATATCGCCAACAACGCAATTCATTTGTGCTATGGCTATTTTCATCTAAACCAATACGCTATCAGATCAGGCTAAAAGGGAAATACAGTTTCCGGTTTAATCCGTTCGATATTGTCACGAAAGTCCTGTTGAATACGCTTAAGTGCGGCCGAACTTTCGGCTTCAAAACGCAACACGATAACCGGAGTAGTATTTGATGCACGCGCAAGCCCAAATCCATCGTCATATTCTACCCGAAGCCCGTCAATTGTTATTACACGCTGTGCCATCTCGAACCGCGCATTCTTTTGCAGCGCAGCAATTAATGTATGGTTCTCGCCTTCCTCAACACGAATTTGCAGTTCAGGTGTATTAATCGAATCTGGCAGACTATTTAATACGTTATCTATATTCTCAACATGACTGAGCAACTCCAACAGCCTCGCGCCGGCATACAAACCGTCATCGAAACCATACCAGCGTTCTTTGAAAAAAACATGTCCGCTCATTTCTCCAGCCAACAATGCACCTGTTTCTTTTAATTTACCTTTAATGAATGAATGCCCGGTTTTCCACATGATAGGAACGCCACCGTGCCGCTCAATCCATGGCGCCAAGTTACGCGTGCATTTCACATCAAAGATAACCTGCCCACCTGGATTTCTGGATAGTGCATCGGCTGCAAATAACATAAGCTGGCGATCCGGATAGATAATACTACCATCTTTGGTCACAACACCAAGACGATCACCGTCACCGTCAAAAGCCAATCCGATTTCAGCATCTGTTGTAGCCAGGGACTGTTTTACATCATCCAGGTTATCCGGTGCTGACGGATCAGGGTGGTGATTTGGAAAGGTTCCGTCTACATCGCAAAACAATTCGACGACATCACAACCAAGCTTCCGATACAGTGCGGGCGCGAAAGCACCTGCAACACCATTCCCACAATCGACAACGACCTTCATCGGACGATCGAGCTTGATACCGTCAGCGGCGCGCCGGATATATTCTTTCCCTATTTCACGTTGAGAATAATGTCCTTCACCATGCGCCAGATCTTGATTCTCAATACGCCGACGCAATCCTTGTATGGCATCTGCCGCGAGCGTTTCACCGCCAAGCGCTATCTTAAAACCATTATACTCCGGTGGATTATGACTCCCTGTAACCATAACACCAGAATAATTGCAATATTCGTACGCTGCATAATAAAGCATCGGCGTTGCCACCATCCCGACGTCTACCACATTCACGCCACTATTAAGAATACCGCGAATTAATGCTTCCGAAAGCGATGGGCCGGACAATCGGCCATCACGTCCGACTGCAATTGACGCCACATTTCTAGCATGGGCTTCTGAGCCGATCGCGTGACCAATCGCTTCGACGCATTCTTCGGTAAGGCTCTTACCAACAATGCCACGAATATCATAGGCCTTAAAAATTTCCTGTGGAACTGATTGTTTCGCATTATGCATGTCTAAATTCCGATCAACTACTTAATGATGCCCCGCCAGGGCACCCCCTTTTAGCGTATAACGTGTACCACAATATGGACACAACGCTTCACCAGTTTTTTCTATCGGCAAGTACACCCGTGGATGCGTGTTCCAAAGCCTCATTTCAGGCGTTGGACAATGTAAAGGTAAATTGTCCGTTGTAATTTCTATTTCTCTTTCTTTATTATCAGCTTGTTGATTCATGATTCTTATACTCCGATACAGCTTATTAAACCAAAGTCAACCAGTTACGATGACCCGTATTCTTGCCTTTAACGCAATCAAAAAATATACTCTGCAATTGCGTAGTTACCGGACCGCGCCTACCTCCACCGATAACCCTGTTATCCAGTTCGCGAATGGGTGTCACTTCTGCCGCAGTACCGGTAAAGAACGCTTCATCCGCACAATACACTTCATCGCGCGTAATACGCTTCTCAACAACAGGAATACCTGCTTCCATCGCTAATTCGATAATAGAAGCACGTGTAATACCTTCAAGACATGATGTCAAATCAGGGGTATATAGGGTCCCCTGCTTAACAATGAAAATATTTTCACCAGATCCCTCAGCAACATAGCCGTCCGTATCCAGCAATAGTGCTTCATCGTAACCACACTGGGCTGCCTCTTGATTCGCCAGTATTGAATTGGCGTATGTCGTTACTGATTTCGCCCGACACATATTAATGTTGACGTGATGACGCGTAAATGAAGAAGTTTTGACACGTATTCCTGTTTCAAGACTTTCTGCACCCAAGTATGTACCCCACGACCAAGCAGCCACTGCTACATGTACTGAAAGCGTTGTTGCGGAAAGACCCATAGCTTCGGATCCATAAAATACAATTGGCCGGATATACCCGGAAGTTAAATTATTTTGTGAAACAACATCACGCTGCGCCTGCATCACCGCTGCCTTATCGTAAGGCATTTTTATCATAAAAATATGCGCTGAATTAAATAACCGGTCCGTATGTTCCTTTAAACGAAATATAGCCGGCCCTTGTGCTGTTTCATAGGCCCGCACCCCCTCAAATACTCCCAGTCCATAGTGCAGCGTATGCGTCAGTACGTGCGTATTGGCTTCCCGCCAGGGAACCATTTTGCCGTCATACCAAATAACGCCGTCACGATCAGCCATTGACATCCAGAAACTCCCGAAAAAAAAGAAATCAGTTAAAAGACATATTTTAACTGATTTTTTATACCGCGTTGGAAGTCATCCTTTCTTTTTCAATACTACGGACTAGCATTTATTTTTCACTGTCACAACCACATCAACTAGTAGTCGGAAGTTATCAATGCCGACATTAAATAACCGACTATCTAATTTGAAATCGTAAAAAGCAACCGGTTAATATTTCGGATTGATATTAATCTAACGAGAGGTGGCACTAAGATACCTGCACGATAAGTTACCGGCTATATTTTTTATTGGGGTTTGAATTATATTGAGATGTTTAATCGTTAGGTGTTTGAATCAGCCGATAGCCAAATATGAACTATCCTGCAGCGATAAAATCGCTCATCAATGTACAGTTGGGCCTGCATCCCGAAAAATTGCATCGACTGCTAATGCATCAAAGCGATATTCGCGATCACAGATCTCATCATGAACAATGACCTCACCACGCTCACGCAAAATAGCATTAACCTCATCACGTCCCAATGACTGCAGCATTTCACAAATTTTTGCCGTATTTTCATGACAACCAAAGCTTACCGACTGGGCTTCAAAAATACGTATCGTCTCCTCAAAAAACAAACGTCTTAGCATTTCCTCTGCAGTAAGATCAAATAAATCCCTGTCATATGCCGTTGCCGCTAGCGCTTCAACACGGGTCCAGCCGTCAGGGTCTCTTTCATCAGCTTCGGGCATTTTCTGCAGCATAATACCCAAGATTGTATTATCCGTAGCAGTTAAAAATAAACGTGAAGACAGTTGCTCTGATTGTTTGAAGTAGTGTTCAAAAATCTCACCAATTGTATCACCATCCAATGGCACAATACTCTGATAGGCTTCACGCATCGAATCCTTGTCCAGCGTTAATACCAATCGACCGTGGCCAAGCAAATCAGGTACTGGTTGCGAAGCCACGTTCGGTACAAATTTTGCCATGCCTCTCAAATTCAAGTTTTCACTGCAGTCGATCACCAGCATCGACACGGGTCCATTACCCTGAAGCTGAACAGTCAATCGTCCGGGCTGTTTTAATTGGTCGCTTAACAGCAATGTAACAGCACTCATTTCCCCGAGCAAATGCATAACAGGTACAGGATACCTTCTGTCTCTAAGCATTTGTTGCCAAACACTGTCAAGTCTCACAATAGCCCCTCGGATATCAAGAGTTTCCAATAAAAAACGTTGTACGTAATTATTCATTAATAGTTATCTTTTCTTATAGTATTGCCTAAACGATATTCGCTAGGTGCACGTCCAATTTTAACTGTTTCTGTGCGACGAGGATCTTCGTGGTAAATTTTAAGCCGATATCCGACATATTAGTTTCTACAAATAAGTCAGTATTATGAAAGCAACCACGGCTCAGAGCAAGCAGGACAATTCAAAACACAGTTTGAATTTAATACCCGTCTAGCTGATTTAATCGCGTTAAAAATTGCTGGACAGGGAAAGTAGTCATCATAAATTAATGCGTTCAACGATTGAATATACACCATGTGTTTGCTAGTATGGCGCCGTATCCAAGTCTTCGTAACATTATGCAGCAACTTCTGATCTTTCTAGGAATAATTTTGCTGATTCTGGGCGTGGGATGGCCATTACTGCCCCGGCTGCCGCTTGGCCACTTGCCGGGGGATATCTATATTCAACGGGAGAATTTCACTTTTTACTTTCCCCTTACCACTGGTTTACTCATTTCAATCGTGCTAACTATATTAATCTGGTTATGGATGCGAAAATGAATCTACCGGATTCCTTTACCTGGCACGACATCTCCTAAGCCGCCACTTTTATTTCAAGCCACCTGGATTTGATTGCGTCCTGCATGCTTAGCATGATAAAGCGCATCATCCGCTTTTTTGATCAACAAACCACTATCGTGTTGATTTTTCCCCATAGCAGCGCAACCCATACTTACGGTTATTCTTAGTGTTGGGGATAAATCTGAAAGGTCAATCCGTTCGACCGTATCTCTTAATTTTTCACCAATTATTAGGCAGTCTTCTAGAATGGTCTGTGGACAAACAACCAAAAACTCCTCGCCACCGAACCGACCAATCATGTCACTTTTTCTCAATATTGGTAAGCAGGCCGCAATAACACGTCGTAAGACCTCGTCGCCAACATCATGCCCATTCTGATCATTGACTGTTTTAAAATGATCGATATCAAGCAACAGAATAGATAATTCGGTTTCAAAATGCGAAGCCACATGCAGTGCATCTTCCAGAAACGCTAAAACATACCGGCGGTTAGCGATGCAGGTTAGCGGATCAATATTGGCAATATAACGTAGCTCCGCTTCAGTTTTGAATTGCTTTTTCAGCAACAAAACACCAATTCCGGCTATCAATCCCAGTACTAATATCGATTCAGCACGATTAATTATTACAATCCACTTTTCACTACCACTCTCTGACAAAAAATAGCCCACAACAATCAATATGATAGAAAGCATTGAAAAGAAAAATATAAGTTTTATGGATCGCAAAAAAATACATATGGCAATAACGAAAACATACGGCATGCCGCTCGCAACCCCAAGCGGCATCGAAAAATCGAACACAAAAATCAATATGCAGAAAAGCAATAAACTGCAAAAAGAAATGGGTTTTTTATTCATGACATGAAATATACAAGCCCCACCTAAAACAAACTCATGTTAAATGGAGTATTTTCTTCTGAGTGTAGACTGGCTCAGTACATATAACGTCATTTATGAACAGTATTTAACCTCATGTCATAAAAAAGGCAATATCGATAACTCAACAACACAGCTTCCCCTAGAAAACAAGAATTCAACGATTAGATTGCAGTAATGAAATAATAGCTTTATGACTATTTTCCTCAGCTATGGATAAAGCACTCTGGCCAAGTATATTTTTAGCCTGAATATCAGCACCTTTTTTCAACAATACATCAACAATTGTCGGCTGGTTTTTCTGAACGGCCAGCATGAGTGCATTCCAACCACTCTGATCACTGAGATTGACATTGGCGGTACGTTTCAGAATATCAAATACGATACTATATCGCTCAAAAACGATAGCGCTCATAACTGCAGTTCTTCCTTTCCGATTCTGAATATCGACATTGGCCTGCTGATTCAGTATCAATCGTGCCGTGTCTAAATGTCCAAAAGTTAATGCTTTAATAAGCGCAGTATCGCCTGAATGCGTATCCTGAGCATCGACAGGTATACCGGCATCCAAAAATAACGCAACAAGCGAAGAGTTCCCCTGTTCCGCATGCACGAAGAAATCTGATAAATTAAAATCGACACCCCGTTCAGCAAGTCTGTAACGCGCTCGTGCTCGATCTCTAGCTGCAAGTTCGTGTAAATCCATCCCTGAGTCTTGGCCAGCCACTCTAGTCTGCGTGATATTGGCCTCCACATCGGCCGATAATGCATCGATCATCCGATTATTTGAATCAATATATCTGGCTTTTTTGACATAGGACTGTGCCACTTTCCACTGTGATTGCGCGATGGCCCGTTTTGCCTGTTGTACAAATTGCTGCTTAATTCGTTCAATTCCTTCGATCGCCGCACTATTTTCAGGTTGTAGATCGAGTATTCGTCGATATACGGCAATTGCATTATTGTCTTTGGGCAACGTTAACTGATGCTTATGTTCCAGTATCCCGGCTTGATCGAGCAAGTCTTCTATTTCTTCAATAGAATTATCAGATGGAAGCATGCTTGGTGAATCCCACGAGCTGTCAGTAGAATCTGAATTCACAATACTGAATGCAGTATACTGTTCATCTATTTCCAGATCAGGCTCCTCTTGCTCAATGTCCGTAAAGGGATTTTCCTGAAACATCGCTGTTGGCTGCAATTGATCAGATGGACTTGCCACATCGTTTTTTTCAATACTGCTTACGGTTTGCTGCACTAAATACCATCGATCGGTAATAACGATTAAAACCATCAGAACTAACGCAAGTGTTCCCAGATCACGCAATAGATGCCGGTGCTTGGGTTTGTGTTCAGAATGCTCAAAAACTTGTTCAGATACCGGAGTCATGACTGCACCATGAACATCACGCCGTCTAACTTCATCTTGCTGCGGCTCGTATGTACTACATTCCTCTGTCTCAGTAACATGCCCGTTATTTGTGCATGTTATGATTGATTTCTGCACGCCGAATTGCTGTTTAATCTCTCTTTCAGGCACTTTAATGAATGAATCTTCAAACAGCTGTTTTTCCACAAACGGCGGCGAATCTGCTTCAATTTCCAACAAACAATTTTCTCCGGCCTGGCGAACTTCTTTTTCCGTCACGATGGATAACTGCTGCTTATCCGCCTGAAATAATGCCATACCACAAATAGTATTGATATTCCGAGGCAAACCATTTGAGAGTAAAGCAATTGCACCGATAGCATCCTCAGTGAATATTGCTGGACCCGAATAACGCGCAACTGACAAACGATGCTCAACATAGCTTTTAACTTCAGCTTCACTGAGCGCATCCAAATCTATAATACCTTCTGAAGATTGAGCTCCCAGGGCATATTGAGCAACATTAAATGAATGCATCAAACTACTGCACCCGACAAGAATCAGCACTGTTGGACTACTCTGAGCATTGCGTTCCGCAACAATTTTTAGCAATTCAGCCAAAGGCGCTTCATCAATCCCTTCTTCAACATCCAGCAAATAAACTACTTTTTGGCAATCGCCACCATTTTCCGCGGCATCATCGCGCACTGCTTTAATGACCTCGGAAAAGTTATATTGCGGCACTTCAGACCATGCCTCCGTATTAATGAAAACTGAGAGATCTTTAAATGCAAATGCCTGGTTATCCTGAAACAGGACTTCCACAATACGTGAGATAAGTGTCGATTTGCCCACGCCAGTTGAGCCAACAAAACAAATCACACCTACCGATTTCTCAATCGTTTCAACCAGTTGATTGAATATCTGCTGATGGCTTTTCGGAAAAAATATATTGCTTTGTCGAACAAGCTGACTAAATGGGTTTTTATGTAACCCAAAAAACTGGCTATACATATCTAATCCCCGCCTCTCGCGTATCGTAAAAGCCGCAATCTAAGGAGTGTCGTCATGAGTTATATGCATTTCTTTTTGTTTTTCGTGAATGGTTGATATGGCCACTTTTCCACGAAAACCTTCATAATACCCAAGCATAAGCTAGACCTCGTTTTTTATTTCTACAGCAAATACTTTCATTTCGGACTGTTGTTTACATTACTCTCTACAACAATAATTTCCACTCTTCGATTCTGAGCACGTCCTTCAGGATTATCTCTTCCATCGGGCTTTGTATTGGGAGCAATTGGGTATTTTTTGCCGTAACCGCGACGCGTAATGCGGTCATCATGAACACCCTGAGCCTCCAGAGCATTGGCCACAGCACCGGCCCGATTCAGTGACAGCGCTTCATTATAGGTATCATCACCGATTGAGTCTGTATGACCTTCAACAAGAATATTTCTGTCTAATGCTCTTGGATCCACCAAAATGGTTCCGATTTCTGATAATTTTTCCTTCGCCTGCCGGGTTAAATCGCTACTATCGAACTCAAAGTACACTTCAGGTAAAAAAACAACCACACCTTGCTCAGTTTCAATTGTTCTAAAACCTTTCTCATCAAAAAGATCAAGTAACTGCTTATTGCTGTATTGCGGAGTTGCGCAACCACCGATCAACGCCGCTAATAACACCATCATATATGTAATTTTCTTTATCATTGTTATCCTCATTTCTATCGATTTCGGAGCTTAACGATGATTTTAGCGCAATAAATACACGCCAAAATTCATTGGCACACGGTAATATTTACCTTATTAAGTTTATGTAGTTTAACAGTATTATAAAAATTAGCACCTCTGACAAGACCTGAAAAACCCTGTAGCGCCTGAAATAATGTCCAATATTAGATTCGAATAACGCATTCAACGCTGGAACATATTGAATAATGCCAGTAGAATTTGATGGATTACCACTCTTGATCACCCACAAATAAAACCACTTAATTAGCAATTTTTACACTTTGGGGTAGGGTGAGGAATTGAAAAATTCAACGGATAATCTATAGAGATGCGGAAACTTTAGCAAATACCTCAAAAGCAAAGGTTTGACCGTTTGGAATAATCTGGATAGAGTTAAACTAATTATGGTAGCCATATTATCCTTAATTGTCGTGATGGCGATATCCTTTTTAGTCACACGAATCGCAACAATTGCTTTGATGCATACAGGTCTGTCTCAGGAGGTCGCACGGTTTCAGGCACGTTCGGCATTAACGGGAGCCGGTTTTACAACCACGGAGTCCGAGCGTTTAGTTAATCATCCAGTGCGGAGGCGCATCCTTATGCTGCTAATGCTAATTGGCAATGCAGGTATTATTACTGCGGCTTCTTCATTGATTTTAGCGTTCGTCAATCAAGACAGCAGCGATCATTTATGGCTTAAAATAGCGCTTCTAATTACTGCAATGACCATACTATGGGCATTAGCGACCAGTCGCTGGGTTGATCAATATTTATCTCGACTCATTAATCTTGCACTTAAACGCTACACATCGCTTGAAGTACGCGACTTTGCCAGCCTGCTGGGTTTGTCCAGCGATTATCGCATTGTAGAAATTCTGGTTTCCCAGAACGACTGGCTTGCCGGCAAAACATTACTGACCAGCCGTCTGAGCGAAGAAGGCATTCTGGTATTGGGAATACAACGAAAAAACGGTAATTTCCTTGGCACACCAAGTAAAGAAACATGTGTAGAGCCGGAAGACACCCTTATCACTTATGGCCATCTAGAGGCACTAAAGTCACTGGATGAACGTCGCTACGGCAACCAGGGTAATGTGGAACACATAAAAGCTGTCGCACAACAAAAGCAGCGAAAAAAAGAAGAAGAAAAACAAGACAAAGTTGCACAGAAAAATAATTCCGATACACCAGAGTAAAGTGCAGACTCTAATAAAGGATTAAATAGATGGGTCTCTTATTATAAATTCCAGATCTTATTTGAACTTATTCAAGCTTTTTTAAACAAAATTATAAGCTTGATGTTCAAACCCTGCAAAACCTTCAAACGGATTAATTTTTACAATCAAAATCAATTATATTTTTATGAATATTGTGTACGAGTATGTCAACGTCAGTGCAAGCGACCGTTTAGAGCATTTAATTCAAGAAAAACTGGAAAAATTACAGAAAAAATATCCTTTTGTACAACGCGGAGATGTCTTCCTGAAGCAGAGCAACAAGGATCATGATCAGAAGCATCATTGTGGTATCCGTTTAAGTTTACCCGGACCGCAGATCTACGCTTCATCGGATGAACCAAGTTTTGAAGAAGCTATTTCTGAAACAATCCGTGATTTAAACGATCAACTTGAACGAACAAAAAACAAAATGAAGGGACATTAGCAGAGCTATCAAAAAATAACCTAGCCGGAGTCAACAGCCTTTTAGTCATGACTCCGACTTAGATATTCGTTTAACATCGCTATCGCATCACGAAAACAACTCAATAACCGTTTATATTCGGCGTTCAGTTCACGCAAAGCATCTTTTTCTTCCTGAGTATTCGGTAAGCGGAGCTCCGATATTTTTGTCAGTAACGATACCCTGTCACCGAGGGCTTCAAGCAGCTTGCTGTATGCGCTCTCCAGAACAAAATCACTGCGTTCTTTCCCGACATCATCCAACAAATTTTTGATATTCTCGATGACATATGTAATGCCACCCTTAACAGCATACCAGTCCATCGCATTTGGGTTATTTTTTTTGAGAAATTCATCGATATCCCTGACCACTCTGGCTTGATGACGCGCCTGAAGGTTTGTTGCCCTGGCGCTGATTTCAATCAGCCGTTTACGCTCCCGCTCAGCGGCAACATAGTTATAACCCGATGTTCCCGTCACGACAAGATGCTTGATACCGTCTACAATTTTAGTCAGCGCATCCCCTGCTGCGCCAATCGACTCAATAATTTCCTTGTATAAAATCAGCTGGGTCATTTCAGAGCCTCTCGTAACGAAAACACAGACTGTAACGCTGCACTATACTGATTGTACTGCCAATCAATGGATAACGGCTAACTCTATTTCGCGTAGATATCTCCCGGACAAGGCAAAAAAACAGCCAATAAAATGGCCGCCAAAATAGGTGTGAAAAAATCCGTGTCAGCGATCCAACCAACACTCAAACCATCAATATAATCGATAGATATAACAGAAACGTTACAAAAACTGCCATGTCGAAAATGTTGCACCCTGACCCAATGTTACGCCATCTGGTGTAACAACATTCCAGATAACGGCCCGATCAACATAAAATCGTTTTCCGGTACTTGAAATCCGCACACCACTGTAATCGGAAATATAACCATGTTCTTTGGCCTGTTGCAGCATCAGCGCACGTTCCTCGCGGTTAACGGGTTCCGCAGTCAAACGTGAAGGCGTCTGCATTAACTGGTTCCATTCCATTTCCCACAAATCCAATGCTGTGCGGTTCCCGTAATTAAAAATCGGGTCATCCTGTACTTTGTGGGACAGCACAACAAACGGACAATTAAACAGATACGCCGCCTGCTCATATGGTGTACCTTCCCGGGGAATCAGCTCCTGTTTAATCCAGTGCACATAGCTGTCCAGCAGGTATTGACTCCACTGCAATTTTTCCGGACTTTCCCATTCACTTTGCTTGGTCATATTATTTCCCCAATGCACACCCGATCCAACCAGCTGATCAGAGTCCTAATTCCTTCCACATGGCATCCACCTTCAGCTTAACCGTTTCATCCATCATGATCGGTGTTCCCCATTCACGCGTGGTTTCTCCCGGCCATTTGTTGGTCGCGTCGAGTCCCATTTTGCCACCCAAGCCAGAAATGGGGCTGGCGAAATCCAGATAATCGATCGGCGTATTTTCGACGATCAAGGTATCGCGCACAGGATCAACGCGAGTGGTAATCGCCCAGATAACTTCCTTCCAGTCGCGGATATCGATGTCATCATCGGTTACGATAATAAATTTGGTATACATGAACTGACGCAAGAAACTCCAGATCCCGAACATCACACGCTTGCTGTGTCCGGCATATTGTTTTCTCATGCTTACTACCGCCATACGGTACGAACAACCCTCTGGTGGCAGATAAAAATCGATAATTTCGGGAAACTGTTTCTGCAACAATGGTACGAATACCTCGTTCAACGCCACACCAAGCACCGCAGGTTCATCGGGGGGCTTACCCGTATAAGTGGAATGGTATATCGGGTCACGGCGCATGGTAATGCGTTCGATGGTCAATACCGGAAACATCTCCTGTTCGTTATAGTAGCCGGTATGATCGCCATAAGGTCCTTCAAGCGCAGTCTCATTAGGATAAATCGCACCTTCAAGTACGATTTCAGCACTGGCAGGCACCTGAAGGTCATTGCCGATGCAATGAATGACTTCCGTTTTCGAACCGCGTAACAGTCCGGCAAACTGATACTCACTCAATGTATCAGGTACAGGAGTCACAGCGCCGAGAATTGTCGCCGGGTCCGCACCCAATGCCACAGCAACCGGATACGGCTTGCCGGGGTTGTTCAGTGTAAATTCCCGGAAATCCAACGCACCGCCACGGTGGGCAAGCCATCGCATAATCACTTTGTTCCGCGCGATTACTTGTTGCCGGTAAATACCGAGATTCTGACGGGTTTTGTGCGGCCCGCGTGTTACCGTCAGCCCCCAAGTGATTAAGGGCGCCACGTCACCAGGCCAGCAGGTTTGCACAGGGATTCTTCCCAGATCGACATCACTGCCCTCCCACACGACTTCCTGACACGGTGCATTGCGCACTTCCTTGGGCGTCATGTTTAACACTTGTTTGAGTACCGGCAGTTTTTCCCAGGCGTCCTTTAATCCCTTAGGTGGATCAGGTTCTTTGAGGTAAGACAGCAGTTTACCCACTTCACGCAATGCCTGGACCGATGTCTGACCCATACCCATAGCAACGCGCTCAGGCGTGCCAAACAGGTTACCCAGAACCGGCATGCTGTATCCTTTTGGATTTTCAAATAATACCGCAGGACCTTCGGTCTTTAGAATCCGGTCACAAATTTCGGTCATTTCGAGACGGGGATCGATTTCCTTATCGATTCGCTTGAGCTCGCCAATGGTTTCAAGTTGTACGATAAAATCCCTTAGGTCCTGATATTGCATCAATATTCCCCAGCTCTACCGCAACAGGAAGTCCAATGCAATCCCGGCAAACACCGTCATTCCTACCCAGTTGTTATGCAGAAATGCTTTGAAGCACAATGTTCGATCCCGAGTGCGGATCAGAGTATATTGATATACTACCAAGCCAGAGGCAATCAATAACCCGGCGTGATAAATCAGTCCCATGTCCTGCAATTGACCAATATAGACCATGATTGCAATAAACAATGCATGACAGACCATCACCCCCATTACATCATACTTTCCGAAGGTAATCGCAGAAGTTTTAATACCGATTCTAAGGTCATCGGGTTTGTCGACGATAGCGTACGCCGTATCGTATGCTATCACCCAGCATAAATTGGCCAGCATCAGTGTCCAGATCACCGGCGGCAACGCGTTGGTCTGTGCAGCGAATGCCATCGGAATTCCGAAGCTGAAGGCAACCCCCAAATAAGCCTGGGGCATAGCAAAAAACCGTTTGGTAAACGGATAAGACGCAGCCAAAAATAAAGCGGGCACTGAAAGTGCTATGGTCAACAGATTAAGCGGTAAAATCAGTATAAATGCGATAAGACTCAAACCCGCCGCAAGCAGCAATGCCTCCTTTGAATTAACCAATCCGGCAGCCATCGGACGTGCCTTGGTGCGTTCTACATGTGGATCGATTTTCCGATCGGCAAAATCGTTGATCACACAACCTGCCGAGCGCATCAGAATGGTGCCGGCGATAAAAATAATCAGAATATGCAGATCGGGAAACCCTTGGGCGGCAAACCACAAACCCCATAGCATCGGCCATAGCAGCAATAATATCCCGATTGGTTTATCCAATCGCATCAAACGCGCATAAAGCATGAACCGATTCGGCTGATTAAGTTGATTGGAAACCATCACGCCGCTAAATCCAGAATATCGGGCAAAAATACTTCAGTCACCAAGATAGATTCGCCTTGTAACGTAAACAACGAACGCCTTGCCCACAGATGTTCAGGTTTGTCTGTCAAGCGCAAAACGGCGCGATCATACAGAAAATGACCACCGTTCACTTTTTTAAATTCAAGCGGCGTTCGTTCAACCTTGGGATTGGTAAACAACATGCTGCCCAACGATCGATTTCCCAGACCGCTTAAAGTTCTCCAGACACCCATCAGACTTTGCCGCGACACAACAGAATGCGCAAAAACCACAGGTTTGTCACAACAATATAAATACACTTCACGAATCATCGCCAGTTCGTGTTGATGCTGATTCAGCCTCATCCATTCATCGCCATAAAGTCGTGCAAGCTCCTGAAATATAGGCTCGACATGAAACTGTGAACAGCATTCCTGAAGACGACGTGTCAGCGAACCTCTGTCCTGCAACCATTGACGCAGCTGGGGTGAAACGGCAGTTAATGCGGGAAGCCATGCCTGTGGATGCGTCGTATTGATATTAACCACGATAATCGATCGGATTGCCGCATGGCGGCGTTACGGATTTAAAAAAATAATGCAACGTGTCTCTCTGCTCAACCGAAATACATGTCGCCAGTGAATACGTCACGCATTATATAACAGACCGCACACATACCGATATAATTCCTTCACAGCATGACAGCAGCAACGTAAGCGATAAATTTTCTAAACACGCAAATATTCGGTTTTGTTCCCCAGCCAACGCTGAATGTGCGGTTGTACCAACTCGGGATAATTATCCAGCATTTCATCAGCCGCAGATTGGGCCGCAGTCAACAACGCGCCATCCAACTCCAAATCGGCAAAACGCAACATCGGAATACCGCTTTGACGCGCACCCAGAAACTCTCCCGGCCCACGCAATCGTAGATCCTGACGCGCGATCTCAAAACCGTCAGTGTGCTTAAAAATTATCTTAAGCCGCTCACGTGCGACAACAGATAACGGCGATTGAAACAATAATATACATACGCTGGCATCGGCACCACGCCCCACCCGCCCGCGCAACTGATGTAGCTGCGACAAACCCATACGTTCCGCATTTTCAATAACCATGAGGGATGCGTTTGGCACGTCCACGCCAACTTCAATTACGGTAGTAGCCACAAGTAACTGTATATCACCTTGCTTAAATTCCGCCATAACTGCAGCTTTTTCCTGAGCCGGCAACCGTCCGTGCACCAGGCCAACATTGAAATCCGAAAAAGTACGATTCAAGTATTCATAAGTTGACATTGCCGTTTGTAATTGCAAAGCTTCCGACTCCTCAATCAACGGACACACCCAGTACACTTGCTTTCCCCTTTGACAGGCTTGTTGGATGCGTGCGATAACATCCTCACGACGACTATCGGCAAGCAGTTTTGTCATAACGGGAGACCGACCCGGCGGCAATTCATCAATGATGGACACATCCAGATCAGCGAAATAGCTCATGGACAAAGTCCTCGGTATCGGCGTTGCGCTCATCATTAATTGATGTGGAACACAATCAGATTGTTGCCGCATGCCTTTCATGCGCAATGCCAGACGCTGCTGTACACCAAAACGATGCTGCTCATCAATTACAGTCAGTCCCAATCGATGAAAACAAACTTGCTCCTGAAACAATGCATGGGTACCGACAGAGAGCATCGCCTCACCTGACTCAATTGCCGCTTGAATCAGCTGCCGGTCTTTTTTCTTCTGGCTACCTGACAACCAGGCCACCTGGATACCCAACGGCTCAAACCAGGATGACAGTTTCCGGTAATGCTGTTCTGCGAGAATTTCTGTCGGTGCCATAATTGCCGCCTGATAAGCGTTTTCGATAGCCTGCAATGCCGCTATCGCCGCAACAATAGTTTTGCCACTGCCAACATCGCCTTGTAATAACCGTTGCATCGGATGTTTTGATGCTAGATCTCTGCTAATTTCCGATACAACTTTTTTTTGTGCAATCGTTAAATCAAAATCCAGTTGCTGCATAAACCGATTGTGCAATGACTGTGCTGAACGCTTCTGATGTAGCTGCGGTGCGGTTCGACTGCGCCGCTGGCGATAGTGCAACCGCATCGACAGTTGCTGCGCGAGCAATTCGTCAAACTTGACCCGCTGCCAAGCGGGATGCGACCGTGATTGCAACAATTCAATCGGAATCTCAGACGATGGATAATGCAAGGTCAGGATGCTGTCCTTGAGTACGGGCAATTGATATCGGTGAGTAATTTTTTCCGGTACTGTTTCAGCAAGCAGTGAATTATGGCGTGAACTGATAAGTATCTGATGAATCAGTTTTCCCAGTGTTTTTTGTGCCAACCCAGCTGTAACTGTATAAATAGGTGTCAGAGCAGCCGGAAGTGATTCGTTGCCCCTGACAACACGGCATTTGGGATGCACCATTTCCGCACCAAAAAATCCATGACGGATTTCACCAAGCAAACGCACACGCTTACCTGGCGCATACGACTTAACCTGGCTGCCATAAAAATTCAGCAAACGCATGCAGAGCGATCCACTCTTGTCTTTAATCCGGCAAACCAGTTGTCGTCTGGGTTTGAGTACAACTTCATTATCCACGATAACGCCTTCAACTTGCACAACTCTGCCGTGCGGCGCATGACCGATAGGACATACACGGGTTTCATCTTCATAGCGGATTGGCAAATGTAGCGCCAAATCCATTTCGGTATGAATATCCAGCCGCGTTAATTTTTCCAATATCTTGGGATTCACTGCCGATACACCAACAGGACTTATTGTACCGGCATCTCCGGGTAAATCCGATTGCGCGTTGTTTTGAGCAGCCTGCACGTCAATAATTATCCTATCCTGGAATTACCATAATGGCATCCATTTCAACTAACGCGTCACGGGGTAGCGCTCTAACACCGATAGCAGCACGCGCCGGATAAGGTTGTTCAAAATAGTTGGCCATAATTTCATTCACCAAAGCGAAATGGTCAAGATCAGTCAAAAAAATATTCAATTTAACAATGTCGTTCATACTGCCACCACTAGCCGCAGCAACCGCTCTCAGGTTAAGAAACACTTGCTGTATCTGTGCATCAATACCATCGACCATCTGCATGGTCGTGGGATCAAGCCCAATCTGTCCGGACATATACACCGTTTCACCGTTGCTGACCTTTAATGCTTGCGAATAAGTTCCAATCGCCTGAGGTGCCAAATCAGTATGAATCACTTGTTTATTCATGTAATCTCCTGTCATTAAAAAATACATATAATTCAGAATAAAACAGCTTACCATCATCAAAGTACAGCTGCCACTTCCAACCAACCTGCGATGCATATAAAAACATATTGAAATCTTAATGAGAGAAGCGGCACCACAAGTTTTAACAGCCCCTATATCCTATATAATGGTCAATCGATAAAAAGCCCTCCCTTATATTATGCAAGGACCAAAACTGATTATTCAAGGCGGCAATCCGCTACATGGAGAAATTCGAATTTCCGGCGCTAAGAATGCTGCACTTCCGGTTTTATGCGCCACATTACTGACACGAGACGAAGTCAAGATCAGGAATGTTCCGCATCTGATGGATATCGTAACCATGGTATCGTTACTCGAACAAATAGGCGTGAACATTCAATCAGAAAAATCTTCTGCGATGGTACTATCTGCAGCGAATCTGTCGCGATTGACCGCACCGTATGACATGGTTAAAACCATGCGGGCTGCTATTTTAGTATTAGGTCCGTTACTGGCGCGTGCCGGAGAGGCTTATATTTCCTTACCTGGAGGATGCGCTATCGGCTTAAGACCGGTTGATCAGCATATCAAAGGTCTGGAGGCGATGGGTGCAAAAATCACCATAGAACATGGGTACATTCACGCTGTAGCTAAAAAACTAAGCGGTGCGCGAATCATTATGGATATTGCCACCGTAACCGGTACTGAAAATCTAATGATGGCGGCAACGCTGGCACAAGGAACAACCGTTATTGAAAATGCCGCACGTGAACCGGAGGTCATTGATCTGGCCGATTGCCTTGTCGCCATGGGCGCAAAGATTCACGGTGCAGGTAGTGACGTTATCACGATTGAAGGTGTATCTACACTACATGGTGCTGAACATTGTGTCATGCCCGATCGTATTGAAACGGGTACGTTTCTGGCGGCAGCCTGCGCCACGACAGGTCAACTGTCTTTAATTGAAACTGATCCAGGCTTGTTAGACGCAGTACTGGACAAACTAACCGAGAGCGGTGCCAAAATTGAAACCGGAGAACGCTCGATTCACTTGAGAATGGATCGTAGGCCGAACCCGGTTACACTGAGAACAGCACCCTATCCTGCATTTCCAACAGATATGCAAGCACAGTTCATGTCATTGAATTGTATCGCAGATGGCACGGCAGTCATCACTGAAACCATCTTTGAAAACCGCCTGATGCATGTTCAGGAATTAAAGCGTATGAATGCGGACATTAAAGTTGAAGGCAATACCGCTATCATTTGCGGTAAACAACAGCTTGATGGTGCAAACGTTATGGCAACCGATTTACGCGCTTCAGCCAGTCTTGTTATAGCCGGACTCGTTGCACAAGGCGAAACTGTCATTGATCGGATTTATCACCTGGACCGGGGCTATGAAGCAATTGAACTAAAATTATCCAGTCTTGGCGCCCAAATCAAACGCGCAACTCTCTCGTAGTATTGAAGAAACAATATTCAAACGGGCAAGGCCTTGCACAAGCCTTGCCCGGTTTCTATATTTTTGTATACGGAATAGCTAATTTCACCAGTTGCCAAGCACTATTTTTCAGTGAATATCCGCCTGATTATAGCTGATCACAAGCACAGCAACACGTTTGTTGAAATCAGAAATTGGTGCCACCAACAGCTTCTTACCGTCTACATCAGATTTGATGGTAATTGTATGTTCGTCAAGAATTTCTTCTGAGTAGACCTCACTGCCCTTGACGTCTTCAAGCCGTTTGTCAGTCGACACCAGTAATTCACCTTTCTCACTAATTAACACAATACGGTCAGCATCGATTTGCTTAACGATATCATTTAGATACAGTCCGATTTGATCAACATTACCACGAATCAATTCACTGCGCACTGCCCATGCCAACGCCTGGCCAAATCGCTCTTCTTCTTTTTTATATTGCGTATCCGCATGTTCACGGGCTTGCTGAACAATCAATGCACGCTCGAGTTCAAATTCTTTTTCCAGATCTGATTCGGTTTTGCTGACAGCAATTTGTTTCCAGGCAAGAGCAAAAATAACGAGACCCACCATGACAAAAACGTATTTCATGGATACCTGTTTCTCAGGAAGTTTTTCCAACACTTCGAGTCGTTGACTCAGTGTTGAAAAAATTGTCTCTTTGGTAGATTCATTTTGCACATTTTGATCCGTCATCGATAGCTCCTTGGGTTTACGTGACAAGTAAAAATTTTAATTATCCATTAATCCATACGGCAGTGAAAGCTAAGCTTTCTAAAACAGCCCCCCGGTAACGTACAATGGAAAAACCTGAGAGGGCAGAACCACACTCGTTCCGGTCACGGTATATTGTCAACCGCCTGCTGCAGAAAGTATAGCAAATAACGCGTCACTTAATTTGTTTTATAATTTAATACAAAACTTTGTAATCAAAAATACAACACTGCCTATTCTAATAACTAAAAGGAAAAGAACGTCTTGACTGAAACCGACAAAAAAACGTGGTCCGGCCGCTTTAACGAGCCGGTTACGGCATTAGTAGAACGCTATACCGCATCGATTCCCTTTGATTACCGCCTTGCCGAATACGATATTCAGGGGTCATTAGCACATGCACGTATGCTCGCCACTCAGAACATTATCACCCAGGACGATTTAGCGGCAATAGAACGGGGTTTAAAGCAAATAACCGATGAAATCCAGAGTGGCCGATTTGAATGGTCGCTACAATTGGAAGATGTCCATCTGAACATTGAAAAACGCCTGACCCAGTTGATCGGTGATGCCGGCAAGCGGTTACATACAGGACGTTCACGGAACGATCAGGTTGCAACGGATATTCGGCTCTATTTACGTGCTTCGATTGATGAAATCAGTCATCTTACCCGATCATTACAACAAGCCATCATTGATCTCGCAGAAAACCATACCGCAACGGTCATGCCGGGATTTACGCATCTCCAGGTCGCGCAGCCGGTTACTTTCGGTCATCACCTGATGGCCTATTTTGAAATGCTTAAACGGGATGTAAAACGACTCGCTGACTGTAGAAAGCGTGTTAACCAGTTACCATTGGGCGCCGCTGCATTGGCCGGCACAAGTTATCCGATCGACCGCAGTCAAGTCGCACAATCCCTATCATTTGACGGCATATGCGAAAACTCCCTGGACGCGGTTTCCGATAGAGATTTTGCTATCGAGTTTTGCGCTTGCGCCGCTTTAATTATGACGCACCTATCACGTCTATCCGAGGAATTGATTCTTTGGATGAGCCCTGCAGTCGGATTTATTTCGCTCGCCGACCGATTTTGCACAGGATCATCGATCATGCCACAGAAAAAGAACCCGGATGTACCGGAATTGGTACGCGGCAAAACCGGTCGCGTTAACGGTCATCTGATTGCTTTATTGACATTGATGAAAGCTCAACCCCTTGCTTATAACAAAGACAATCAGGAAGATAAGGAACCATTATTCGATACTGTAAATACATTAGTCGACACATTGCGTATTTACGCCGATATGCTTACCGGTGTTCAGGTCAATGCTGACGCTATGCGCAATGCCGCCCTGCAAGGATTTTCGACAGCAACAGATCTGGCTGACTATCTAGTAAAAAAAGGCATTCCATTCCGGGATGCACACGAAATCGTCGCTCGATCCGTCCAGTATGCCGAACAAAAAACCTGCGATTTAAGTGATTTGGAACTATCCGAATTACAGCAATTTTCATCCAGCATTACATCCGACGTATTTTCCGTTCTTACACTTCAGGGTTCGTTAAACAGCCGTGACCATCCGGGTGGTACGGCACCAGCTGAAGTCAGCAAAGCCATTGCCAATGCAAAAAAATGGCTATCCGACCAATCATGATTTACATCCTCATCAATAACTGTTTACAGTTTATGCTGTCATGAATATCTGGCCAGATATTGCCCAGAAAATTGCCGAAACCATTAACCAGCCGTTTGCGCCTGAAAACATCACAACCGTTGGCGGCGGTTGTATAAATCAAGCATTCTGCTTGAGCGGCAACGGCCAGCATTTCTTTGTCAAAATCAACGAAGCCGATAGATCCGACATGTTCGAGGCTGAAGCAGAAGGCCTCAATGAGATTTGTAAATCCAACACGTTGCGCGTTCCTCAGCCGATCTGCTGTAATCAAAATGCACAATATGCGTGGCTGGTACTTGAATATATTGACATGAACACTCGGAGCGCAAACAGCATAACAGATTTGGGTACCGGGCTTGCGGCTATGCATCGGGTTCAGGCACAACAATTTGGCTGGTCGCGCAATAATACAATTGGCAGCACACCTCAAATCAACACACCGAATTCAGATTGGATTGCTTTTTGGCGCACTTACCGGCTTGGGTATCAACTCGACCTTGCCAAACGTAATGGTCATCATGGAAAACTGCAAACATTGGGTGAACGCTTGCTTGAAGATTTCAATCAGCTTTTTTCTGGATACACCCCACCACCTTCATTACTGCATGGTGATTTATGGAGCGGTAATTATTCTCATGATCATAATGGCAAGCCTGTCATATTCGATCCGGCCATCTATTACGGTGACCGGGAGACGGATATTGCCATGACTGAGTTATTCGGTGGCTTCCCTACACAATTTTATTCTGCTTATCGGCATGAATATCCGCTGGAATCCGGTTATAATACGCGCAAGATTTTATATAATCTTTACCATATCCTGAATCATTTGAATCTTTTCGGTGGAAGCTATCGCCGCCAAGCTGAGCAAATGATGAATGAGTTACTTGCTGAAATTCACTAAATATTCCGGAGAACTTTGGTCGCTCACATGCCCAATTTGTGTAAAAACGATTATCCCATTCACTTACGCATTCTAAGTTCCTTTTGCATCCGATGACCAAGTACGTTTTTGTAACGGGCGGCGTAGTTTCCTCATTGGGCAAAGGTATTGCTGCTGCATCGCTCGCAGCGCTGCTGGAAACGCGCGGTATTAAAGTAACCATGCTTAAACTGGATCCGTATATCAATGTCGATCCAGGCACCATGAGTCCGTTTCAGCATGGTGAGGTTTTTGTCACAGAAGACGGCGCAGAAACCGATCTTGATCTGGGTCATTACGAACGTTTTATCAGTACAAAAATGACCCGCCATAATAATTTTACAACGGGCCAAATTTACGAAAGCGTTATTCGGAAAGAGCGGCGCGGTGATTATCTGGGTGGGACAGTACAGGTCATTCCGCATATTACCGATGAGATCAAACGTTATATTCAGGCCGGCATCGGTGACGCAGAGCTTGCCATCATCGAAATTGGCGGTACGGTCGGTGATATTGAATCGCAACCCTTTCTCGAAGCCATTCGCCAAATGGCAACCCAGCTACCCGACGACGATACCTGCTTTATCCACTTAACCCTGCTACCCTACATTGGCTCAGCCGGAGAATTAAAGACCAAACCAACACAACATTCAGTGAAAGAACTACGTGAAATCGGTATTCAGCCCGATGTTTTGTTGTGCCGGTCAGACCGCGAAGTGCCTAAGGATGAGCGCCGCAAAATTGCGCTATTTACCAACGTAAAAGAACAAGCTGTGATCTCCGCCATCGACGTTGATAGCATTTATAAAATTCCGGCACTGCTACACGAACAAATGCTCGATGAAATCATCTGCCACAAACTTGACATTTTGGCAAAACCTGCCGATCTGAGCGTCTGGAAAAAACTGATTCACGCGCTCGAGCATCCGGCCCATACCATCACGATTGCGTTGGTCGGTAAATACGTTGACCTGACCGAATCCTATAAATCTTTGTCCGAGGCGCTAGTTCATGCCGGTATTCATACCTGCAGCAAAATTAATATCCGCTATGTAGACTCCGAGCAAATTGAGAAAGAAGGTGTGAAATGTCTACAGGATATACACGCTATTCTGGTACCCGGCGGTTTTGGCAAACGTGGTGTAGAAGGCAAGATCCACGCAATTAATTATGCGCGTACGCACTGTATTCCTTATTTGGGAATTTGCCTTGGCATGCAACTGGCTGTTGTCGAATATGCCCGTAATAAAGCCGGAATGAAAGACGCACATAGCACGGAATTCAATCCCGATACGCTGCATCCTGTCATTGGTTTAATCACTGAATGGCGCACACGCGATGGACGGGTTGAAACACGTGATGAAAATTCAGATATCGGTGGCAGTATGCGGCTTGGTGGTCAGGAATGTCTTCTAACAAAAAAATCGCTAGCTTCAGAAACCTACCAGGCGGATAGAATTGTCGAACGCCACCGCCATCGCTATGAAGTCAATAGCGATTACTTAGCCGAGCTTGAACAGGCCGGATTGTGCGTCAGCGGTTTATCGCTCGAAGAAAATTTGTGTGAGATTATTGAACTCTCAGAAGCCGAGCACCCCTGGTTTCTCGGCTGTCAATTTCATCCAGAATTTACATCGACGCCTAAATCCGGCCATCCGCTATTTAAATCTTTCATTTTAGCGGCTATCAATTACTCCGCTCAACAACACACCACAGGAGGAACGCAAATTAAGCATATTGCGTCCACAAAAACATAACGCCACCGTAAGTCTGTATGCCAAATACAACAGACGCTTTATTCAAGCCGAAATAAACACATAAAACTTCATTAAATTAAAACTTGAAGTGATAACGTATCAACATAAAATCAGATAACACAGGGAAAACGTAAGCATGAGTGCAATAGTAGAAGTCATCGCCCGCGAAATTCTGGATTCTCGCGGCAATCCAACCATAGAAGCAGATGTTTTGTTGGAATCTGGGGTATTGGGACGCGCCTCAGTACCTTCAGGTGCATCGGTTGGTACCCGGGAAGCTGTCGAGCTCAGGGACGATGACACACAACGTTATCTGGGCAAAGGCGTTCTTAAGGCCGTAGAACACGTTAATACAGAAGTATCGGAAACACTGATCGGGCTTGATGCAGTTGATCAGAACTTTATCGATCAGGCAATGATCGACTTGGATGGTACGGAAAATAAATCACGAATAGGTGCTAACGCACTCCTCGCCGTTTCACTGGCTGTTGCCAAAGCGGCTGCGGATGAATCAGGTCTACCGTTATACCGTTACCTAGGCGGCGCTGGAATGATGTCTATGCCAGTTCCGATGATGAATCTCGTCAACGGCGGCGCACATGCCAACAACAATATCGATATGCAGGAATTCATGATTGTTCCGTTTGGAATATCTAGCTTCCGTGATGCGGTACGTTGTGGCGCTGAGATTTTTCATGCGTTGAAAAAGCTGCTCAATGACAAAAACATGCCAACGACTGTTGGTGACGAAGGCGGCTTTGCCCCCGACCTGAATAACAACGAAGCAGCGCTGCAATTAATGGTCGAGGCGATCGATCTGGCTGGTTATCAGCCTGGTACGGATGTTGCCATCGGTATTGACTGCGCCAGCTCGGAATATTATAAAGATGGCAAATATCATCTTGCCTCGGATGGACTCAGCCTGACATCGGCACAATTTACAGATTATCTGGCATCATGGGTAGATAAATATCCCATTATCAGTATTGAAGACGGCATGAGTGAACATGACTGGGATGGCTGGGAATTGTTAACCAACAAGCTCGGCAATACCGTTCAATTGGTTGGTGACGATATATTTGTCACCAATGCCAAAATTCTACAGGAAGGTATTTTACGAAATATCGCTAATTCTATTCTCATTAAAGTCAATCAGATTGGCACACTCACCGAGACTCTCGCAGCTATCGAAATGGCCAAATGTGCAGGCTATACGGCGGTTATTTCACATCGCTCCGGAGAAACGGAAGACACTACAATAGCAGACATTGCCGTCGCAACCAATGCACTGCAAATCAAAACCGGGTCATTGTCACGCTCAGACCGGCTGGCCAAATACAACCAGCTGCTACGTATTGAAGAAGACCTAGGCGAAACCGTCAAATACGCTGGCCGCAAGGCCTTTTATCAATTGAAATAACTTAATCAATGAAATATCTGGCTGCAGCACTTGTCTCGCTGATTTTGATAATGCAATATCCTTTATGGCTCGGTAAAGGCGGTTGGCTTAATGTGCTACAGCTGGAAGACAAAGTCATTAACTCACGCCAAGAAAATCTTCAATTGCAAGACCGCAACAAGATTCTGTATGCTGAAATTAGCGATCTCAAGCAGGGAACTGATGCCATAGAGGAGCGTGCCCGCACTGAACTCGGCATGATCAAACGCAATGAAATGTTTTTTCAAATTATTGAAAGCAGCCCAACGAATTTGTTTCTACGCGCCAATCTGACACACACAAACGCAATGCGTTAACCCAGCCGACACTTCACCCGGTATACTCCACATTATCCGGTCATTATATGACACCATCGGTACTTGAAAAACCTCAATTGACTGCATATTTAATGCTATGAAACATACCGTCGATTGAGCCAGACACGTTTTGATTTTTCTACGGAGCAACTGAATGAAAAGAATTTTTCTTTTTCTTGTTACAAACTTAGCAATTATTGTTGTATTAAGTATTACATTGCGCCTACTTGGATTCGAAAGAATTCTGGATCAACAGGGCGTCGATCTTGATATTAACTCCCTATTGCTGTTTGCGGCAGTTTTCGGTTTTGGCGGCTCGCTGATGTCGCTGGTCTTGTCAAAATGGACTGCCAAGCGTTTCACCGGAGCCCAGGTTATCGAAATGCCAAGTAATGCACAGGAGCACTGGTTGGTTTCAACTGTTCAACGCCAAGCGCAGGCAGCCGGTATCGGTATGCCGGAAGTCGCGATTTATCAGGCGCCCGATATCAATGCTTTTGCCACCGGCATGTCTAGAAACAATGCGCTTGTCGCTGTCAGTACAGGTTTGCTGAATGCCATGAGTCAAGATGAAGCAGAAGCTGTACTTGCACATGAAGTCAGTCACGTTGCCAACGGAGATATGGTTACGCTGGCATTAATTCAGGGTGTCGTCAACACCTTCGTGATTTTTCTGTCCCGAGTTATCGGACACACTGTAGACCGCGTGATTTTTAAAACCGAGCAGGGTCATGGTCCAGCATTCTGGATAACTGCGATTATTGCAGAGATTGTTCTAGGGATTCTGGCCACAATTATTGTCATGTGGTTCAGTCGTCAACGGGAATACCGGGCTGATGCCGGCGGTGCCAGTCTAGCAGGACGTGAAAAAATGATTGCCGCTTTACAACGCTTGCAGGAATCGGTCAAACAACCCCATTTGCCAGATCAACTTGCTGCTTTTGGTATTTCGGGCGGAATTGGTTCAGGACTCAAAAGCCTGTTCATGTCACACCCACCATTAGAAGATCGAATTGCGGCACTACGTGAGGCACGTCAATAATACGTTAGATCAATTAAGCATTTAAAAACGCCGTACTGGCTGTTCGCGACAGTACGGCGTTTGTTGATACCGCTAATAAGACGATTCCGCCGAAAAATCCTCCCAGATTAAATCAGGTTCGATGGAGGGTGGTGTTGGAATCAGAAATGTAGCAACATCAAAGACGCCTATCACAGTTCGGCCAACGGTATGCATAATGCCAGAAACCAGTCCAGTCGTCATACCATATGCAATGTTATCTTTTTGTGTTGTCAAAATAATATTTTTTGGCAATTCAAGAAACCCGGTAGCCGCGTTACCTATCCCCGTCACAAATTTTCCGCTCGACATAGCAATATAACCTTCTCCATACCCTTGGTCATAGCCGTACATGTCAGTTGCGACCGCCTGAGACGAAACAAAACAAAACACCAGCATCGCAACAAATTTGGTCATTTTTCCCATCAAAGACTCCTTATCACCATCAATAAACGTCACATCCATTTTTTCACGAATGAAAATAGCAGTTTCTCGCAGTGTACTCGTCCACACTCCGCCATACAATCGTTATATTGCTGTTAATTTCCTGTAACGCGAAATTCCTTCGGCAATTTATCCAAGGCGATATATCGCTGAATTTTGTCATTTAAGCGTATAACTATTTATTCAACAAATTTGAATTGAATCATTTTGAGGTACCGTGCAATTTCTGAAACACCAGAATATTGCACCCCCACTTCCCGAGCAGATAAATTCTAAGGAAATGTTATTACGCATTAGATTAAGATAAAAAATACCGTCCAAATTGAGCCAATTACCAGCACATCAAAGAGGTGATTCTCATCCTGAGATTTTAAAGCCGTTTCACATCGGCTGCGATCATACTTGTCGTGATATAGTCTGTTATCCATTTCTCCAAACTCCGATTCTTTGTTCAATAAACATTTGCTGCAACCGTCAAAATACGATGCATTTCACTCAATACAACAAATTTGTATGGTTCAATTATATGAGCAATAAAAACAAATCTTTTTATGGAAAAACAGAGGAAAACTGGCTATTTATACATTCGGTAAAAGAAAGTGGTAACAATCCGGTCGCTCATAACAAAGAACCGTCCCTCGGGACGGTTCTTTGTATGCCAAATACGAATGTATACCTAATTAATGATCAGGAATTCCGGTTTCACCTTCCTCGAGGCAATCACCATTACCGCTGACACCAAATTCACATTCTTGAGGCTCAGTTTGAGGAACGCCCATATTGGCGCCTTCTCCACAAGCAGTCAACACCAACATCATCAACACCGCAGCTAAAAACAGCCATTTATTCATATTTAAATTTCCTTTACTTTATTAAATTATTTATAAACAATAAATCGGCTGGTCAGTATAACCCGAAATGCATGCAGCATGTTCGTGATTCCAAAAAATGATGCCGAACACCGGTATTATTTTGGCAGCAACAACTTAAACAAACTTAAAGAATCATTGGTATAATAAAGTTAAAGTCGAATGTCTTGAAAATTTAATCAAATTTAATCCGATCTTTCAATGAAAATCGATATTTTATCAATTATCAGAACCAAAACAATTTCAGTATAGTTAAACTAAATTGCCTCTAATAGCAATTATTTTATTAAGGATTTGCAACGCAGGGTAAATGTAAATAGATCTATCTAAATCCCTATCCAAACTATTTTGAAAATATGTGTAATTACTCTTAATATCCTACCTGCCATGCGGCAAAGTCCGAATTCATCTAATTTACCGAAGAACTCAAAATCAGTATTTGCGACGAATATATCAAGTAATCAAAGGCAGGCTAAAATGTAGAAAGCAGCCCTTAAGACACCTGTCACACCTGTTAAAAAACCAAGATAAATTTCAACGGTTTTATCATAAGGAGTTTGCATTTGGCCAGATTTCATTTTATTTCTGGACTACCTCGGTCCGGCTCTACGCTTTTATCCGCCATCCTGCGGCAAAACCCCCGCTTCCACGCTTCTATGACAAGTGGTCTCGGCGCTCTAGTAGG
>JAUIIB010000030.1 GCA_030431985.1 Gammaproteobacteria bacterium
AGATTAAAAACATTACTATCTGTCATGCGGTGTTTTCCTTTTTTATTGGTTGATCTGCCGAGATCTTTACCAACAGGTTACACCGCTTTCTTCTACTCTGTCATACACCAGATTTGATCATAGCTCATATTGTGATCACATTCCATCAAAGCGTTTTCCGTGATCTCCAGAACAAGCCTGTCCGATGAGAAGCCTGTTTCCGCGAGGATGTTTAGCACATTTGCAATTAGATTAGGGTTATTAAATTGCAACGGAGAAAGATTCACAGCCATTTCCAAAGCTATGCCATTTTTTTGCCATTCGACCGCCTGCATGCATGCTGTTCTTAATACCCATTCGCCTATGGGAATAATAAGGCCGTTCTCTTCAGCTACTGGGATAAAATCAACTGGCGAAATAATCCCCTGTTTAGGGTGTTGCCAACGGATAAGTGCTTCAACCGATTGAAAACTATTACTCGCTAAGTCAAATTGTGGCTGGTAGACCAGCTGAAATTCATTATTCTGTATCGCGTTACGCAGATTGATTTCGAGATTAAATCGTTCTTCAGCCTTGCGTGTTAAGGCGCTACTGTAAAATTGACAATTGTTGCGCCCCTCATTTTTTGCATGATACATGGCCACATCGGCGTGTTTGAGTAGTGTTTCCGAGTCTTCTCCATCATCCGGATAAATGGCAATGCCAATGCTGGTGGTTACGACAACTTCACGATCTTCTATTTGAAAGGAGCGGGACATAACATGGCGAATTCGATGGGCCAGATTTAATGAATCTTCAATGCTGTGTAGATTAGGAAGAATAATCGTAAACTCATCGCCACCGAGGCGGGCAAGCTCCGATTGCTGATCGTTTTTGCCGCTGTGCATGATCAAGTCAGAAGCGCGTAGACTTTTTTGCAAGCGATCGGCGGTTAACCTCAGAACGGCATCACCAGTGTTATGGCCTATTGTGTCATTGATATGTTTAAACCCGTCTAAATCCAGAAAGAGTATTGCCAGTTTATCTTTTGTACGCTTCGCAAGTTTAATTTCACTTTCCAGTCTTTCGATAAAGGATTGTCGATTGGGAAGACCGGTTAGACTGTCAAAATAAGCCAAGCGGTATATTTTATTTTCTGCGTCTCTGCGATCTGTGATATCCCTGACAAGACATAAAAGTTCGCGTTCATTAATCGTAATAATCCGGCCTTCAAAATATTTGGTTTCGTGGCATTTGAATTGATACTCAAAATTCACGATATTTCCATTTATGCGGGCCCGGTTTGCAGCATCAATAAAAACCCGGGTGATATTTTCGGAAATAAATTGATTACTGGAATTTTCCTCCGATACACCTAAATCACCGACATGTGTTTGACTCAGTATATTGATGATTTCGCCTCTATCATTCAATATCATCATCGTGTCTGGGATAGCACTTAGAATCGCGTTGTTTTTTGCGTTAGCAAAATCGAGGTCCAGCAAATTCATATAGGCGCGTTCCAGATACAAAATCCGATAATGAATAAGACTCCAGTTGATCGGTTTGGTGAAGAAATCAGTTGCACCTAATTCAAATGCACGATTGATGGATTGCACATCATCCATCCCGGTTACCATAATAATCGGGAGTTTTTGTCCCACTTTCTTGCGTAAATAATCACAGACTTCATAGCCATTCATAATGGGCATTTCTACATCGAGCATCACCATATCTATCTCGGACGAATTGGCTTCAAACTTCTGGATAGCCTCTTCACCATTTTCCGCAGTGATTACATCGAAATTTGCTTTCTCTAATGCGGCCTGCATTAAGAGCCTGGCCGTCATGTCATCGTCGACCAGCAAAAATTTAGATTTTTTTTCAATCATATTTCAGAGTATTCAGATATTTTTCAACTTCGGATACAACCACTTGGTAATGTTGTTGTAGGCCTTCAGCCTGTTCCTTGATGCGTCCTAATTCGCCGGCTTTTGCAAACATTTCAAGCTGCTTGAAAATTTCTGATAAATATTCCGCGCCGATATTGGCCGAGCTGGATTTTAAGGTATGCGCCAGTCTGCGAACATCGTCAGTATCCTCATTGAGAATGGCGTTTCTTATTTGTTGCATATAGTCGCCTGTGGATTCAAGGAATGTATGAAAGAGTTTGTGCAGTAGCGCATCACTCCCAGATGTGTCGAGGTTGCGGATTTGATCGATCAGCTCGGCATTAAGTACCGAAGCGCTATTGTCTTCCGGTTTTATTTCAGAGCTTTCTGGCTCTGGATTGTCGGTAGCCGCATGTTCCTGATTCGGCAGCCAACGATGGATGATCTGACGTAACTGATCAAGTGCATATGGCTTAGAGAGAAAATCATTCATTCCGGCATTTAAACAGTTCTGCCGATCTTCGGACGAGGCATTTGCCGTTAACGCGATTATGGGAAGCGTTGTACTGTCATATTTTTTGCGGATGGCTGCGGTTGCCTTAAAGCCATCCATGACGGGCATTTGACAATCCATTAGAATAATATCGTAGCTGTTTTGTTGAATCATATCTGTTGCTTCCTGGCCATTATTTGCTATATCCGTTTTAACGCCAAGTTTGGTCAACATGGCTTTTGCTACTTCCTGATTTACCAGGTTATCTTCAGCAAGCAATACATGGCCTATTAAATCTGGCGGACTGATCGTGTCCGAATCTTGTTCTGATGGTTTTTCGTTAAGAGATGTATGGGAATAAGCACTGCTGCCGAGTACTTCTTTGATAATTTCAAATAATTCCAATTGGCGGACAGGCTTGCTTACACATCGAAAAATTCCTAATTCTTCACGTCTGGCCTGACAAACTTCATGATGCGCCGAAGTAAGCATCATAATGCGTGTACTGGAGAGACTGGCATCCGAGCGGATTTTCTCGGTCAGTTGCAATCCATTCACTTTCGGCATGCACATGTCTAGAATGGCTAATTGGAAAGGATCGTTATCTGTTGTTGCTTTACTCAGTAATTTTAGAGCCTGTTCTGCATTCTCAGCACAAATCACCTGCATTTGCTGACTAAGGAGCTGCATCCTCAGAATCTCAAGATTTGTCTTGTTATCGTCTACAACGAGAACTTTGACATTGTCTAAGTTTGCGGTGGGGTAATCGGTACATGCCATTTCTGATCTCTCCATCGGTATGTCGATGTAAAATTCAGACCCCTTGCCTGGTGAACTTTCTACCTGAATAGTGCCATTCATCAATTCAACTAGACTTTTACAGATGGAAAGGCCGAGACCGGTTCCACCATATTGGCGGGTAGTAGAACCGTCTGCCTGAGAAAAGTGCTTGAAGATTTTGTCTTGATGATCGGGCTCTATACCGATACCCGTATCTTTTACACTAATACGAATTCTGGCAAGGCTTTCATTCTCTTCTGTTAGCGTAGTGCAAACGATGATCTCTCCCCGATTGGTGAACTTAATCGCATTATTCAATAAATTTGCAATTACCTGTCTTAAACGAAAAGAGTCGCCTTTTAATGGAAAAGGCAGGTTGGGAGGTATAAACTGTGAGGCAAGTTCCAGGCCCTTCTCATCGGCTGCCTGAGCAAACATGACAAGTGTATCCTCAACTAATTTCACCAGATCGAAGTCAACTGTTTCTAATTCAAGGTGACCGGCTTCAATCTTCGAGAAATCCAGGATGTCGTTAATAATTCCGAGAAGATGTCTGCAGGAATGTTGGGCTGTTTCTGCATAACGGCGTTGATCCGTATTTAATGAACTATCCAGAAGCAGTTCGTTCATTCCCAAAATACCATTCATTGGTGTGCGGATTTCATGACTCATAGTTGCTAAAAATTCACTCTTGGCTCTACTGGATGACTCTGCCGCTTCTTTGGCAATAACGAGTTCTTCCGTCCGGGAAGCGACTTCATCCTCGAGATGATCGAGATGATCGGCAAGCTTCATGTCACGCTCCTGAATCATCGCCAACATGTTATTAAATCCACCGGATAGTGTATTCAGTTCAGCTATCCCACTCGGACTGATACGAACGGTGTAATCAGCTTCTGTGGTAACGCGGAGAATTGCGCCAGAAAGTTGTTTGAGAGGGTCAAGAATTGATTTGTTTAATCGCTGCAGTAATAAATAAGCTGTAACCATAGAAAAAACAGCGGCGGCAATGGTGATGAAGATATACCACAGTATTTGCCAGTAAAGCGGATACAAACTGATTTCTAAATAAAGTGCGCCAATTTGAGCATTATTGAAAATAATCGGTTGTGTGATTGCAATAAAAGCAGGGGTTTTATCAAGCGTTTCAGCTAAAGAGGATAACGTTATCGGAGGTTCAAATTTTTTTGCTAAATATTTTGCGAATTGTTTTTTCTCTTCATCATAAATGGCGGCACTTCGAACTTCTGTAGTATTGCTTAGTGATTTCAATAATGTTTGTGCGGAATGTGTGTCTTTGAACGCTAGTGCAGCAATTGCATTTTCAGCCAGTAATTTTGCTTTTGAATTGCTTGATTCAATTAACGAGTAATAATTAATAAAAAAGCTACTGATAATCACCAGTGATGCAACCAACAGCATTGCGGTTCCAAGCGCTGCCAGGCTGATTTGCTGAAGTTTCTTGCGCAGTGTTTTGACTTCTGATGTCGGTTTGTTCATGTTTAATAGAACTCATTGATTGACAATAAAGTGCAGATTTTTCAATATAATAGATAATGTTTATTACATTGGGCCTCTGCTGTTTAACCGCCGTTCTTATTTCCGATTTTCTTGCTAAAGTCTTTGGTGGAAAGCAATATCTATTAATGCGTTAGTGCTAGCGAAGTATTCATGCTTCCCAATAATCTCCTCTAGTTATTAAGCTTCACGAAGCTACCGCTCTGATTAATCCAGGTGTCGCCTGTGACCGCATCTCTTACAGTAGTAGCATCTGTGGCGAAGCAGTCATCTACAACTTGACTCGTATAAGTGCCGGTAAAGAAATACTGAATTGGTGGTGTTATTGTGACGCCATCGATAGAAAAATCTGAAAACAACGCAGTAAATTCCGAAGTAATATCGAAACATAAATCTGTATTAACAACTACGCTGACAGACTCGGCCGTTGCATTTATTGTGCAGTGTCTGACGTTGGCTGTTGAGTCGGCAATAGATTGAAACGGATTGGGAAAGCCTGGATTATCTACGATTATACCTTCCAACCTTGATGAAGTTACTGTATTGCTACTTAGAATAGAGATGCCACTTGTAGTTGCCTGTTGTGGAATCTGGCAGAGATTAGAATTATTTAAGTCAGGCGCGGGTTGGCACTGACCTTTTGATGTTACAGAAACGATATTGCCGCTTTGACTATAAGTGATTCCCTCGGTGACACTTGTGGTATCACAAGCGGCGATATTGCCGTTGCCGCCTAAGTTTTCGATTTGGCTAATTAAATCCGGAAGTTGAGCAATCAAAGTTGGATTATTGCCCCATATCCCACCGAGCACATAAACTCCATTGTCGTTCCGGTTAACGCCTGCGTAAACACCGGACTCCGGGTAGTGTCTGAACAACCATGGTTCAATTTCTTGAGTAGCTTGTCGGCTTGGAAAAAAATCGGGGTACGTATTTTCAACCCAGTTGAGTAAAGTTTCGGTATCGGTAGTTGTATCACTCAAACCAATATTGGTTTTACCAATCACTACGAATGAAAAAATGATCAGAATTAAGTGCTTTGTGCGATGCTTCATATTCTTCATCTCCGAGAATTGACTCGTTTCCAGTAAAAACGGCTTGAGTCCGCATATTTGAATAAATCGATTGCTAAAGGCCAAGGTTATGTTGTCACAAGTGTCACCCGTTCAAATCTGTAATTAGATAAGTGTTATTGCTGTATTTGCTCGATTTAAAGTTGTGTACTTATTTGTATACTCTTGCCTGTTAGTGCCAGAAGTTTCAGTGCGTTTCCATTTGAATTGTCAAGGATGATTTTTTGACGGATAGATTCTTGAGTCTTCCGATTTCGTGTGTCGTTAAATGAGAAATCTTCTGATCTTTGAAGTTTGTACGAAATAGTGGAGTCAGCACCTCAAGCTCATCAATGCTTATTAACACTTATATTCCAATATTGATTTTTTCTTTTCTTTTTCTTGCCCATCATCAAGCAAAGGCAAGTGAAGGGGATATTAACAGCGCTGTGCTTGGAATGAGTCTTGAAGAATTGATGAATGTTGAAGTGATCAGCGCTTCAAAAAAAGAGCAAAAATTAAATACGGTAACGTCAGCAATATTTGTTATAACCAATGAAGATATTCGCCGCTCCGGTGCTACAAATATCCCGGATGCTTTGCGAATGGCGCCCGGTGTGCAAGTTGCAAGAATTGGTACCGACAAATGGTCGATCAGCATTCGTGGATTTAATGGCCGCTTTGCCAATAAACTTCTGGTTCTGATGGATGGCCGCAGTGTGTATACACCATTTTCCTCCGGTGTGGTCTGGAGTCAACAAGATACGTTGATGGAGGATATCGAGCGGATAGAAGTGATTCGCGGTCCGGCCGCAACGCTTTGGGGAGTCAATGCCGTCAACGGTGTGATTAACATCATTACCAAAAGTGCTGAAAAAACACAGGGAACATTGTTAACGGCTGGAGGTGGCAGTTTTGAACAGGGGTTTGTTGGCGCACGGTACGGTGGAAAAATTAATCAAAAGACGCCATTCCGGATCTACGCAAAAGGATTTATGCGTGACCATACCACAACTCTGTCGGGAAACAGTGCCAACGACTCATGGGATTCGGCTAGAGCAGGGTTTCGTGTTGATTATAGTGGAGACTTGGATACGTTTGTAGCCCAGGGCGATGTGTTCTTCAACAATATTGCCGATACCGTGCAATTGCCGCCATCACCGCAAGTGCAATCCGCCATGGATACCATTCACCGCAATGAATTTGGGGGGAATATTCGATTTCGCTGGGATCGTAAGCTTTCTGAGCAGTCATCTTTCATGTTCCAAACTTATTATGATCGTGTCAATCATCAGCTGGGTCCATTGGCAAATTCTGTTGAAAGTTTTGATACAGAATTTCAGCATCGATTTCCACTTTGGAAAACTCACGAATTTACCTGGGGGCTCAATTTTCGCTTATACCATTCGAATGCTGAGAACACGCCAGTTACATCGTTTACGACTAGAAAGGAAACAGATTATTTCATTAGCGGTTTTTTGCGTGATGAATTCGACTTGCTGCCCGAAAGGCTGAAGTTATCAGTGGGTACACGAATAGGGTATAACAATTTGAGTGGTTTCGAGATTCAACCGAATGCGCGTATCATGTGGACGCTAAATCCTCGAAGCTCTGTATGGGCATCAGTTTCGCGTGCGGTACGCACACCTGCGCGAGGTGAGCACGATGTGATTATCAATCAGGGAATTTTGCCACCGCAACCGGCTTTCACAGGATCGCAATTACCCATACTGCAGGCTGTATTAGGTTCAAGCAGTTTTTCTTCTGAAAAGCTGCTGGCTTATGAAATTGGATACCGCCATCAATTTAATCAAAACTTACTCATTGATATCGCCGGTTTCTTTAACGATTATAGCAATCTGCGAGATTTTGCAATCGGGATGCCTGGCTCCATTTCTCAGAAGCAGCGTGATCTCATATTTTCAGTGTTTCAGCAAAATCTCCTGGTACTGCCGATTTCATTTAACAATGGCGCATCGGCTATTTCATATGGTGCCGAAGTATCCATCGATTGGCATCCACATAAACGATGGCGGGTACAAGGCAGTTACAGTTATATCAATATCCACACAAAATCTAATCCTCTTTTCCGGGATGTGGATGCGTCAACAGGGGGTGCCAACAGTGCAAATCCCCATCACCAGTTGTCACTCAGATCAAACTATGATTTAACAGAGAGGCTGCAATTTAACCTGTGGTTACGTTACGTTGACAAATTGTCTTTCTATAACATTTCGGATTACATTACCATGGATGTCAAAATGTCTTGGAAGCCTGTCAGGAATCTGGAATTTTTTCTTGTCGGGCAAAATTTATTCAAAGAAAATCATCGGGAATCTCAATCTGATTTTATTAACACGGTGTCGGCCAGAATTCCAAGGGGTATTTACACGGGAGTACGCTGGGAATTTTAAGAGTGTAATATCTTGTGCTGTTAATGGAAGCGGGTTTAACCGGATGGTGATGATGGAAATGATACGTATCGGTTGATATCGTTTTACTCTTAAATAATGGGTTTATAACGCCTCTTCTGACTTTTAATTTGAGTTAATCGGCAATGCTAAAAAAGTACCGCCGTTTTTTTTAGTGAGTTCCCGCATCAGTATCGCGAATCGTCCGGTTGTAGAAGGCGAAATGAACCCGACAGCATGAATTTTGGCAAGGCGCTGGCCGTTTTTCTGCCGTGCGTTCATTCTGGTGATGTCAGCAATAGCATGATCGTAGGATGTACCGGTGTAGTCGTCGCCGAATACGTAGATCGCAATTGACTGACCGGGTTTTTTGTATTGCCTCAGAGCAGTCTTAATACCTTCCACCGGGCTGCTGTTTGATGCACTGCGCCAGTTACTGAATGCTTTCATAACACTCTTACGGCGAAAGGGCGCATCGGGAATCCATCGGCCGTTATAACCGGAAATAAGTGATTTTCCCTGATCATTAAGTATCTGGAAACCTTTCACCTGAGGATGGATTTTCAATACATTAAGTATTTCCCTGGAAACGCGGTCCCAAATGGCGAGCATACTGCCGGATGTGTCGATTACAAAAATGACATAATCGCTGTCCACTGGAATACCACCGACTTCTTCATCACGGGTGGTGTTAGTTGCCGGTTTAATCGTTGTGGTTTGCAACGTGGATTGAACCAGTGCGAGGCCATCAAGATCGCTTACCAATGTTTTTTCTTCGCGTTCTTTTTGCCCCAAGCCTTGCGATAGGGTTTGTGATGCGTTTTCTAAATCGCTACTTTCTGCGAGTTGCTGGTCATTTTGTTTCTTTTGTTGGTCGATTTCCTGTTCCAAATCCCCGATCTGAGTGTTCAGTGTAATGACCTGGCTCAGTAAATTTTCAACCTGATTAACCTGGGATTGATCCGTATTCTGTTTAGGGTTGGAAATCAATACCAACAGTACAACTGCACCAAAACCACAGGAAATGATATCCAGGAAAGAAAGGCTAAAGATATTAAATTCTTTCTTTTTGATTTTCATGGCCAGTTTGCCGCCGGGCTGATAATCAGGCCGCCTGTGCTGGCCGTCCAGCTCCAGTATTCATTGGGTGCGTCGGGGTCACCTTCAATCGGAAGCAGAATGACATTAGCGGTGATGCCGCGCAAATCGACATCCTTAATGGTTTGCCGAAATAGTTTGACGCGACATTCTCCTGAGATTGTGTTTGATCTTCCAAGTAGAGAGCTGCAGCCGGAGAAAGGGTTGAGGCTTGCGTAACGTGATTCACCCTGCGTTGGTAATCCATCGGTAATGAGATAAAGATGCGTCGGTTTGAGCCGGGATACCGCTTGCAGTGCTTTTTGTAGATTGGTCGCGCCGGTTGGAATAACCGTGTCGAGAGCTTGATGGCGTGATTGTAGCGTTGCCTTGTCATTCGCGGTTGTCCAGCCTGGCTTGCCAAGCGGTTTCACCGCATGGTTAAAGGTGAGTACACTAAGCTGGCTGGTTTTAGGGATACGCGCGAGAATCCAGCGCGCTGTTCTTTTTGCTCTGAGCCATTTCGGTCCTTGCTTTTTCGATTGAGCGGTGCCATTTTTTCTTTTAATAATATTCAATAGTGATTCATCGGTCATTGATGCGCTGCTGTCGATCAGCACAACGATACGTTGTCCTTCTATCCTAAGGCCCATTAAATAATTTTCTTCACCGCCACGATCGTCTTCGATGAGATCTTCTTTATGGGCGGTGGGACGGGAGGAAATATCATGTTTAAGTGCGGCAAGTTGATCTTTCTTTTGCACAAGACTTTGTTCTTTTTGTGATAGCGATTGCCTGAGTTGGGCCAGTGTGGATTTGAGCTGTGCAATTTTCTCCGCTTCCGATTGCGAAATATCTTTCAGTTGTTCCAGCGTGTTTTGGAGCGATGCGTACTGTGCTTTAAGCCGCTGTACCTCTTTTGTCAGCAAATCCGCTTCATGGGTCGGGTCGTTGACATGATGTTTGACCAGCATAAAAACCAGCACAACCGCACCTAGCCCGCAAGACATGATGTCCAGAAATGCCAGATTAAAAGCTTCCGATCGGCGGTGCTTTCTCACAGGTATTTACACGCTACTTGATGCGCGCCAATAGATATCGATCACAATAGGCCTGAATATCGACAATCTGACCATCCTGCAAACGTTGCAATTGATGAAAAAGAAACATGAGAAAGATACTGATCAATAAAGCCACCAATGTAGAATTAAATGCTACACCAAGACTGTTGGTCATGCCGGCGATATCACCCGCCAGCGCTTCGTCGGCATAAGACAGCGCTTCGCCGATTCCCCGTACCGTGCCAATAAAGCCGATTGACGGAATGGCCCAGATGAGATAACGAATCATAGCGTTCTCTGCGTCCTGGCGAATAGCAAGCGCTTCTACACTGCTTTCGACCGCGTCTGACAGATTCTGAATATTCTGTGTACCCGCATAACGCCACAGTGCGGTGCGTAATGTTTGAACGAGTGGTGCTGAGCTATGATCCGTGGAAAGTTCTGTATCGAGCCGGGCAATGATTTGCTCGGGTACAATGTGTTCGTCAGCGGTTTCTTTTATGATATCAACAGTATAAAGGTACTTGCTGTGCAAAATGGTGTGGCATTTGCTGAGAATGAGGAAAATGCCCCAGAGCATGAGAATAAAACAAATTTCCTGCTCGTAATCCTTGAGCACAATGACCAGGTGCCGCGGAGAGGATTGGCCGGCTTGCCTGGCGGTTTCCAATAATAAATCCGCCTCGGGTCGTATATAACCGATGTAGGCCAGATGTACGACAATAACTGAGATGATCAGTACAACAAAGCTTTTTACCATATCTGACATATCAAATATCCACAGGAAAAGAGGTTGCAGAATTTAAACTGATTGCGGGTGCGACCGCATATACAGCAGCTGCCGCAATCAGTAATATCATCAGAAAAACAAGCCATAAGGCGATTCTTTTTTTTAGCATCTGCTTTATTTTACTCATTGAGAACGTCCTCTAAAAGATAACGGCCGATACGGAATCCAACATCGTCGCGTCCTTCGGTTAACCCCTCGCGATATGCCGGACGCAATGTGGTCATTGTACCTGATCTAAAATTGGCGCCTTTGATGACGTGCGTTTGTCCTTGCTGCGTGCCGAGAGGATTATTCAATACAGGGCTGTTTGCCGATGGTGGGATGATTGAATAGACATCGTGCACCCATTCACTGACATTCCCTGCTAGGTCGTACAAACCGGATAATTCCTGATTGAAGCGGCCGACCGGTGCGACACTTGTATAACCATCCCGATAATACGGCACATAAAAGCGTACTGTGCCCTGGGCGTTCTCATCGGCGATGTTGGCCGTGTTTGCCGGAATAGTAGTGTCGTCTCCCCAGGAAAAAATGGTTTGTGCCAGCTTGCCGGATTTACGTGCCAGCCATTCCCATTCAGCTTCGGTCAGCAAACGGTAGCCGTCTGCACTGCTGTTAAAGCCGGTTACCGTGTTATTGGTGATGACATAGAAGGGGCGTCGATTTTCTTGTTGACTGAGCCAGTTGCAATACGCGGCCGCTTTTTGCCAGCTTACTTGAGTGACAGGGTGGTTGGGGGGGGCTGCACTTTTTTGTGAATCGAATTGCGCAAACTGTTGATTGGTTATTTCAAATATACTGGCATAAAAAGGTTTGGTTAAACGAACAGTACGCTGAAACTCGTTGGCGCGTTGCCCTTTCTCGGAGCTTGGCGCACCCATGTTCAATTGATCTTTCACCAGAAATAGTTTGAGCTTGATGCCTGCCGAATTCGTATATTCGTGTGGGGCTTCCTGTAATCTGGCTTGCTGCTCGGTTATGAGTGTGATCGATATTTCTTGCGTGAATTCACCCTTTGGGTGAATTCGCTGAGTAACCGTGCGGTATCCTGTTTTTTTAAACGTAACTTGATGTGGTACCGCGGGTAAGCTGGCTTTTATGGGTGTGACACCATAGTTTTTATCGTCAATCCAAACTGTAGCGGCGGGTGAAGAAGCAATGTCGACTTGACCTATTTCCGCCTTCAGTTGAAAAGTGACTTTATTTTCCTGGTCGGCTGTTGGTCGGATGGTTATTGTTTCTGGGTAATAACCCGCTTTCATATAAGTCAAATGATGTGTTGTTACAGTGTTGAGAGAAAGCGGTGGATTCATTTGAACGCCATTGACCAGAAGCGTCCCGCCTTTGGGTTCAAGATCCAGTGTGATTTTTTCTGTCTTAAATCCCAGCTGATAGTTTCGATCCACCTGTGGTTTGTCCCGGGTGACTGCCAACTGCTCGACAGTGTCTGCATAACCATCAGCACTTACGCGTAACGTATAGCGCCCACCTGGTTTGTTCAGTTGAACGGGGGTTTGTCCAACCGCTTTGTCATCAATCAATACCGTAGCACCTGATGGTTTTGAAGCAATGCTCAATACGCCTTCAATAGGTCTTAGATTAACGGTTAGTGCTGTTTTTTTCCGTCGTTTAATTTCTACATTTAATTGTTCTGACTGAAAAAAAGGGTTAAGAATAGTCACGGTGTAGACACCTGCTTCAAGCTCAAGATCAAGCGTGTCGGTGGGATCGGCAGTGTGCTCATTAACTTGCCAGGTTGTTTCGGGAAAGTAGGCGCTGCGACCTGACAGTTCAATGATAAGCCGGCCTGGCAGTTCGGATAATTCCAGAGGAAATACCTTGCCTAAATATTTGGAATCGATTGTTTTAGTCGCAGTTCTGAAACCGGGTGCGGCGGCGCGAATAACCGGATTACCTGAAAATGAATACACGCTGTCACCGATACTAAAGCCCGGTCCGTCGATTACGTGGATGACTGCGTGTGCTTCTGCGTCAGGCGGAGTAATTTCTACACGGGTGCCGCGTGACACTACAAACAAACCTGAAACAAGAAAAATAATGCCCAGTATCGCTAAACCGGAGAGCAAGTAAAATCTTTTTTGCCGCTTTTTTGCTTGATCAAGTTGTTTACTAAATTGGTTCATCACAGATTAGGCGGATACTGAAGCTATTCTGATTATGTGGAATCTGCACCGGCAGCAATTTCGATTTATAACCATCACGTATGCCTTCAAAGGTATACCGTCCCGGCTTCAGCTTGATTGTCTTTTGCGAAAGCGTGCCTACTTTACCAACACTTCGGATTAAGATATAGGTCTTGTTATCAGAAGTAATCGTGACGGGAATGGGCTGATTGAATGTTGTAATGTGTGAGCGTAGCTGTTGTATTTGTTTTTTTATACCGACACTGTCATTCGATACATGTTGTGCCTGTGCCAATGTTGCTTCTGCGGCATTTAGCACATTGCCGTCCGATAATCGGTAAGGGTCTTGAGTATATTGGTTGAGTTTCGCTTGCAGTGCAAGAATCTCGTTTGCGCGTTTTAATCCTTCGGTTGCTGTTTTATTGTCAGGGATATCTTTCAACACTTGGGTGAAATGCGTTTTGGCCTGTTGCCAGTTATCCTGCTCAACTGCCTGCTTTGCGCGAGACATCGCGTTTTGAATGCGGTGTGTTTTTTCCTGTTCGGTTATTTGGCTGAATAAAACCGACAGTTCTCTGCGGTTAGAGTTTGCTTTTCTGGCTTTTTGATAATGTTGTCTAGCTTTTTGAGTTTGCTGTTTTTTAATGGCATTGAAGCCAGCGGCAATATGTGTTTCAAACTGCTGATCCCGAATACGCTGATCCAGCAATTTAAATCGTTCCGCTGTTTGCTGGCGCTTTGGTGCAATTTGTAATATTTGTCGCAGGGCATGATGTTCCTTTTGCAAATTGTTTTCCGTGCGAGCCACATTTGCACCGTTGAGAAGGGGGAGTATTTGTTTTAGCGTTTCAATATCCCGTTGCAGTGTTTGAGCCTCCGGTGATTGGGCATTTACCAGCAGCGCTTTGTCAATATGCCGCTTTGCTTCGTTGTGGCGATCCTGTTCAAAAAAAGATGTCGCTGCCTGCATATTTTCTTCAAAAATTTTTTGAGCATCCGCCAGAGTGGCAGTCGCTTTGGTATGCAGTGACCGTATCTGTTGCAATGCTTCCGCGTAGTCGCCATTGCTAAAGTGCAACATCGCATTTTGTTCTAACGTATCTATTTCAGTTGCTGCGGCTTGATTCCATTGCTCGACGTTTGCTGTTTCGAGTGCCGACTCTAATTCATTTTTATAGTGCTGAAGCATTTGTTTAAATGTTTCGCGTGCTTGTTCGCTATCGATCTCCTCGGGACCCGCTTTTACTGAAATGGTCTCAGATGATGCCGGTTGCGGTTTCGTTACAGCAGAGAAGTCAAATGAAGACAGGCCAAACAGTATCAGGCTGCATAACCCCGTTATGACCAGAAAGCCGACGGTCAAGCGCTTTCTGAGCTGGGTGTTGTGTTTGCGTGCCGCTGCCAGTTTTTCTTCGAGCACGTAGTGTTTATCGATCAGAATTGAACATCGGGGGTCATTTCTTCGGCGTATATTCTCTGCAGGAAGGTACGCCATTGCATGAATTGTTCCTTGGCATCGCCACTCAATTCAACGCTTTTCTTATCGAAAGCAATAACTTGGGGTGCCAGCTCCATGTCTACAGATCGACCTAATTCATTGAGTGAATCACGATGAATTTTTGCTTCTTCACTTGTTCTAAAGCTCTGGGAAATCAGAGAAACGCCAGCTATACCACCAAGAATCAAACCCGCCGAGCTGGCTGCACGAACGCCGCTTGAACTGGAATTTCCTCCCGCAATAGCTGAAAGGATACCCAAACCGATCAGTGCCGCACCGCCTAATGCCTGGCCAATGGATTTTCGGCTCGCCGCGCGTTTGGCTTGGACCTCAATCAGGCTTTGTTCTTGCCACATTAAATAGCTTTCATTCATTTGTGCGGAAAATGCCGCATAATTATTCTGTAACCCGTCGATGAACAATCGATCCCGAACTCGAATGGCCTTGATACGCTGTAACATGGGGTCATTGTCACTGGGCTTGCTGGTCAATTTATATTCGTCGCCATCCGTCTCGATATATTGCATAAAGGTCGCTTCGGAGAAGCTTGCGCCAAAACGTAGATCAGCCAGATAATGCAGGTCCTCCAGCGTTTTCGAATCATACTCATCAAGTGCGTCTGCAATTTCTGCTGCGGCTTCTTCAAAGACCGGATTGTATGGGTCTAAACCTTTGTTTCTGAGATTCTTGTGAAAAGCGCTGGAAACCTCGTGATCAAATGATTCATCCAGCCACTCCTCGCCACTGATGTCGAAAACCGTAATATCGATTTCTACTTCTTCGCCGTTTGATTCCTTAATTCGGCCAAGAACATACAAATCGCCGGTCGCCGTTCTATCGGGTGTCACGCGCACTGAGCCAAACCGGCCTGTTGCTTCAAGTTTTTCTTTTAATTTGTAGGCAAAACGATTCGCTTCGGCTCTGCGTAGTTCAGGCCAGATATTTTCGTCATCATAATCGTCCGGGTCTTTGGGTAAACCCGGATCAAAGACGGGGATAATGACATCCAGTTTTGGCTTTGTGTCGACTACGTCCTTTTTTTGAGGTTTAAAATAAGTGGATGACAAAGATGGGCCGACTGAAGTGGATTTTCGACTGTTATTGGCGCACCCCGAAAGCAGCGCGATACAGAACATGAGAATACTGATTGTTATGATAGTTACAGCCTTATTATCTGTCATGATTGTACTCTTATTATTTTAGAGGCAGCCCTTTGTATTTCCGATACTCATTCCAGAGTTGTGCTTTCTTTGCCGGATCGGTTTCTATTTCTGCGGCGTGTCGTATTTGTGCGGCAAGGGCGTTGTCATTGTCAGATGGCGGAATATCATCAGGCCGTTTTCCGTTAGCCGCTGTGTTTTGAACACCATTGACCGTGTTTGTTTCATCAATCGGGCGTGAAGTTGCATGAATATCAGAATTACCCCTTTCTACGTCTTCAGTACCGGAATTTTCCTGTGCAGATTCCGAGCCAGAAAGACCTGAGCTGGCGAAGGACTCTTGGTTCGACTCACCTGCATCCGTTTGTGCAGATGATGCGCTTGCGTTGCCTGATGAGCCGTTTGCGCCACTGTTGCCACCGCTGCTACCTGTATCGCCGCCTGTTGCTGTAGATTTGTTGTGGTTGATTTGGCAAAGTTCAAATTGATTGAGTGATTTGTAAAAAGCTTGCTCCATACGCCGGATACGCTCTTCTCGTGTCAAGTTTGGGTCGTTTACGTACTCGACAGATGCGTTTGTGCAGTCTATTGATTCGTCTAAACTTGCTTGTCCATAAGCAAGCGTCTGAAAAATAAGACAGTGAAAAAAAACATAGATAGCAGTATGGCCAATTGTTTTCAATGTATTTAATTGCGTTTTGCCATTCATTATCAAATATATTCAAATATATATCATAATATCCAGTGCGCTGGTCTGCAAAGACATCTGATTGATTTAATCAGAAGGCATTTTAATAGATGCTTCTCCATCGATAAAGTTCGGTCAGACACATGCAGTTATTCTGTGTTTGCGAGTAAAAATACGGCGTGGAGCGGACAGGCCTGATTAAGAAAAATTCTGTTATTTTTACGGAATTTACTATCACAGCCAGAGCTCAGACTTAATATCGCCGGACAGACCCTAACCATTATCTTTGAATTCCATCATTTTTGTATCTTTAATAATAGCAGAGAAATAAGATTCAACGCATGCTGCGACAATTTGTCGCATTGATGTGTATTTCTGATTTAAATACCATTGACTGATCTTACACAGGGGAATTGGAATTTTTTGATTGGCTACTCTAGGCTTGTTCGCTCTAATCAGTGTGTTTATTAAAAAGTCTCCAAAGCAATACATTGAATAAGTTAATTTTATTTTTTGCGGGTTCGTTTTTACTTTTTTTTAATACGGTCATCATGTCCCATGAAGGTGAGCCGAATATGGCATTTTTATGGCGCGATGGCAAAATCGAGATAGATACCGCGCTCCAAGGAAGAGCTTTAGGTGACTACACAGCGTTCGTCATCCCCTTTACCGACTCATTGACACCTTATCGTATGGGGGATTCTGGATTTACAGGATCAGGTTTCGATCAAGGGGGTATAGTCAGTTATCAAATAGAAAGTACCCTGTTGAAATGGTCGGAGACGCAATCGCAATGGCTGCAGGAAGGTTTCACGGAACAATTAGTCATTAGCCGTCTATCGGATGAAAACACTGTAACAAACCAGGAAGGAAATGGACAACAAGGGTTTATTCAGAGCCTGACAACAAGTAGCAGCTTCGAAACACATCCCATTTTCAAAATACAAAGAACGGACGAATCTTTACCTGATGATGGTGCTTATATGGTATTCATCAGTATTCTGGGTGTGGATGAAACTGGAGAGCATATTCTCTACAAACCCTCTGCTCCATTTGCTCTGGTCTTTCATATCAGTGCACAAGAAAGCTTTGATAATTTGGCATTTGTTCAGGCCCTAAAAGTGGTGCCAGATATTCAGTTGAACGACTATAATCGCATAGATACGTTATATGACTGGGCAGAATCGCAATTTCCAGGATTATTTCCGCATGCCTTAGAAAGTCGTTTCATCGCCGGATATTATGCACGCTGTTATGACAACGCCGTTTGTATTGGTAGCAGAGATGGAAAAGTCTACACTGCTGGCGGTATTTTGGGCGATATCACTGAACAAGGTTCATTAGAAATGCTTTATGACATAACGGGACTTTAATCAGACCATGAAAATAGGCCATTGTTATATTTTCTTGGTAGGTTTTATTGTTTTTTTTTAAATCCTGTCTTCGCAAGTGATCAAAACGCGCGCACAAATACAGCGGCAGATAACCGATCAAATACAGAACAACCCATTGTCATCGTTCCACAAGAGCCCGTCAGACTAGAAACAATCACGATTGAAGCAGCTTCCTCAACTTCTGCACCTGCTGAGCCAGTACAAAAACTAGAAAATCGGGAATTACGCATTCGCACAGGCGAAACACTGGGTAAGACATTGGAACGCGAAATGGGTGTCAGTAATCTGTCGTTTGGACCAGGTGTCGGTCAACCCGTGATACGCGGCATGAGCGGCCCTCGTGTCAGAATCATGCAAAACGGCATGGGTACACACGATCTATCCGCGCTAAGTCCTGATCTCGCTGTTGCTTTTGAATCTATGCTGGCCGATAGTATTACAGTATTGAGAGGACCAGCAACTTTGCGTTATGGCGGTAATGCTATTGGGGGAATGGTTGATATTCAGCATCAGCGAATACCGGTGAAGATGCCTCAAAATGGCATTGCAGGTAGAATGGATTTTCGCTATAACCATAACTCCGCAGATAAATCTGGAATGGTCGGTTTCGATGCCGGGAAAGGCATGTTTGCCATTCATGTTGATTATTTCCGGCGCGCTTCGAATAACACACATATTCCAGGAACCGCTTTAGATGAAGGTGCCATCCGCGAGCAATTTCAGGTTGAGCCCAGCACAAATAGCTCAAAAGTTATTCGAAATAGTCACTCGAGTAGTCAAGGCGGGTCAATCGGGCTATCAATGATCGGTAAACACGGTCATCTTGGCGGTAGTTACCATGAAGTTGTAAGAAATTATGGCATTCCACCTGGTGTGCCAGGCCACAACAGTATTGGAGCAACGGAGCAAGAGGCCTTTAGAACAAAAATGTCTCAACGCCGTTATGATTTAGACGGTCAGTGGAATACATACTGGCAGTTTCTGCCCAAGATCAGAGCGAAGCTGAGCTACGTCGACTACAGTCATAAAGAATTTGATAGTAGTACTTCCGATAGCCCCTCATCACTTACGCGTTTTAAGAATAACGTCTGGGAGTCACGTTTAGAAATGAACCACCAGCGCGGGGAGTGGCTTGATGGCATATTCGGCTTGCAATGGCAGAATCGTTCTTTTTCAGCGACAGGAGTCGAAACATTCACGCCTGCTGCGGATATCGATTCATTAGGATTCTTTATCACTGAAACTGTCTTCATTACCGACCGCCTCGACCTCGAATTAGGTGCGCGTATCGAGCACCAAACGACCGCCCCTAAAGATGATGAAATCAGATTGGCAGGCGTCCAAGCAGCATTGCCCTTGCCGAATAAATTAAATCATTTGACCTACTCGCTCGCGGCAAGTTTGAATTATGAAATTTTGCCCCAAATGACATTGTATTTAAATTGGCAGCGTGCTCAACGCGCACCCGATGTGCAGGAGCTCTTTGCATCAGGGCCTCATTTTTCCACGCGTAGTTTCGAAATCGGACGCCTGGATTTAAACGCTGAACAAACCAATCATTACGAACTCGGTTTACGTTTAACTCGCGATCAAGTTTCAATACATGCCAATGGCTATTACAAATCGATACAGGATTTCATTTACTTGGAAAATCAAGGTACCTTCTTTAATCTTTCCCCCGATCCGCCGCGCTTTCAATTGACTTGTGCGGATTTAAGAAATTGCCTGCCTGTTTTTGGTTATCAAGCCAATACCGCGAATTTTGCAGGCTATGAAGCCCAGATTACCGCCCATCCACGCTTGGGATTGCCTTTCAGTCCTTATTTAACCGCTTTTTCTGATTACGTGCGTGGTTGGTTCCAGAATGATACATTCGGTGATGTTCCAAGACTCCCGCCATTACGATTTGGAGGTGAAATAGGATTTCAGTGGACACACTGGCGAGGCGGCTTGCGATATACCCATGCCTTATCACAAAATAAACCGGGTAATTTAGAAACGGATACGCCGAGTTATCATCGATTAGATCTTGATTTATCATACGACTGGAACATGTCCGAGCATAAGAAAATCCTTTTTTTCGCTAAGCTCTCAAATATGACGAATACAACAATTAGAAATTCAACTTCATTTTTACGAAATTTTGCGCCGGAACCTGGTTTTAGCGCTGTAATGGGAATGAGTGCAACATTTTAGTTTTTATAATCAGATAAATGGCTATTCAACGTATCTTAAAATTACCTTGTAACTGTTCAGATCGCTCTGTATTTGTTCGGGTTCAAGGAAAAAGCGCGCAGTTTACACGTGTAAATGAGCACTTTTGACACAGAAATCGGGCAAATACAGGGTGATATGAATGGTTACATTTAATTAACTTAAGCTTAAATCTAAATATCATGATTTTATTTAAATATTTATTCAAAAAAATACTGATAAAACTGCTTTCCAACCCACGCAATATAGTGATGTGCATCGCAAGCAGCATTTATTTTTTACAACCCACTCCACTATCAGCCGGTGAATTGCATCAGCATATTGAAGTTAAAATCGCCGACCAACGTGTACAAGCCAGCTTTTGTAACCCTGAAAAAGGATGTAGTCTCGTCAAGCCGGAAACGCTCGGGCTGCCTGCCGCACAAATGCCCGTCGATCAGCTAACCGGCACGCCAATCTATGTTTCCGAATTTAGTATTTTTCCTGACCGTACTGCCATTGACAGTCCCGGTTTTGAAGGTTTGGACGGCGACTTGACGCCCGGAGATCGTGTTAGATACCTGGCGGGCGGTCACCTAAGTTATTGGGACACGGAGCAGCGTCAATGGACATTGGCGCCGGAAGACATACAAATTCGCTTGGCAGGTGGTCTTGACTTGCAGCCTAACCAGGACTGCGGGCAGGTCATATGCATTCCCCAAACGACTGAAGGATTTACCTTATTCAATCGACATGGTATAGAAGGTGCATCATCACTCATTGTTGGTGAAGTTCGTTCCGATGGTTCCTTGCATACGCACCTTGATTGGATTATTGAAAATGCTCAAGATACTCTGGATGCACCACTTGGCGCTTACATGGTTGAATTACGATTAGTTACCGAATCTTTCCCAGAACCTTCTGAGACATTATGGATTATGTTTAATAATGGCCTTGCATTAGAGGATTTTCAACAAGCCGTAGCTGATCGTGTACTACAATCAAATACCGATACAGAGCTAGCTGATAAATTATTTAATTGGGCAGAATCCAATTTTCCATCGCTCTTTCCTAACTCAGCGACATCATTTGTTGCATTGGGGTTCTATGCCCGGTGCTATCAAAACGGAGGATGTATCGGTATTAAGGATAACCACATTTTTGCGGCAGGTGGTGAATTTGGCCCCGGTATAACCGTATTAGGTGAATTTGATGTACTGACTGCACAAGCTGGATTTTAATCAGAATTTTTTGTTCAATGGTAAGGATTCATTCAGTCAGACGGTTTCTATGTTTAGATCTATGTGGCGGTAGGAATAATTATAGAACTCAGTGCGGCCTTTGCAGAAAATTCATTCAAAATTGCTTGTACTGATAGAGTGGGGTAGTGAAAAATCAGAAAACCCAGCACATCGAAGAGACTTGAAACGGGAATGTGCTGGGTTATCCTGCCTAAACTAAATAACTTTTATGCCAATCATCCGACTACACATACTGCTATGTGCTGAATGGTGCGGTAAGCGTTAACCATACAAAGGTACTCTCATCATGAGAGTGATAAATATTATATCCGGGATGAACTGTTATTGCAAATGATAATAATTATTATTCCTATATTGAGTGTGTATGGTTAGAAAAAAATGCCTGATTAGATGGTATTTGGGTAAGTTGCTGTCCATGATTAACTGATGGCGTACAATATTGCACCTTTTGAGTAAATATTTTTACTTCAATTTTTCTGTAAATATTCTAATTATCTGATTTTTTAGTCGGGAAAGTCGGTATTTTCCCAACCCTTTTCCTGACTTTGACTGTTTCCGGCCTGTATTGGTCCGAAAACTCACCCAAATGCTGTGCGATCCAGCACTCAGATTGTCTGTTTGGCATTCAAGTCTACTGGAGCATTTTCGCACTCTTGTACATGTTCAGCGAAGGAATAGCAGCTGCTACCACGGTAGAAATAATAATAATCAATAATAAGTAAAAAACGTTTTCTGACAGGAAATTGGATTTAATGTATAAGCCGAAATCAGAGGCTAGAAAATCTTCGATGGTAACCAAACAAACATATAGCATCAACATGCCAAGTGAAGCGCTAAGTAACGTGATCAGTAATGCTTCCAACTCTATCAACATGAATAAGAATATTGGTGAAGCACCAATGGCTCTGAGAAGTTGAACTTCATGATTGCGCTCCCGAATTGATGCCAACAACATAGCACTTAACCCTAATAGCGCAGCGGTAAGAATTAGTACAGATATTAAACGGAGTGTATTTTCTAGCACTTTCATCATTTGCCAAAGTTCGGACAGTGCAACGCCAGGTAGTATCGCTAGCAGGGGTTCCTTCATGTAATTATTTATGTTTCTTTGTACATCGAATGTTGCCATCCGAGATTTCAAACCCAGCATAAAAGCCGTAATGCTTTTCGGTTTGAGGTCGAGTTGCTCAATCTGGTCAGTAGTGATTTTCTTTCCAGGTACCTTTGTGCCGTGTTGCCAATCGATATGTATCGCCTCAATACCCTCCAAGCTTACAAGTAATGTTTGGTCAACGGGTGTCCCTGTTGGTTTTAAAATACCGACGATCGTAAATGGGTGGTCATCGTGCAGGCTGAAGCTGGTACTTGCTATACCATGCGACAAAACCAATTTCTCGTCCAGTGAATAGCCAAGTTTCCTGGCAACATCAGAACCTATTACAACATCGAACACATGGTTGAAAGCATGGCCTTTATCAAAATTCAGTGTGCGACGGCTGCCGTAGTTGAAGAACTTGAAATAATCTAGAGTTGTTCCCATCACGCGATAGCCCTTATGTGAATCACCAAGCGCAATAGGAATGGCCCAGCTTACCTGTGGACTGGAAGCAATATCTTCGAAAGACTCCCAAGCAATGTTGTTCGTGGGAGAACCTATATGAAAAATTGAATATAATAATAGATTAAGGCTACCTGTCCTGGCTCCCACAATAAGATCGACGCCAGAAACGGTGTTCGCAAAACTGTCTTTAGCCTGATACCGAATGTGTTCCACCGCCAATAAAACAAAAATACTGACGGTCATGGCCATCAATGTGAGAATTACCGAGCCTCTGCGATTTAGTAAACTTTTTAATGCCAGTTTCAAAAACATCAGCTATCTACCTCTCTCTAAAGAGTTGATTTCTGACAGTGCATCAATTCGTTTGAAATAATGAGATAAGGACATATCGTGGCTGACGAAGACTAGCGTGATGTTGTTTTCAGTAATTAACGACATCAATACAGACATAAAATTATCGCGGTTATGTTGATCAAGTGACGAGGTAGGTTCATCTGCAATCAGCAGCTCAGGTTTATTGATAAGTGCCCGAGCAATTGCTACGCGTTGCTGTTGCCCAGTACTGAGTTTATTGGACTGTTTGTGCCAATCATCGGGCGATATATTTAATTTTGCCAAAAGTTTCTCGATTTCTTGCTTGACGCTTGTTTTCCCATGTTCTGAAAAATGAGTGGCTAAATGAACATTTTCCACTGCGTTTAAATAGGGAATCAGATTAAACTGTTGAAACACGTAGCCAATGTGGTTAGCACGAAACCGGTCACATTGGCGGTAATTCATTTTGTCCAATCGCTTACCCAGTACTGAGAGTTCTCCTTGAGTGGGCGCGAGTATGCCGCTAAGCAAATTGAGTAAAGTAGATTTACCGCACCCTGAAGGGCCATGAACAAAGACTTGCTCCCGAGATGCGACAGTCCAACTTGGGATATTGAGCACTGGCTTATTGGGCGTATCAGGATATGCAAAATAGACATCGTGAAAGCTAATGGTCATAATTTGGTTAACAGTTTGTCCGTAGAAGTTCCCTTAGAAATGATTGTTAAACATGAATGTTATAATGTATCATTTTTTGTGAGGCTTAAAATCCCTATCCTTATGATACGTTGAAAAATGGATAATACACATCGATTGATCTTCGGGTTGCTGGTGACATTTTTGCTAATTGCGTGCGATAACACAGAATCGACCAAACTAGACGCTGGTAAAATTGAATCAGAGGCGATAGCCACACTAGAACCTGAAAGAAAGCAACCAGCTGCGTTCAAAACCGTTGAATGGACTGATCTCATGCCTGCAGAAGATCTGGACGCTTTGTTAAATCCACCGAGTTACGTTACTGAGATTGAAGATGGCAGTGAGGCTGATCAGTTAGTCAGCCAGCTTAAAGCTGGAATCAATGTTGCAGAAGATCGTTATCAACAAGCATTAATTTCCAAAAATATTCGCCCAGAATTTAATGGTCGTCATATTCGTATTCCCGGTTTTATCGTGCCGCTCGAATTTGATGACCAGCAAACAATTACTACGTTCTTTTTTGTTCCATTTTTTGGTGCTTGCATTCACGTGCCACCTCCGCCGCCGAACCAAATTATTTATGCTGAGTTCGAGACAGGAATACACTTGAATACCTTGTATGAACCATTCTGGATCAACGGAATACTTTCTACTACACTCATGGAAAATGAGATGGCAACTGCTGCATACTCAATCACCGTGTCTGCTATTGAGCCTTATACAGAGTAAGTGTACAACCGACCTAGTTTTCAACGCATTGCAATAGGTCGTCTTCACGAACCGAATCTTCGTTACAGCCAATAATTTCTATTCGGCTTTCGAGACAATTGTCGAGTTTGATTTCAGTTATTGTATCCAGAGTAACGTTGTAACCGTAAATACCTTCACTCGTGATGAAAACGCCTTTTGCACGTTCGACTATGAGTCCACTCATCCAACTAAATAAGGATTTCCGATTGAATATTTTGTGCGGCGAAAATCGCCAACCGATACTATGAAAACCTTCTCCTTTATTTATGGCTTTAATATAGCCACACTCAGGAATCGTTGCTTCAGACAGTAGGGGTATTTGTTCAACTGAATCGTGATGATGATGGCTTTTGGCGGTAGCAGCAGTTTTGCCTAGTAAATATGAGGACGCTATCTCCCCATTTTGTGTAAATATCACCTGAGCTTCGGCAGATCCGCGCTGCTTCACATACGTCTCAAGTTTGGAATTGTCCGTGCATTGATACAAATCCAGTTTGTTGCCTATAACAATATCCGCAATCGCAATCTGCTGATTGAAGGTTTGGTGTTCTGTATAGCGCTCATCTGACAATTTGCGTGCATCGACCAATGTCAGAATTTTCTGTAAATTAAGTACATTACGGTAATATTCTGCTGAGAGGACTTGCAATACCTCCTTGGGGTGTCCAAGGCCGGTCGGCTCAATCAATAAACGATCAGGTTTTGCACGCATGAGTAATTGATTTAATGCGATTCTCATCGGTACACCCGCTGCACAGCACATGCAGCCACCGGGCACCTCACGGACAAACACGCCTTGTTTTTCATTGTGCTGCCCTTCAAACAAGCTGCCATCCACCCCTATCTCACCAAACTCATTCACCAGCACTGCCCAGCGCTCGTTAGCCGGTTTTTCCCGGAGCAAATGTAAAATAGCTGAGGTTTTTCCTACACCTAAAAAACCCGTAATAATGTTGGTGGGAACAGCAGAAATTTTATGTGTGTCAGCATTCATTGGTCAGCTTTTTATAGCCTCAACCAGTGCAAGATTAACTGATATCACTGATTTGGAGTAGCTGGAGCATTTGGATGGTATTTTTTCAACAATGTTTAAATCAAAACCTGGATCAATGTTCATCATAGGGGATATGCAATGCATCATTTGGTTGCATTTCCAGAAATAAGCACTTGCTGTTGCTTAGCATCGACTTTTAAATAAAAGCAATCGGGGCGCCCAGTATGGCAGGCTGCACCAGATTGCTCGACCTGGCAGAGTATGGTGTCACCATCGCAATCAAAAGCCATAGAGACAAGTATCTGGGTGTGTCCACTTGTTTCACCCTTTATCCATAGTTGATTCCGGCTACGAGACCAATACGTCATACATTTTGTCGACAAAGTAAGCTGTAATGCGTCCTTGTTCATCCAGGCAAACATCAGTACGTCTTTGCTTATGGCATCTTGCGTAATGACAGGAATCAAGCCTTGATCGTTAAATGCAAGCTGGTCAATGACCTCGGCTATCTTGAATGCAGTGCTATCACATACGTGCTCAAGTTTTTCAAAATATGCATACTTCATTTTAAGTACGCGTTGCGATGTCGTCGGGGCATGCACAGTTTCCTTGGTGCTGGCATAGTCGGTAATTTCGATAATGCCCATAAGCAATTATTCCGGCGCCAACGATAGTCAGAATTTTTTCCCATGTTTCGCCCAAGCGAGTTTCGCCTAAAATCACAGCCACTATCATACAAGCCAAACCAAAAAATCCTATGGTAAGAAGGCGATAACGCTTGTGTTGTCTACAACCCATTGTTAATGCATAAGTACTTGTAGGTACTACGGCTAGTAGCATCCACACATGAAAGAGTTCGTCATTAAGCTGCAAAGCAGCAAAACTTGGCAACAATACAATCGCCAATGGGAATGCTAAACAGTGAATTGTGCAAAGCAAAGAAAGCCCTATAGCGGTTTTATCTGTAAATATTTGAAGGTTTCTCATTTCCTTTATTTCAAAGAAATTGTTTTTCTATTAGGATTCAATAAATCTGCGCCCTGCCGCGCTTCAGTTACCCACATTGCATTGATTTTTTCGATCCTTGGAAACTGATCAAATAGTGATATGGACACGGAATCTAATTTTTTGATGTCTATACAGTTAAAGCGATAGCGCGCTGTTATTTCACTATGGCCGCTATCATCATGGGCTTTTAAATGATTATGATGTTCGTGCTGATCACGCTCGCTATCCATAACTCCTGATATATCTACTGTTGTTTCTTTTGGTTTACAGTGAGTACCGACAAACGAAAACAAAAGCTTTGGTGATTTCAGTATAGTTTCTGTTTGTTTCACGACTTGCTTTTCTTTCGTTAATTTCGCTTTATGTTCGAACCCAATTAAATTTGCGGCTGGAGATTCAAATTGTATTTCCAATACCCCGCTTTCTAGCGCCAGAGTAAGTGTTGCCAACCCATGAATATGCGCTGCTTGGTTTTCCGCTTTTGCAGTGATGGATACAGAAACCAGTAAAAGCATTAAGAAGCAATGTATTGTATTTTTCATAGAAGTTTACGTACTCAAATTCACCATCGAAATTAATTGATAAAGTCCAGTGTCAGCAGTAAGCGATACTCTCCAGTTGATACTGTAGGTGAACGATGCACTAAGCCCGCGTTTTCGTTTCCCTCCCAAAGTTCTCCTTTTAACAACGCAATATCTCCGCTGCTGAGTCGTTGGACGTTATTTTGGCCGTGAAAATGACCAGGAGGGTTGTCCGTTTGCCTGTTGTTATCTACTCCCAATTTTGCACGATCAACCACCTGATGGGGCAACCATTCCGTAGCGATGCCTTGATATGTAGTGACCAAGCGGCAAGGTACTCTATCAACATGGAATTTTGGGCACATCGCACGGTCCAGGACAGTTAAACGTAAGCCGGCATGCTTTAGTTCAAACAAACAACAAAACATATCTACGAGTTCTGCAATATTTGTACTCAATTCGGATTCACTGCCGATGCCTAGTGATTTACTAATATTTGAAAGCGCGTTTTGCGGTGTTACTGTCATAGCAGTCTGAAATGTGGAATTTGATGCTATAAAGTCTTTAGCAGCATCTTTGAGCATTGTAGATAGCTCGCGTTGCCAAATAACGATATTGATTTCTTCTTGGTAAATATCGGTAAGAATTTCTGGTTCCTTGCTTTGTGCGGCGCGTCGAAACTTTACGGGTATGGTTGTAAAGGGCTCGGGATTCAGCGTTTGAGTAGAATTGGCAGTGATCATGTGCTTTGTTCCCATGCAGAAAAAGGGTCGTGCAATGTCGTCCAATAATCTTTTCCTTGCAGTACTTCTCCTTCGCTTAACAAGCAATCGTCTAGAGCGCGTGTGATGTTAGTTTTGTCTAAGCCTTGACCTATAAATACTAACTCCTGGCGCATATCACCAAAGGGTTCAACCCATTGTTTTTCAATCGAGGCGAGATAGTCTTCATCGGTCGGCCAGTTTTCTTTGGGAACTGCCTTCCAAAACATGCCCGCGAAATCGTATCGAGCAATGCCGCCTGCCTGGCTCCATTGGCCAGCAAATTCAGGGCGTGAAGCTAACCAGAAGTAGCCTTTGGAACGGATTAGCTTGCCGTATTCTTCGGTACTGTGTAGAAATTGGTAAAATTTTTCGGGGTGGAAAGGCCGTCGTGCAACATAACTAAAACTACTAATGCCGTATTCTTCTGTTTCGGGGATATGCTCCCCGCGCATTTCTTTGAGCCAGCCGGGTGCTTGCTGGGCTCGCTCAAAATTAAATAAACCCGTGCTTAGTACCGCATCCATGTCTACTTGCCCTTGAGTAACCGGGATGATACGGGCATGCGTATTAAGTGTTTTTAAAATGGCGGTCAAACGATCAGTATCAGCGGTTTTAGCCAAGTCGGTCTTGTTAATGAGGATAACATCGGCGAATTCAACCTGGTCAACAAGTAAGTCAGCGACGCTGCGTTCATCCTCCTCACTCAGGGACTCACCTGTTTCTTGTAAGTACTGTGCTTCTTCATAATCTTTTAGGAAATTTACCGCATCAACCACGGTCACCATGGTGTCAAGATTGGCTACATCGGAAAGTGAAACGCCATTTTCATCAGCGAAGGTAAAGGTTTCCGCCACGGGTAAAGGTTCAGAAATACCCGTGGATTCAATGACGAGGTAATCAAAGTGTTCATCCTGTGCGAGCTTGCTGACCTCCTCCAATAGGTCCTCTCGTAGCGTACAGCAAATACAACCATTGCTCATTTCTACGAGCTTCTCTTCACTACGATTTAGGGAAACTTCGTTCTGAACAATCGTTGAATCGATATTGATTTCACTCATATCATTGACGATCACAGCCACTTTTTTTCCTTGGCGGTTGTTCAGAATATGACTAAGGACGGTAGTTTTACCTGCTCCAAGAAAGCCTGAAAGTACAGTAACGGGGAGTTTGCTGTTCGTGTTAGGTCGCATATTTATTATCCTTTAGTTAAATCAATAATGATATGTTACAACATATCATTATTGATTTAAATTATTTTTCCTTATCTATACTGAAGTTCAAGGGAGGCATAACTCATTCATCAAATGGAAGTTGCGGAAGCCGCTACTCAAATAACGCAACTAATCTTTATCCAAACGCCTATACTGAACCGCTTCAGCAATATGTTGTGTACCGATTGCGTCAACACCTGACAAATCCGCAATCGTCCGTGCGACCTTGAGAATGCGATGATACGCGCGAGCGGACAGGTTTAGGCGATTTATGGCTTGTTTAAGCAGGTTTTCGCAGTCAGAGTTGATCATACAGTATTGATCGATTTCTTCGACATTCAGTTGACTGTTGGTTTTTTCTTGGCGGCCAAGCTGCAATTGATGCGCTTTCTCAACGCGTAGGCGGATTGCGCTGCTTTTTTCACCGGCTACTTGCTGGTGCATGAGTTCTTCTTGTGGTACTGCCGGGACCTCGATTTGTATATCGATACGGTCCAATAACGGCCCTGAAATTTTGCTGCGGTAGCGGGTGATCTGGTCGGGTGTGCAGTGACATTTGCCGGAGTGGTGGCCCAAATAGCCACAGGGGCAGGGGTTCATGGCGGCAATAAGCTGGAATCGTGCGGGGAATTCAGCCTGACGGGCTGCACGCGAAATGGTGATTCTGCCGGATTCAAGCGGTTCGCGTAGCACTTCCAGGACTTTCCGGTCAAACTCGGCCAGCTCGTCAAGAAACAATACGCCATGCATTGCCAGTGATATCTCACCAGGGCGCGGGCGGCTCCCGCCGCCGACCAGTGCCACGCCGGATGCTGTATGGTGTGGTGATCGATATGGTCTGCGTTTCCAATTGGCAATATTGAAGCTGCCGTGGCTAAGGGATTGTATCGCAGCAGATTCCAGTGCGTCTTCTTCCGACATGGGTGGAAGTATGCTGGGAAAACGTGCCGCGAGCATGGATTTTCCGGTACCTGGGGGACCCATCATTAATATGCTGTGATTACCGGCTGCAGCAATTTCCAGTGCCCGTTTAACCTGTGTCTGTCCTTTGACTTCGATCATATCCGGGTAAATTAGTGTGTTGTTATGGGCTTCAGATAAGTGGTGATAAACAGCCAATGGCTGCTTACCGGTCAAGTGAGCGCAGATCTGTAATAAGGATTGGGCGGCATAGATTGTTGCATGTTTCACCAACGCAGCCTCGGCCGCATTTTGTTGCGGGAGAACGAAATGGCGCCCGGATCGTGCGGCGTTGTAGGTCATGGCAAGTGCACCCTGTATCGGACGCAGTTCTCCGGTCAGCGCCAGCTCTCCTGCCCATTCATACTGATCGAGCTTGTCTGCGGGGATTTGTCCGGATGCAGCTAGAATACCCAGTGCAATCGGTAAATCAAAGCGACCGCTTTCCTTGGGTAAATCCGCAGGCGCCAGATTGACCGTGATGCGCTGTGCCGGGATTTTAAAGTGGGCAGTTTGCAATGCGGCCCTAACGCGGTCCCGGCTTTCCTTGACTTCGGTTTCCGGCAAACCGACAATGGTAAAACTTGGAAGGCCATTGGCAATATGTGCTTCAACGGTTACCAGTGGCGCATGCATGCCGGACAGGGCGCGGCTGTACAAAACAGCAAGCGACATGTTAGTTGCGAATGGGTATCAAAAAATTTAGCGCATGTGTAACAATAGATTCAGATGGCATGACGAACATTTTATGTGATGGCGCATGTTTTCTAATGGATTGTCCTATGATGTTGAAGCGGATTGAGTGGAGTCGGTTTCAGCGGTGTTTTCGGCTTCAGTATCCAGTGCTGGCTGATCTTCCATTTCCGGTAAGCCAAGCTTTTGCTCCAGTGTTTTGACTTGAGCTTCAAGCTGTATCAGCTTTTCCCGGGTGCGTTGCAGTACTTCTTGTTGTATATCGAATTCTTCCCGTGTTACCAAGTCAAGGCGGGAGAAAATGCCGGATAAAACGACGCGCATGTTTTTTTCGATGTCTTTGGCAGGGCTGTGTTGTAGTATTTCACTGACTTTGGAATTGATTTCTTCGATGACTTGTTTATTCAGCATTGCTTTCTCCATTATATAAATTGTAACGACCGACGAATAGAGAACGACCGCACCATGTTAGAATACATATCAGCAGTATTTAATGAGAACACAGTATTTGGTCTGCACAGATTTATCTACGGTTAATCATTATGATGCTACTTCTGATCGCAAAAATTTACGTGAGTTCTGATCGTAACAGGATTTTGCGACAGGGTCATCTTTAGACATCTTTAAATGTTTTACGTATCGCACATGGATCGTATTCAACACCTCGAGAACTGGATACAGCAGCAATTTCCCGGCATGTCGCTTACATTGCATCCTGCGTCTGTTGATGCCAGTTTTCGCCGCTATTTTCGTGTCCAAATAGAAAGTAAATCATACATTGCTATGGATGCGCCACCTGATCGGGAAAGCTGTACACCGTTTGTCAATGTGGCAGAATTACTGGTTGATGTGGTGCATGTTCCGGAAATCCATGCGCAAAATGCAGCACAGGGTTTTTTGCTATTGTCTGATCTAGGGGATTTAACCTATTTGCAAGCGCTGACTGATCGACCAGAAGCGGCACCTCAGCTTTATTCAGATGCGGCAGATGCGCTGATTAAAATGCAACAGCTGCAATTGTCAAATGATTTTCCCATATACGATGAAGCGTTGTTACGTTATGAATTGAATCTTTTCCCCGAGTGGTACATTGCCAAACATATCGGTATTGACTTGAATCCGTTGCAAAAGGCGGTGTTGGATAAAGTCTTTGCGCTTATTTTGCAGAATAACCTGTCGCAGCCGCGCGTCTTTGTGCACCGGGATTATCATTCCCGTAACCTGATGGTGGCAACGCCGAATCCAGGTATTCTGGATTTCCAGGATGCTGTTCTGGGACCGGTGACTTATGACCTGGTTTCGTTGTTTAAAGATGCTTATATTCAATGGGACGAAGAACAGATTCTTGATTGGATTATTCGTTACTGGGAGAAGGCTCGCCGCGCAAGTCTGCCGGTTCAGGATGATTTTGGCGATTTTTATCGTGATTTCGAATGGATGGGAGTTCAGCGACATATCAAGGTACTGGGTATTTTTGCGCGTTTGGCATATCGTGACGGCAAGTATTCATATCTGGATGACATACCTGTTGTAATGCGATATTTACGCAAAGCATGCGAGCGCTATCATGCGTTGAAACCATTGTTAAATCTATTGGACGAGATTGACAATAATACACCGGAGCGGGAAGTTGGTTATACCTTCTGATGCCATTCCATACCGTGCAATGATTTTAGCTGCCGGACGCGGAGAGCGTATGCGTCCATTGACAGATCAGCTCCCAAAACCGTTGTTACAAGTGGGTGGACAACGGTTGATTGAATATCAGATACGGCGTCTTGCACAAGCGGGCTTCAGGCAGATTGTGATTAACCATGCTTATCTCGGAACGATGATCGAGGAAATGCTGGGTTGTGGTGCGCGTTATGGTGTCGAGATTACCTATTCCCCGGAGCGGGAGGTGCTGGAAACAGCCGGTGGTATCGCCAATGCGTTGCCGTTATTGACCGACAGTCATTTTGAACGGCCTTTTCTGGTGGTCAATGCAGACATTTATTGTGACTATGACTATGTCACGATTTTGCCGGTATTAGAGGATATGCAAGTAAATAGTTTCAATCGGCTTGCTCATTTGGTTCTGGTGGATAATCCAGTGCATCATGCTACAGGTGATTTTGCATTGGATCAGAATCGTGTTGTTCTCCCGGCAGATAATTCCCTGACATTTAGCGGTATCGGTGTTTATCATCCATTATTGTTTCGGGAAATTGCATCGAAACAGCCGGCTAAGCTGGCGCCATTATTGCGTGCCGGAATCAATGATGCGTGCGTGACGGGAGAATACTATGCAGGACTCTGGTTTGATATTGGTACACCCGACCGGCTTGAACAATTGGACAGAAAACTGAATTCACAGAACTCATGACAACACCCTTAGGTTAATAATCCGATGAAAACAATTGAACATTTTGTGAAACGTCGCAGTCGGTTTGCATCGGCGATGAGATGTGGTGTGGCGATTATTCCGACTGCTCCGGAGCAATTGAGGAATCGGGATGCGCATTATCCATACCGCTTTGACAGCTACTTTTATTATTTGACCGGGTTTAAGGAGCCGGAAGCAGTTTTAGTAATTGTGGCCGAACCTGAGAAGCAGTCTGACAGACATATTTTATTTTGTCGCGATAAAGATCCTGAGCGGGAGATATGGGATGGTTATCGTTATGGCCCCGATCTTGCTAAAGCAGAATTTGGATTTGATGAATGCTATTCCGTTACGCAGCTCGATGACAAATTACCTGAGTTCTTGGCTAATAAAGAGATTATATATTCAGCACTGGGACATAGTGCAAAATGGGATCAACGTATTGCCGGTTGGCTGAATCAAGTACGTTTGCAAGGCCGCAGTGGTGTAACGGTGCCCTGTGGAATTCAAGATTACCGCACAGTGCTGGATGAAATGCGCCTGATTAAGGATGATGGTGAATTGCGGACAATGCGTCGTGCTGCGGATATTTCGGTACAGGCACACTGCAAGGCCATGCAGGTGACGTGTCCCGATCGATATGAATACGAAATTGAAGCTGAATTGCTATACACCTTTCATCGCAATGGCGCACAGTATCCCGCTTATACATCGATTGTTGCAGGTGGTGCAAATGCGTGCATTTTGCATTATATTGATAACAACGCACAATTGAAGTCGGGTGATTTGCTGTTGATTGATGCAGGTTGTGAGCTGGACGGTTATGCTTCTGATATTACCCGGACGTTTCCGGTTAATGGTTGTTTCTCTGCAGCGCAAAAAGATATCTATCAACTGGTTCTGGCAGCGCAGCTATCTGCAATTGATCAGGTTAAACCGGGCAATGCCTGGGATGCACCACATCTTGCCGCACTGCAGGTGTTAGCTCGGGGTTTTATTGATCTCGGGCTGTGTCATGGCAGTATTGATGCCGTACTGGAAACGGAAGATTATAAACGGTTTTACATGCATAGAACGGGGCATTGGTTGGGTATGGATGTTCATGATGTGGGTGAGTATAAACAGCATGGTGAATGGCGGAAATTGAGCTCAGGGATGACGTTGACTGTTGAACCGGGTTGTTATATTCGACCGGCTGAGAATGTGCCGCAGCATTTCTGGAATATTGGTGTACGCATTGAAGACGATGTGCTGGTAACGCCGAATGGCAATGAACTTTTGACAGCGGCCGCACCCAAAACTGTGACAGAGATTGAGGAATTAATGCAATGAATGAAGAACATCAGAGAATAATCATTAAGCGGATTTACGGTTACGATCAACAAGAGGGTGCTGCACAAGGGCACGCATCCTCAGCGCCGATTAATCGTTGGGTCTTGCTTGCGATGATGATTCCCGTCTTGGCACTCATGGCGGTTCTGGGTATATTTTTCTTCACGATTTTTGTCGCTTTGTTTTCGATAATTGCGGTTGTTATCGGTACCAGAATCTGGTGGCTTCGTAAAAAGGCGCGACATCATGTACAGCAGACACAGTCAACTCAAACGGACCGTTCTACTGAGGTAGAAGATGCCGAGATAATCGAAGATATCCATACGACACGGAAAAATAATCATTCGGGTAATCGCGAATAAATATATTTTCTCGTCTTATTTGTTGTTCCTGTTGTCGCCGTCCTCATTATTATTACGATGCTTGTTTACTTTGGGTGCCGTCATGAGTTATGCACAACTCTGATTTCTTTTCATTCGTATATATCTTGTTGAGTGGCAATTTCATTGTCTTTCATCAAGGTTTTTAATTCCATTAAATCCGATAATGAAACATGTGACCAAATAAAGTGGTCAGTTTTGTGTATATCGAAGCACATTACGATGATATTAAGCGGTGTTCTGGTATTGATGATACGAGTCCGGTAAACTATGAAAAGTGTAGTGAAGAGTGAACGATAGCCTTGCCTTTTTAGGCATGTCATGTTTTTACCCTGTCTGTAAAATTTGCATCCATTTTTTCCTTGACGGCTCTATTGGGAAGTCAGGGATAAACTAAAGCGCATATTTGAGTAATCTGGAAAATAATTCGTGATTAACCCAATTAATAGGAGCCAATATGTGGCTTACGATCAAGAAATTTATGTTCTTGGCAACTTTGATGTTTACATCCTGTGGGCTTGCGACGGCAGCGTCGATTAATACTGATAAAATTCTGGACAAATTAGGATTCTCTCATACTGATAGAGCGGATATCATGAGGGGGGAATTTGTTACAAAAAAACCGAATACGACGAATAACCGGGAGTTGGCGGCTGCCTTTGCGTTTCACGTAAAACTATCTGTCGACGAAATACGTAATGAAATTAAAAAGCATCCGCTGATCACAACGGATTCAAGAACTATTGAATGGTCACCAATCAGCGGAAGCGGTAGTCTGGAAGATTTCAAAACGCTCAGTTTAGCTCCTGACAAAAAAAAACGTGCTATGGCGTATTTAAGTGCCGAGCCTGGAAACACACTTAATTTAAATCAAAAAGAAATCGCTACTTTTAATGCGATACAAGTTCCATCTGGTGAATCTCCCGTAGCGCCTGTTACAGAGGCGGTGAAGAGACAGTTGTTTAAGCGATTTCAAGCATACCGGCAAGCGGGTCTATCAGGCATAACGCCTTATCAACGCCCTCATAGCGATACTTCGGTTGCGGTCTATTTAAGGCGGGCAACCGAAACTTTATCGATGGTAAAAGCTACCATGCCCGATTTTTATAGGGTGCTTATCAATTATCCGAAAGACATTCCGAGTACGCTCAGTGAAGAATTCCTCTGGCACAATTATGATGCGCATGGTGAGCCAGTATACATTTTGTCGCACTATCTTAAGATGGCCAACTCGGGTGTTTTTGTTATCGTGAAGCGTCAATTCTACGTGAGTGGTAGTTATAACGGTGGACAATCAATCAGCGCGCTTTTTCCAGTTGCTAACGGTAAAGAGACAGTTGTTTATCACGTTAACCGTATCTTTACAGACAAGCTGTCGGGTTTGGCTTCCACGCTGAAACAATCAATGGGTAATCAAATTATGATGAATCGCCTTAAGAATCTTTATCAAAAAAACCGAGCTAAGGCTGAGCAAAGAAAATATTAATAATTAGCTGGTTAGTTGATTCTTTAAAGTGTCGAAATATGGCTATGCAACGTATCGATGTAACGATGCCAGATATTGATCTGCGTATGAACTCTGTATTCACTTTTGTTGTTTTTATGATGTGGAGTTATGCCGCTTTTGCTGTCAATCCAGCCGTCAGTGAACGGTTATATGAAAAAATTGAGCAGTTACACGCAACACATCATCTCGTTATCGGCGACAGCAAGATAATAGGCGTTAGAATTATTCATGATTTCTATTCCCGACGAAACTTTGAACCTGCTTGGAATGATCACAGCAAAATTGAAGAATTGTTAGAGATTATTCGCGATAGCGCTGATGAGGGCTTGGATCCAGAAGATTATAGCTTATCCGATCTGGAAAATTTGCATACTATTGCTAGTAAATCGACTGAGCAACTCGCCGATTTCGACATTCTTTTATCGGACAGTTTACTCAGACTGGGCTTCCAAAGCCGGTTTGGCAAAGTAGATCCCAATACGCTGGATCCAAACTGGAATTTTTCCCGTGATATCGAGGGTAAAGACCCGGCAATAATCATGCAAGCTGCGATCAATTCCGATTCTATACGAGAATTTATTGACTCCACACTTCAGAGACAACCATTCTATCAGCGTTTCAAGACAGCTTTGATGAAATATAACAGTATAAAGGCGCAAGGTGGCTGGCCTGTAATACCGGAAGGGCAGGTGCTCAAGCCCGGCATGGATGATCAAAGGATGCTTCGATTAAGAGCGCGATTAAAAGTAACCGGTGATCTATCTGGAAGCACTGCAGATAATCAATTCTATTTCGACCAAGATCTAGAAAACGCTGTCACTCAATTTCAGCAGCGGCATGGGCTTGAAGCTGACGGCAAAGTCGGGCGCCAGACACTCGCAGCTATGAATACAAGCGTGGAAGAACGCATTAATCAAATCCGGGTTAATCTGGAACGCGCAAGATGGCTGCTAAAAGATTTGCAAGGTGATTATATTGTCGTTAACATCGCCGGTTATCAGGCTTTTTTAATTCGTAATGGTGTAGAAGTCTGGCGTACTAAGGTTATGGTGGGAAAAACTTTCCGTCAAACACCAGTATTTAAGTCACAAATGAAGTATCTGGTTTTTAATCCAACATGGACTATCCCACCGGGAATTTTGCGCGCAGATATTTTGCCAAAAGCACGTAAAGACCCGGAATTTGTCAGAAAAAAAGGCTACCATGTACTAGATAGGCAGGGCAGAAGAGTTGATTACGATTCCATTGATTGGTCCCATGCATCTGTAAAAAACTTTCCTTACATTATCAGGCAGCCAGCTGGGCCAAGTAATGCACTTGGTCAGATAAAGTTTATTTTCCCCAATCATCACTTTGTTTTTCTTCACGATACCAACCATCGGAGTTTATTTTCTCAGCCGGAACGCGCTTTCAGTTCCGGGTGCATTCGGGTGGAGCATCCATTAACGCTTGCCGAATTGATACTCAATAATTCGAAGAAATGGAACCAAGAGAGCATTCAGAAAGCCATCCAAACAGGCAACACACGCACTGTACATCTGGAAAAACCATTGACCGTATTATTACTTTACTGGACTTTTATGGTTGATGAAGACGGCACTATACGTTTTATGAAAGATATTTACCAACGTGATCAGAAAATACTTAATGCGCTACAGTCCGAATTCATCCCTTCGGCACCGGAAAATTTGCCATCGGTATATCAGTAACACTAACTTGGCAGTGTATGGTCGTTGATCACATCCTTTTATTGATTTAACTC
>JAUIIB010000031.1 GCA_030431985.1 Gammaproteobacteria bacterium
TCACTAAAATGGACTATGCCAATCCATAACTGGAAACAGGCGCTGAATAGATTTACAATCGAATTCGAAGACCGTTTGAAGGACTACACTTAACTCAGACAGTTACACAGAAAACTTTACACTCTCTACTGCCATTATGTTTATTGGTGTTTAAGTTTCTCAAGTGGGTGCGGTTTTGCAATGCCGAAACCCTGTGCATAGTCAATGCCGATATCCCGTAGTTGAACAATTGTTTCATCGTTTTCTACGAGTTCGGCTATCGTCTTAATATTCAATTTTCTTGCAATTTGATTGATGCCTTTTGCGCGTTCCAATTCTTCATCGTCGTAAAGAATATTACAAACAATACCGCCATCAATTTTCAGGTGATCTACTTTTATTTTTTTAAGTAAATCCATTGAAGCTGTACTTTGACCGAAACTGCACAGCGTAACTAAACATCCCAGCTCTCGGACTTTTTCTGTGAAAAAAGTTGTTGCAACCAAATTGGATTTTGCATCAGATTCTTCAATTTCGAAACAAATCAATTGGGCTGGTATTTTAAATTGCTGTATTCTATTTTTAATAAATTCGATAATCGACTTATCACATAGTGTGTCCCGTGCAACGTTCAAGCAGAATACTGATTTACCGTCTTGTGCGTGTGAAGCCATCCATTTGGCAATATAATTGATGACCCATCGATCCAGTTGCGGCATCATTTTAAGTTGATCTACTAAGGGCAAAAACGATCCCGGTGGCATTAGATTGCTTTCCTCTTCAGCCATGCGGATCAAAATTTCATAATGAACCGCTGCTGATGAATCTGGATCGAGTGAAATGATTTTCTGGCAGTAAAGATTGAATTCTCCCTCTTTAAGTGCTTTAACAATTCGTGATGCGGTAACTCCCGATTTAGATGAGTCGGTAATTGATTTAGCCGTTTGATTTGCAGATTTGTCATCCTGGACAGTTGTTTCTTTTTGGGTTTTGTTGTTATGTATGATGTGCTTTTTGTCTTGTTCGCTCGGGGTGTGCAAAGTGTAGAAACCAATTACTTTTCTATTATTGTCTAGATGAGGGATATATTGTTCGGTGAATATGTATGGAAATCCCTTTGTTGATCTCATGACACGCTCTTCATGGACTGTTTTTCCAGACATGATTTCTTGAATATGTTTTTTGATACTGGAGGAAAATTCTTCATTAGAAAATTCCTCTAGAAGTTTCCCGTCAATTTGATCAGGCTTTAATCCAAACCACTTTCGGAAAAGATGGTTGTGGTACCGGCAACGCTGATCATTATTGAAATAGGCGAGTAAGAGAGGTATGTTTTCATCAATAATCTGTGATTTTGCTTTAACTTCAGCGGTGGTTTTTTCTGCCCAAAGCCGATGCTTAATTTCATTGGATAATCTTTCTTTATTGGCCGTTGATTGGGAAGAATGATTGTAAATTTCTTTTTCCGCATGTAAAGCCTGGCCAAACATGAATAAGATGGTTGTGAATAATAAAACCCATAACATTGTTACCCACATAGTTGCGATATCATCGAAATAGAACTCGATGATAACCAATGATGTTGCTATCAATAAAGCAGCGCTAGCGGATATGAGAGGTTTGATTCTTAACATAATCTATGCATGTTTTCATAAGCTATTTATCAGTAATGTATGTCGCTCATTCTAGAGCTATATTAATTAACGGCATAATATGACAAAGGTTTTATTGTTATCCAAAATTTCCATAGGCTTTTATGCGTTATCACGAAGTCTTGATTAGAGTTTTTATTGGTTGTTGAAATTTTTAATTGATTAATTTGCTTGTTTTTTAATGCAGTATATATCGGCAAGAACCAAGTTTTTTCCAATGCCTTTAGATTTTCACGCCATAAATAGGCGTCATTGTATGTGTCCGCCGTTAATAGTGAGTCAAGTATAACGAACTGTTCACCGGAGTTGTTTTCTTGCAGCCAATGACTGGTATTGCTGGGTAATTTATTACGTGGTGTATGATTAAACTGTGCAATAGCATTAGAGAAAGGTTCGTTGCTCCATAGGGTTGAATAGGGCGAGTCTGCAGGTTGAGGCAGGTTTCCGCCGCCCCAGAACCAAATGCTATTGATTGTTATCTGGTTATTTGCTTCGCGTATTTGATTAAGGGGGTGGTTGTGTAAAAGCATTTGTATCTCATTGAAAAGGTTATGCCACTTCACACTATCCCTTCCGGTTGGTAGTCGACTATTAATATTTTGGCAGATTGCCGAATTTAGTGTGCTTGTTTGTATTTCAGGTTTGTTTGTTAGTCGGATATACCATCGGTGTGGATGAAATGGCATTAGTGTTAGTGAATCATCGTTTATATATTGGTTAATTGCGAGGGTATATTGCTGCGCTTCATCTTGGGTCAGTTCAAAAATATGATTATCAGCCAACATAATGTGATTTTGTTCGATACGCAGGTGCACGGGATCGGCACGTAGCCAGTAATGCTCCACTTGTTTTTCCGAATCAGGGTTATCACATAGTGACATAATTGGCGCAACAGGCCAGTCCAATTGTTTTTTAATGTTAAATGTTCGGCAGAGCCAGGCATTCATGTCTATGGCATTGGTGTGGGATATTGTGCTTTTAGCCAATAACGCTTCTAGCGATGGTAAATGAAGATCATCATAAATGGCTGGGGTTGTTGATTCGGACCAGAAGAGTGAAGGAATATAAAGATGTAAATTCATAGTATTTCAAACGAATTAGAATTCTGATAATTAGAATGTTTTATAATAGCGTATAGAAAATTCAAATGCAGAAGTTAGTTTTTATGACTGACTCGATGGTACTAAAAAATAAATGTAGTTTATGGTGAAAGGATTTATCAGTATTCTGATAATCTGGGTGGCGATTTTTGCAGTTGTTTATCTTTACTTTGAGACAAGACTGGGCTCAAGAGTGCAGGTATCGGATGCTTACTTGGAATATGGTGAAATTCAGATTCCAAGAGCCGGGGACGGTCACTTTTATGTGCAAGGTACTATAAATGGTTATCCGGTAAAATTTCTAGTTGATACAGGAGCCAGCGTTGTGTCAATTAGTAAGGAAGTTGCTCGGCGGGCGGCTTTGCCGACTGGGAGGCCGGCAAATTTCACAACCGCGGGTGGTATTGTTCAGGGTGAGATAGTATTCGATCAAACGATCGACGCAGGCGGCATTACTGTGAGAGGCTTGCAGGTATCAGTAGGATTGTATGGTGATGTTGCCCTTCTCGGACAAAATTTTTTACGGAACATTGACGTTGTCCAAACGAATGATAGGATGGTGTTGCGGGTCAGGACTGAATAGCTTTAGGGAATATCAGTGTAAAAGGAAAGTCGATGAATACGTGTGCAACAAGCTATAGGATTCTGAATTGTTGATAAATATTTGTTTTGTAAAATAATTATTTATCGATGCAACCGGTGTTAATTGTTTTTAACGGTTATATCCCATGTGGTTGCTTTAAAAATTAGATATAAACTAAAAATGCCATCAACTGTACAATCATATTCAAATAATAAATGACTCATTTGGAGATACGATGTATCAGCATATAAAAATACCTAATAAAGGCGAAAAAATTCAAATTAATAAAGATCTCACATTGAATGTGCCAAATAATCCAATTATTCCCTATATTGAAGGAGATGGTATCGGAGTAGATATAACACCGGTAATGCAAAAAGTTGTTGATGCGGCTGTCGCCAAGGCTTATGGGGGGCAGCGTAAAATAGCATGGATGGAAATCTTTGCCGGGGAAAAATCAACTCGCGTTTATGGCAAAGACATCTGGCTTCCTGATGAAACGCTGGAAGTAGCAAAAGAGTTTGTTGTTTCGATTAAAGGCCCATTAACAACGCCTGTTGGTGGTGGAATTCGTTCTATAAATGTTGCTTTGCGACAGCAATTAGATCTTTATATTTGTTTAAGGCCTGTGAGATATTTTAAAGGTGTTCCAAGTCCACTGAAGAATCCTGAAAAAACAAATATGGTGATTTTTCGCGAAAATTCAGAGGATATTTATGCGGGAGTAGAGTGGGAAGCTGAGTCAGAGGAGTCTAAGACGATTATTAATTTTTTGACTCAGAAGATGGGGGTAAAAAAGATTCGTTTCCCTAATACTTCTGGGATCGGTATAAAGCCGATTTCTAGAGAGGGTACCGAGCGTTTGGTAAGAAAAGCGATTCAATATGCAATAGATAATCAACAAAAATCCGTTACCTTGGTACACAAGGGCAATATCATGAAGTTTACTGAGGGAGCATTCAAGAGTTGGGGTTACGAGCTGGCAGCGAGAGAGTTTGATGCTGAATTATTGGATGGCGGTCCTTGGATGAAATTGCCCGAGGAAAAAGGCGGTGTTGTGATAAAAGATGTCATTGCTGATGCATTTTTGCAGCAGATCTTGCTGCGGCCAGATGAGTATGATGTAGTGACGACGATGAACCTAAATGGTGATTATATTTCTGATGCTTTGGCAGCCCAGGTTGGTGGTATTGGTATCGCGCCAGGTGCTAACCTGAGCGATTCCGTGGCAATTTTTGAGGCAACGCATGGAACAGCGCCAAAGTATGCCGGTAAAGACCAAGTCAATCCTGGGTCCATTATCTTGTCGGCTGAAATGATGTTGCGGCATTTAGGATGGATAGAGGCGGCGGAGATGATCATATGCGCGATGGAGAAAACAATCCAGGACAAGATCGTTACCTATGATTTCGCCCGATTGTTACCCGGCGCACAAAAAGTCAGCTGCTCAAGCTTTGGCGAGGCATTGATTAATCGACTGGATTAACACGTTTCTTGCTTGGATGCCACTCACCAATACTCCCCAAGCTGACTAAATCAACTCGGGGAATATTAGACTAAATTCTCTATCTAAGTGTCTTTTTTATCATTGGCTTGTTAAGCAAGACACAAACCAATAGGGTTACATAACAAGGCTAAACGAATGATCTTAGATCTTGGTTACTTGGTTATGTAGATGAAGAGATGTTTGCAGCTTGTTTTCCTTTGGGACCCTGTGTAACATCAAAACTTACTTTCTGACCTTCTTTAAGGGTTTTAAACCCTGACATATTAATAGCTGAAAAGTGAGCGAACAAATCTTCACTGCCATCGTCAGGAGTAATAAAGCCAAAACCTTTTGAATCATTGAACCATTTTACTGTACCTGTTGCCATCTCTACTTCCTATAATTTTTTAAGAAACTGGGCCGGAAACCCTAAACCTATTTGAATTTCAAGACCGCAAACGGCTCATCACGGTACCGTAGAGAACTTGAAGCCAAACACCAATTAAATTTTTACGCAATTCCGGTGTTAAAGTCAAGCAATTACAAAATTTTTATATATTTATGCTGGATTTGTTGTATTAAGTCACTTGAAAAAATTGTCATAATCGTCAACTATGTCAGATAAGAGCCAAAAATGGGTCGTTTATAGATATTGGCTGTTGAATGATTACTGATTAAAATTGTTAGGAAATTGCGTGATGACGGAAAAAGATGTGGAAACCGTTATACTGACAGAAACAGAGGGGGAGAATGATGTTGGAATTCCTCCGATGTATAAGATTCTGCTGTTAAATGATGACTTTACGCCGATGGACTTTGTTGTTGAAGTGTTGCGATTGTTTTTTTCAATGAGCCAAGAGCAGGCGATGCAAGTGATGTTGAAAGTTCATACTGAAGGCGCTGCGGTTTGTGGAGTCTATCCGAGCGATATTGCAAGCACTAAAGTTAATCAGGTTATCGAGTTTGCACGTAGTAATCAACATCCATTGAGATGTGTAATGGAGGAAAATTAGAAGATGATTGCTCCGGATTTAGAAGTTAGTTTACATATGGCTTTTGTCGAGTCTAGACAGAAGCGCCACGAATTTATAACGGTGGAGCATTTATTACTGGCCATGTTAGACAATGCAAGTGCAGCGGAGGTATTAAATGCGTGTCTAGTAGACCTGGAGGATTTGCGCGCAATTTTGCTAGAGCATATTGCACGACATACGCCAATCATCGGTAGTGATTCAGAGGTTGATACACAGCCGACCTTAGGTTTTCAGAGGGTTATCCAAAGAGCTATTCTGCATGTGCAATCGTCTGGTAAGAAGGAGGTGACTGGCGCAAATGTGCTTGTTGCGATATTCGGTGAAAAAGATTCACATGCTGTGTACTATCTCCAGCAAAGAGGCGTGACACGGTTGGATGTAGTAAATTTCATATCGCATAATATCCGCAAAACACCACAGGACAGTGAGAGTAAGTCTGCGCATGAAAGTGAGCAGGAGCAGGGGGCGGGACAGCAGGAGCAAGGGCCGGCGAGTAACAATATGCTGGAAAATTATACAATAAATCTTAATGTGCTTGCGTTGACTAATAAAATAGATCCTCTGATTGGGCGCGATCAGGAGATTGAACGTGTTATTCAGACCTTATGTCGCCGACGGAAAAATAATCCATTGCTAGTTGGTGAGGCGGGCGTTGGTAAAACAGCAATTGCGGAGGGCCTAGCAAAAAGAATTGTTGATGGCGACGTTCCCGAGCTATTGATCGACCATCAAATCTATGCACTGGATATGGGGGCCCTTCTAGCTGGTACTAAATACCGTGGGGATTTCGAGCAGCGTTTAAAAGCCGTGCTTAAGCAGTTGACGGACAATAACGATACCATTCTTTTTGTCGATGAGATTCATACTTTAATTGGCGCAGGAGCTGCGTCAGGTGGTGTTCTCGATGCGTCAAATTTATTGAAGCCTGTGCTGAGCTCTGGCCAGCTGAGGTGTATTGGTGCAACAACTTATACTGAGTTTCGTGGAATCTTTGAAAAAGATCATGCGCTGTCAAGACGTTTTCAACAAATTGATATTCACGAGCCAAGTGTGGGTGACACCATTTCCATTTTGCGTGGATTGAAAACTCGTTATGAATCGCATCATGATGTCAGATATACGGTTAGTGCGTTAAGTGTGGCTGCCGAATTGTCGGAACGTTATATCAATGACAGACATCTTCCCGATAAGGCTATCGATGTAATCGACGAAGCGGGCGCTATGCAGCGTATCTTGCCGAAATCAAAAAAAAGAAAAATCATCGGTAGAACTGAAATTGAAAATGTCGTGGCAAAAATGGCACGAATACCGCCTCAGAATATATCCAGAAATGATCGTAATCGGCTGAAGACACTCGAGCGTGATATGAGAGCAATGGTGTTCGGGCAGGATCAGGCGATCGGCTCCTTGTGTGCAGCGATTAAAATGTCTCGAAGCGGTCTTGGAAATCCACGTAAACCGGTCGGTTCGTTTCTATTTTCGGGACCTACCGGTGTTGGTAAAACTGAGGTCGCTCGTCAGCTGGCATACACTCTGGGTATTCAATTGCATCGTTTTGATATGTCAGAGTACATGGAACGGCATGCTGTTTCACGTTTGATTGGCGCGCCACCCGGCTACGTTGGTTTCGATCAAGGCGGTCTGCTAACGGAAACGGTTGTCAAACATCCATATGCTGTATTGTTGCTGGATGAAATCGAAAAGGCTCATACGGATATTTTTAATATTCTACTACAGGTGCTGGATTACGGTACGTTGACGGATAATAATGGTCGGAAGGCTGATTTTCGCAATGTTATCATTATTATGACGACAAATGCTGGCGCCGACTCATTGACCAAGACATCAATCGGTTTTACCAAATCTTCCCAAGCAGGAGATGAAATGGCTGAGATAAAGCGGATGTTTACGCCTGAATTCAGAAATCGTCTCGATGCTGTCATTTCTTTTTCTGCGCTGAATGAGGATGTAATTTTACAGGTTACCGATAAATTTTTGATTCAGCTCGAAGCGCAGTTGCAGGAGAAAAAAGTTGAAGCGACTTTTACTGAAAGTCTGCGGCAATATCTTGCAAAAAAAGGTTTCGATCCGCTTATGGGCGCGCGTCCCATGGAGCGTCTTATTCAAGATACTATTCGGAGTGCTTTGGCTGATGAACTACTGTTTGGGCGCTTAACCAATGGTGGAAAAGTAACCGTCGATATTGACAGTCACGATAACGTACAGCTTATTTTTGAAGAAGAAGCCGTCGAGGTTTAGCAGTTTAGAGATAAGAAAACTAGAACTGTAACTTGGAAAATTTAAACATAGAAACTGCGCTCTTAATTGAGTGTAGTAATATTTACTTTATATGAACAGCTTGTTTGTTGTATGAGAATGGCATGCGTTGACTTTTTATAAGCTGCTTGTCTCAGCAATGAAGTCATGCGATCAGTAACAATTATCGGTATTTTATTTGCAGTAATTTCAACCGCAATTTCTTGTTTCCCCTCGCATCGCATATATATTAATGCTTGTAACACTGTTCGATAACGCGCTGGTGTTATTCGGATTTGAGATAAATTGGATTGCACACGCAGTTTAGTCAACATGTATTTTAGACTGACTTGCTGATCCATTTTGATAACATTGATTGGAACAAGCATCTTATCTTCTGTGCAAAGTGTTATTGGTGGTAATATATGTAGTTTAGCGGTTTGTTGAAGTTTTTAAAATTTTAAAGGTCTGATAACACAATGTTTTCGCAGAAACATACAATTGAGCACGTTGATCCGGATTTATGGCAAGCCATGTGTGGTGAAGTTCAGCGGCAAGAAGAATATATTGAATTAATCGCCTCAGAGAATTATGCCAGTCCAGCTGTAATGCAGGCACAAGGTTCCGTATTGACGAACAAATATGCCGAGGGCTATCCTGGTAAACGCTATTACGGTGGTTGTAATCATGTGGATATCGTAGAACAACTGGCAATTGATCGTGTTAAAGCTCTGTTCGGTGCCGAATATGTTAATGTTCAACCCCATTCAGGCTCACAAGCGAATGCAGCTGTTTATCTTTGTGCACTCAAGCCAGGCGATACCTTACTGGGTATGTCTCTGGCACATGGGGGACATTTAACGCACGGAGCAACCGTAAATATGAGTGGCAAGATTTTTAATTCAATTTCCTATGGACTGCATCCGGAGACCGAGGAGCTTGATTATGATCAGGTTGAAAAATTAGCCCAAGAACATAAGCCGAAGATGATTGTGGCTGGCGCCTCCGCTTATGCACGTGTCATTGACTGGAAACGTTTTCGTCAAATTGCCAACTCAATTAATGCTTATTTATTTGTCGATATGGCGCACTATGCGGGATTAGTAGCTGCTGGATTCTACCCAAATCCTGTTGGTATTGCCGATTTTGTAACCAGTACGACACATAAGACGCTGCGTGGTCCTCGTGGAGGCATTATCATGGCCAAACCTGAACATGAAAAAGCGCTCAATTCTGCAATATTTCCACAGACACAGGGTGGGCCATTGATGCATGTCATCGCGGCCAAAGCCGTTGCTTTTAAAGAAGCTGCGAGTAAGGATTTTAAGAAATATCAGGAACAGGTCATTGAAAATGCCCGCGTGATGGCGAAGGTTCTCAAACAACGTGGATTACGCATTGTATCTGGAAAAACGGATTGCCACATGTTTCTCGTTGATTTACAGGCCATTAATCTGACGGGGAAGGAAGCAGAAGCGGCACTTGAACACGCGCACATTACGGTAAACAAAAATGCTATCCCCAACGATCCACAAAAGCCATTCGTTACCAGCGGCATTCGTATTGGAACGCCAGCAATGACAACGCGTGGATTTAAGGAGATTGAAGCTGAGCAGCTTGCAAATATGATCGCTGATGTACTTGAAGCACCTGGTGATGCCGCAGTTATTTCTCGAGTTGCCGGTGAGGCAAAAGCACTCTGTGCAAAATTTCCTGTCTACGGGAATTAACGTAAATCTTGCTAGACATGTTGAAGAGCAAGCCCAACAGTGTTAACTGACAGGAAAACGCGGTTATGAAATGTCCTTTTTGTAACGCGGAAGATACAAATGTAATTGATTCGCGCGTTAGCGAAGAAGGCAATCGCATCCGGCGTAGACGGCGTTGTCCAGCTTGCGATAAACGCTTTACCACTTATGAAACTGTAGAGTTGAGGTTGCCTCAGGTCGTAAAACACGATGGTACAAGAACCGAGTTCGATCGTAATAAACTGTTAACTGGATTTAAACGTGCGCTGCATAAACGTCCAGTACCTACTGACTATGTTGATGCAGCTATTGACCGTATCGTGCAGAAACTCCTGAGCTTGGGAGAGCGAGAAGTGTCTTCTCGAAGCATCGGGGAAAGTGTAATGCATGAACTCTACAGGCTTGATAAGGTGGCCTATATTCGTTTTGCATCGGTGTATAAAAGTTTCCAAGACGTCGATGATTTTCGCAATGCGATTCGTGAAGTAAATCAAGTAGATGATAATAATAATCTGACCTAGATAGTGAGCCAACCTGAGTTGTTGGCTTGGCAAACGTCTAAGAATAAGTCGTAGTGTATACAGAAGGCAGTTAATAAGGGGATTCAAGATGTTCTCTGCTTCTGATCATAAGTATATGGCGCAGGCCCTGAGATTGGCGGAAAAAGGGCTGTATACGACATCACCGAACCCGCGTGTTGGCTGCGTCATTGTTCAGAACGACCAAGTTGTGGGCAATGGTTGGCATGAAAAAGCGGGACAACCGCACGCTGAAATTAACGCATTGTTAATGGCAGGTGATCGGGCACGTAACGCTACAGTTTATGTAACGTTGGAACCATGCAGCCATCACGGACGCACTCCACCGTGTGTTGAGGCATTAATCAGGGCAACCGTATCCCGTGTAGTAATTGCTATGGAGGACCCTAATCCACTGGTGCTAGGTAGTGGTATTGAAACTCTGAAAAATGCCGGTATTACCGTTCAGACCGGATTATTGCAGGATCAGGCGCACGCGCTAAATCCTGGTTTTGTAAAACGTATGCGTTATGGTAGGCCGTGGGTACGGTTAAAAACTGCTGTAAGCCTTGACGGTAAAACAGCATTGCGCAACGGGTCGAGTCAGTGGATTACCGGTGAAGCGGCACGCAAAGACGGCCATCGTTGGCGGGCGCGTTCCTGTGCCATCATGACGGGTATCGGCACTGTGCTTGCCGATGACGCTCAACTGACCGTACGTCATCTTCCAGTCGCACGGCAACCAAAAAAAATCATTATCGATAATCGCTTACAAATTCCGTTAGATGCCGAAATATTGCAAGGTGAAACGGTGTTTATTTTTACCGCAGCTCACGATCAAGCTCAGAAAATTGAAGCGTTCGAGAAAACAGGCACTCAGGTCGTTGTTTTCGAAGCGCCAGATCAGGAGCGTGTTAATCTGAACCATATGATGACATCTTTGGCAAAGCTGTCGTTAAATGAAATTCTTGTCGAAGCAGGAAGTAGTCTGGGGGGAGCATTGATTCAGGCAGGTCTGGTTGATGAATTGATCGTCTATATGGCGCCGAGTATTTTAGGCACCGGTGCGCGGGATATGTTTCAACTACCTGAATTGGTTGATCTGACACAAAAAAATACTTTGAATATTCAGGATGTGCGTATGATCGGAAACGATATCCGCATTGTTGCGTTGCTGTAATGTTATTATTTTGGGTTGATTGAAACAGTACTTTATGCAAATGCTATTGATGCAGAAAATTGCATAGTATTGTTATCATGCGGCCTGTTTTCCTTCATAAACAAAACGTCCCTCACCCTTGACAATATTGCGTACGAACGATTCAAACATAAGTAAAGTCCAGAGCGGCGCGCTGTAGTCCCGCTTGCCGGATTGGTGGTGGTCAACCAGTTCTTCAAGAAAAGCGCGGTTAAAGATGCCGGTTTCCGCCAGTACCGGTCCCAATACGGCATCACGTACACGTTGGCGCAATGGTCCGCGAAACCAGTCGGCAAGCGGTATGGAGAATCCCATTTTATTACGATAGAGAATATTGTTGGATAAGTGAGGTTCAAGTGACTTTTTGAAAATATATTTGCCCTCACCATCCTTGAGTTTTATCGAGGCCGGTAGTGAGGATACCCATTCGACAAATTCATGATCGAGCAGCGGTACCCTGACCTCGAGCGCATGTGCCATACTAGCACGATCAACTTTGGTTAGGATGTCGCCGACGAGATAGGTTTTCATGTCGAGATATTGCACGCGCGACAAAGGATCGTCTGTCGGACACTGGTCGGCGTAGGCACGCAGTACATCGACGGCCTGATGGCTTTGTAAGTCGGTTTTGAATGATGGTGCGAACAGGCGCTGGCGCATGGCGTCGCTCATAATCGAGACGCTGTGAAAATAGCCTTCAACCGCGTCGCGCGCGAGGGCTTCGAAAGTGGCCTTGGCGCGGAACATGCGCGGTGCCCAGTCAGCTTTAGGGTAAACATGACCGAGAAGGCCAAATAGCGGCTTGCGGATGGATAATGGCAGTGTGTTGCGCATTTTTTCCTCAAGCATATGCCAGCGATAGCGCCGGTAACCGGCAAAATTCTCGTCGCCGCCGTCGCCGGACAGTACGACGGTGACGCGTTCTCGCGCGAGTTCACAAACCCGGTAAGTTGGCAGCGCGGAGCTATCGGCGTAGGGTTCGTCGTAGAGCAGTGCCAGTTTATCGATGAGATCGAAATCGTCGTGTTCGACCTGCTGGACATGATGATTGGTGTGGTATCGGTCGGCCACTTCCTGTGCATAGCGCGATTCATTAAATGCTGGGTCACCAAACGATATTGAGCAGGTGTTGACGGGTTCGTTCATAACGCCACTCATCATCGCCACTACCGCACTTGAATCAACACCGCCGGAGAGAAATGCGCCGAGTGGGACTTCGGTCATCAGATGGATATCGACCGATTCGCGTAATTTGGCGATCAGTCCTTCCTGTGCTTCCGATTCATTGATGGTGTCTTGTCGGTTAAATGGGACGTCCCAGTATTGTTTAGGTTGCAAATTAGATTGTCCGTGCTGGACTTTCAGCATAAACCCGGGCGACAATTTTTTGGCTTGTTTGAAAATAGTTTTCGGCTCCGGAATATAGCCGTAGGCGAAATAGTCTTCGATTGCACACGGGTCCATGTCTCGATTGAGTTCCGGATGCTCGATCAAACCCTTGAGTTCGGATGAGAATATAAACTGGCCGTTATCCAGCAAGGCGTAGTATAGTGGTTTGATGCCGAGACGGTCGCGCGCCAAGAATAATGTTTGTTGATTGCGATCCCATAGGCCGAAAGCAAACATACCGCGGAAATGATTGACACACTGCTCGCCCCATTCTTCCCAGGCATGAACAATGACTTCAGTATCGCAATGTGTTTTGAACTGGTGACCAGCTTCAGTTAATTGCTTTGCAAGCTTCTGAAAATTATAAATTTCGCCATTGAATACAACGACAACGCTGCCGTCTTCGTTAAATAGCGGTTGATGTCCGCTGGCAACGTCCATGATGGAAAGGCGGCGATGGCCGAGACCGACGCCGGGTTCGGTATAGACTTCACCTTCATCGGGACCACGGTGTACTTGGGTTTGATTCATCCGCTCAAGCAACTGCCGGTCGACTGTATTGTTTCCATGCGTATCAAACAGGCCTACTATTCCACACATAGTTGTTCGCTCACTAAATTGGTTATCTCAAAAGGGTTGATTGCCTATGGTATTAAAAACATGCTTTAATCCGAGACTGCTGCCAGCTGCGTATTTTACGCAAGATTTTTTTCTGTCTCCAGGAAATTCTACAGCGCAGTTAGCAAATGATATCCTGTAATTTTGAATTTAAAGTGTTGAAAGAATCATAGATTATGCGTTCAGATTATTGTTTGGTGTGCGGATAGGCAAGGCTAATATAATGTAACCAATGTACAGCCGTAATACAAACGTAAGTTAACAAGATAGGAAAAGACAGTGTGATTTCAAATAATCGGAATGCAGCAATAATCCGTGTCGCTTTACTACATGATGATTGTGAAACATTAAACGGCTTTCTCGACAATCAATACGGCGTCCAAATTAAGGGTCGATATGTAATTGATGATGTCCGTTATTGTTATGCCACAAAAAAGCAGCATTACATTTTTACAGCACCATCGGGTGATGTCGGGCAATATAGCCGTAATTGGATTTTGGCGACATCAATTGCAGATGTGGCTGTAATTCGCTTTAATGTTCATCAAGGACTGTATCCCCAGATGCGTTTTAATTGTTATTTTGCCGCAATTCTAGGGATACGACATATTATATTGGTAGTGGACGGTATAAATAATACAGATGCAAATGTAAAGCAGTACGAAACGGCAGTAGAGGGGTTTTACGCTGTTGCGAAGGAGATGGGGTTTGCTACCAGCCATGTAATAAAGTCATCAGTTCCAAAGAAAAGTGATGCAGTACAGGATGCCGCAACTGCATCGGTAGATGAGCGTGCTACCTTGATAGATGTGTTGGATACACTCGATTTATTTAATTCTAACCAATGCAGTACGTTGAGTATGGCAGTACATTACCGGAATCAGCGCCGTAGCAGTGACTGCCGGATATACGGAAAAATTATTACGGGTACGCTGCATAAAGACGATTTACTGGAGTTGTTGCCAGCAAAGATTCAGACCCGAGCTGTAACTATCTGTGACGGTAGTCACGAGACCGCTGCAGTTACAGGTGGTGCCATTTCGGTTGTACTACAGGGCGATATGGATATCAACTGCGGCGATGTTCTGGCGACGGGCGGTCATGCGCTAGGGGTTGCCGATCAGTTTGAAGCTAATTTGGTGTGGCTAAGTGAACGGGCGTTGGTACCGGGGCGACAATTTCAAATGATATTGAGTAATCGAGAAGCCAGTGCAGCGGTAACCGGGATTAAATATCATATGGATATGACTTCCAGTGCGCACTTGGCGACCCGCAAGCTAAACCAGGGTGAGATTGCCAGAGTAAATTTGTATACGAATGAACCGCTAGCGTTTGAACACAATGGTCGGCTGCGGAGTCTAAATGGTTTTTTGTTAATTGACAAAATGTCAGGTGAACTGGCCGGAGCGGGGATGATCGACTTCGCCCTACGGCGTGCCACCAATATCAAGTGGCAGGCATTGACGATTGACAAGGCAACACGTGCGGTGCAAAAAAGCCAAACGCCTCAGTGTATCTGGTTTACCGGCTTGTCTGGGTCGGGTAAATCGACCATTGCAAATCAGCTGGAAAAGCAATTTCATCAGAACGGCTGTCACACATATCTATTGGATGGCGATAATGTAAGGCATGGGTTATGTCGTGATCTGGGGTTTACCGAGGCCGATCGAGTTGAAAATATTCGTCGTGTCTCCGAAGTCGCGAAGCTTATGGTTGATGCGGGATTAATAGTGCTGGTCAGTTTTATTTCACCATTCCGCAGCGAAAGGCGTTTAGCGCGTGAATTGTTTGCTGCAGGCGAATTTGTTGAGGTATTTGTCGATACCGATCTTGAAGAATGCGAGCGCCGTGATATTAAAGGGTTGTACGCTAAAGCACGTAACGGAATGCTAAAAAATTTTACCGGTATTGATAGTCCGTACGAACCGCCTGAAGCGCCGGAAATACATATTCAAACGGCCTCAATGACTCCACAACAGGCTGTTGAGCAGATATTGAAGCAGCTAAAAGCAATTAACCATTAATTACCAATAAACAATGAACTATATCGATGTCTTTAACGGCGACGCTGACGGTATCTGTGCATTAATACAGTTACGTAGAACCAATCCGCAAGACGCACAGCTGGTGACGGGTGTGAAGCGCGACATTGAATTGCTTAGTCGTATCAGCGCCACGCCGGACGATCATATTAGCGTGCTGGACATTTCATTCGATAAGAACCGTAGGGATGCTTTGAGGCTGTTGGAGCAAGGTGCATCAATCGATTATTTCGACCATCATTACCAGGGTACTCCGGTTAACCATTCCAGGTTAAATACCGTTATTGACGACCAGTCGTCATCGATATGCACCGGCCTGCTTGTCGACCGGTATATTGGTGGCCGGTTCCGGGCCTGGGCGCTGGTTGCCGCATTCGGAGATAATCTGAATACTGTTGCCATGGCGCTGGGCGAAGCGTCGGGTTTCGATAGACAGTCATTGCAAACCCTTCAGCACCTAGGTATATATATCAATTATAACGGTTACGGTAAAAACCTGTCCGACCTGTTTTATCATCCCGATGTGTTGTATCAGCGTCTGCAGCCCTATGATTCACCATTTGATTTTATTCAACAAAACACGGAGATTTATAGCACGCTAGAGACTGGCTATCGTGACGATATTGCAAAAGCAGAGGGCGCTTCACTGGTGTCTGAATTGCCAGATTCTGCTGTAGTGCAGCTTGATAACGAAAAATGGGCACGCCGGGTCAATGGCGTTTACATCAATGCATTGGCGAATCGCTATCCCGATCGTGCACATGCTGTGATTACTGAAGGTGACGGAAATGTGTGTACCGTCAGCATTCGCGCGCCATTAAAACGAAAGTCTTTGCCGGCTGACGAACTGGCACGCCAGTTCGTAACGGGTGGAGGCAGGAAGGGTGCTGCGGGTATTAATGCATTACCAGGCGACCAGATTACTCAGTTTATTGATGCATTTAATGCGCACTTTTCATCTGTTGCAGAAGGGTAAGGCAGTAGCGAATCCAGGATGGAATCCGTGAGTTTTTTAGTCCGAATCGTATGAGTTGGGCGGGCTGGTTGGTGGTTTGAAGATATGTTTTGTAGTTAAGTGTTTAATCTACATTGAGTGAAAATAAGATAAAAGTGACAGCTTAAAAGGAATGCAAGAAAAGCCTGATAGCCGATTAAACATATTTATTCGTTACGTTTTAACCAATCTTCTCTCATGCTCCGGGCCTTGAAAAAAGCTTGTTCTAGTCCTGCTTTATCTCCATTTTTCAAGATGTTCTGCAAATGATTTAATTCATCTTGATAGGCCGCCATTTGCTTCATCAACGCATCGCGATTGGCGAGGCAGATATCGCGCCACATTTCCGGCGAACTGCTGGCGATGCGGGTAAAGTCTCGAAAGCCACTGCCAGCGAAGCGTAGCAGATCTTCGGGACGATCTGTGCTGTTACGCAGATGATTCATTAGTGCAAATGCCAGTATGTGTGGCAGATGGCTGGTTGCGGCAAGAATTTCATCATGTTCATCGATACCCATTTGGGATACTTTTGCACCACAGGCTTGCCACAATACGACTGATTTTTCGATGGCCTCTGCACTGGTTTCTTCAATCGGCGTAAGAATCACATGTTTGTCAGTGTACAGATCGGCCTGTGCGGCGAGTACACCACTGTGTTCGGCACCGGCAATCGGATGACCCGGTACGAAGTTCCTCAGGTTTTTACCCAAATAGTTGCGTGCGGCGGCAACTGTATCACGCTTGGTGCTTCCGGCATCGCAGACAATAGTGTCATGTTGTAAATGTGGAGCGATTTGTTTCATTATCGTCTCAGTCTGCCCGACTGGCATCGCCAATAGAACAAAGTCGGCATCGCTCAATGCGGATTGACTGCTATCGGCAATTTCATCGATGATGCCTCGTTCCAGTGCGCGTTGCATGTTCTCCCGGCCGCGACCAATGCCGCTGATATGTCCGACGGCGTCTGCCTTGCGTAACGCGCATGCAAAAGAGCCACCAATCAGGCCGACACCGATGATAACCAGTTTTTTGAGTATGATTTGCGGCATTGTTGGTTTTACAGATTGCGTCCGATGATTTGAGCGATACCCTTGAGCGAACCCATTAACTCGGTAAATTCCTGCGGTCCGAGTGCCTGGTCGGCATCGCACCAGGCTTCGCATGGATTGGGATGCATTTCGACCAGCAGGCCGTCAGCACCCGCGGCAATTGCGGCACGCGCGAGCGACGGAACCATCCAGGCCTTGCCTCCGGCATGCGACGGATCGATGATGACGGGCAGGTGGGTTTCGCGTTTGAGCATGGGTATACAGGTGACATCAAGTGTATTCCGGTACGCGGTTTCAAAGGTGCGGATGCCGCGTTCGCAGAAAATAATATTGTGATTACCACCTGCGGCGATATATTCGGCGGCCATCAACCACTCGGAAATCGTGGCAGAGAGTCCGCGTTTGAGAATAACGGGTTTGTGCGTGCGTCCAACTTCCTTTAATAGATCGAAGTTTTGCATATTGCGTGTCCCGATTTGGATAACGTCGACGCCATGTTCCAGAAAAGTATCAAGCATGCGCACATCCATAAGTTCGGTTACGATGGGTAAATTGTGCTTGTCCGCAGCCTTACGGAATATCCCCAAACCGTCGCGTCCCTTGCCCTGGAAGGTATAAGGACTGGTGCGTGGCTTGAATGCGCCACCGCGCATGAGACGGCAACCTGCCGCAGCAACTTGTTGTGCCGCCAAATCCATTTGTTCCTGTGTTTCTACCGAGCAGGGTCCGCCAATAACCTGAATCTGGTTGCCGCCGATGGGAATACCCCGCACATCGATTATTGAATCTTGCTGATGTGATTCGCGCGAAACAATTTTGTATTGCTTAACGATATGCATGGAGTATTCGACACCAGGCATCGGATCAAACATTTCCGGAGCGAGCCTTGTTTCGTCACCGATGGCGCCGATGACTATGCGTTTGGTTCCTCGTGAAATATTGACTTCATGACCGAGGTCTTCAATTTTTTTGACAACGTTACCGATTTGTTCTTCGGTAACTGTTTTATTCATGACGATAATCACGCTGATTCTCCTAGTGCGTTTTCAAGTGATTTCAGGAATTTCTGATTTTCGGATTCAAGTCCGATGGTAACCCGTAAGTGGTGTGGCATATCATAGATGTCCAACGGACGAACAATAACGCCCTGCAATAATAAATTCTGATAAATATGGCGGGTGTGAGACGCATCGCCTTCTACCCGGAAGCTGACAAAGTTACCGTGTGATGGGATATATTCAACACCGAGTTTGCGGAATCCATCAGTCAGCTGCAGCATTCCGGCACGATTGAGCGCGTAAGAGCGCTGAACAAATTCATTATCCTGTAACGCTGCCAACGCGCCGGTGAGTCCGAGGCTGCTAACATTAAAGGGTTGGCGTATACGGTTCATGAGATTGGCAACATCCGGGTGTGCCAGACCAAAGCCGACACGAACTCCAGCTAATCCATAAATTTTGGAGAAGGTTCGTGTGATCACCAGATTAGGAAATTGTTTTAACCAACTGATACTGTCGCCCCGTTGAGTTACTGGCAAGTATTCGTAATACGCTTCATCCAGAACCACGAGTACGTCTTTCGGTACATGCGCCATAAAATGCGATAATTCATCGGTACCCGATAAAGTGCCTGTCGGATTGTTTGGGCTGGCAATGAAAACGATGCGGGTCTCGGGTGTGATAGCATCAAGCATGGCGGGTAAGTCGTGACCAAAATCCCGGGCTGGTACGGCAAGACCTTTGGCACCTATGGCTTGTGTGACCAGCGGATAGACTGCGAAGGCATGTTGTGAATAAACTGCCGACAAACCGGGTTTCAGAAAAATGCGCGCGGCAAGATCAAGTACATCGTTTGAACCGTTACCAAGTATGATTTGATCGGTATTGACGGCATAAAGTTTTGATAAAGTTTGTTTCAGTTCGAATCCGTTACCATCTGGATAACGGGCAACATCGTGCAGTGTATGTATCATGGCATCGAGTGCCAATGGACTCATGCCAAGCGGGTTTTCATTGGAAGCAAGTTTAACGATACTGCGTTCATCCAGACCAATTTCTCTGGCCAGTTCAGATATCGGCTTGCCAGGCTGATAGGGATGTATAGCGCGAATATATTCTGGTGCGCAATCGTAAAGATTCATCATATTCAATTTTTGTTAATTACCGGTCTGTTTTACTAACGATTATAAATGGCGGCTTAAGTTGCTGCCGGATATGATCCGAGAATTTTCAGGAATGTCGCTTTTTCATTGATTGCCTTGAGTGCATGAGAGACATTAACGTCTTTCTGATGGCCTTCGATATCGACGAAAAAAACATATTGCCAGAGACTGGTTCGCGAAGGACGGGATTCGAGGCGGGTCATGCTGACATGATGCGTTGCAAGTGGCGTGAGTAATTGGTGAATTGCCCCAGCATAATTACCAGTAGACATCACTAAGGATGTTTTGTCCTTGCCTGAGGGCTCAACATGTTGCGAGCCAAGCACCAAAAAACGCGTCGTATTTTTGGGGTCATCTTCGATGTTTTCGGCACAGATATGCAACCCGTAGCACTCGGCTGCTTGTTTACCCGCAATTGCTGCAGCATGCATCTCCTGAGCGGCCAGTCGTGCTGCGTCGGCATTGCTACTGGTATTAATATAGGCTGAACGGGAAACGCTGGGCAGTTTTGATTGCAGCCAGTGATGGCACTGTGCAAAAGACTGCGGATGAGAGAAAATCTTTTCGATTTTTGTCAGATCAGTTTGTTTCGCCATCAAAGACTGATGTACCGGCAACTCAATTTCTCCGCAGACTGTTAGCGATGTTTGTAACAACAAATCCAGCGTCCTGCCTACCGCACCTTCGGTTGAATTTTCAACAGGCACAACACCGTATCCTGCCTGGCCGGATTCAACACTATGGAATACTGTATCAATTGAGTTACAGGGTAATGTGGTAAATGCATTGCCAAAACGCTTAGTGGCAGCTTCTTCTGAGAATGTACCTTGTGGACCCAGGCAGGCGACGACAATCGGTTTTTCCAGTGCACGGCATACTGACATAATTTCAGTGAACAGTTGGACAATACGGGTGTTATCCAGCGGCCCTGGGTTTTCCTGTTGAACCCGTGCCAGTATTTGCGCCTCACGTTCTGGGCGGTAGATAATATTGCTTTTTTTTAAGAAACCGATTTGTTGGGCATGTTCGGCACGTTTATTGACGAGTTTTAGAATCTCGCCGTCTATGTTGTCGATTTCATCGCGTAATTGTTTAAGCTGTTCAGTATCCATGCGTTATTAATGAGTTGGCTAAATCGGGAAAGGCACATAACGCACCGATAATACCCCAGAAATCAAGGCAATTTCATCAATAACATGTTGTGGGACCGAGCTATCGACGTCAACCAATGTGTAAGCCATTTCGCCCCGGGATTTGTTCACCATGTTATGAATATTTAACCCGGCATTTGCCATATTTGTAGAAATCTGTCCGACGATATTTGGTACGTTCTGGTTGGCTACTGCAACCCGATGGGGAGATTCCCTTTCCATACTGGTATTGGGAAAATTAACAGTGTTGGTAATATTGCCATTTTGTAAAAAATCGACCAGCTGGTTGACAACCATCACGGCGCAATTTTCTTCAGCCTCCTGAGTAGAAGCACCCAAATGCGGCAACGTAATTACAGATTCTTGATGCTGCAGCTGCTGGCTTGGAAAGTCACAGACATAAAATTTTATCTTCCCGGATGTAATACCGGCCAGAATGGCTTTCTCATCAACGATAGGATGGCGCGAGAAATTTAACAGGATTGCCCCCTGTTTCATGGTACCAATACTTTTTTCATTGATGAGGTGATGCGTTGCGTCGAGTAAAGGTACATGAACAGTAATAAAATCACTACTACGCAGTAATTCCTCTATACTTTGCGCTTTTTTGACATCTGCCGACAAACTCCAGGCTGATTCAACGGTGATATCGGGATCGTAGCCAATGACTTTCATACCAAGTTTAATTGCAGCGTCAGCTACTAATCGTCCGATTTCGCCCAGGCCAATTATGCCCAGTGTGCGTCCTGGTAACTCGACCCCTGAGAAACGTTTTTTTTCACGTTCCGCCATTTTGTGTAACGCTTCATCATCACCTTGTAAAGTTTCAACAAATCGTAGTGCCGGTAGCAGGTTGCGTGCAGCCAGGAATAATCCTGCTAATACCAATTCTTTGACAGCGTTGGCATTAGCGCCTGGTGTATTGAAAACAGGAATGCCGCGTTGACTGAGTGCTTTGACAGGGACATTGTTGGTTCCTGCGCCGGCGCGACCAATCGCCAGAACGGTTTCAGAAATATCCATGTTCAGCATATTGTGCGAACGGACTACAATGGCATCCGGATTTTCGATATCCTCGCTAACAAGATAGTTACGCTTAGGAAAGCGTTCTAGTCCTAATGGTGAGATGTGATTCAATGTCAGGATTTTGAAAATATTTTGTTGGTGGTCAGTCATATGTATTGGCAAACTCCTTCATAAATTCCACAAGTTGAATAACGCCCTCTACCGGCATAGCATTGTAAAGTGATGCGCGCATACCGCCGACTGACCGATGACCTTTCAGTTGGACCAAGCCATTTGCTGCAGCTTGTTCAAGGAACGCATTGTCTAACGCTGGATCTCTGAGTGTAAACGGAACATTCATTCGTGAGCGGTCCTGTGGCGCCACCGGACAATGATAGAATGTGCTGGTATCAATGTAATCATAGAGTAGAGCAGCTTTCTGGATGTTGGTCTGCTCGATGGCGGCCAACCCACCCTGATCTTTTAACCATTTCAATACGAGTCCCATAATATATATGGCATATGTTGGCGGTGTGTTATACATGGAATCGTTATCAATATGAGTTTGATAATCGAACAGTGATGGTGTGCCCGGTAATGCTGAACCTACAAGATCTTCTCGAATGATGACAAGTACCAATCCAGCCGGCCCCAAGTTTTTTTGCGCTCCAGCATAGATTAGCCCATATTTTGTCACGTCGAACGGGCGAGACAGCATGTTGGATGACATGTCGGCGACGAGTGGTGTTTCATTTTCTGAAGCAAGCTCAGGCGTCCAGTGAAACTCTACACCGCCGATAGTTTCGTTAGTGGTGATATGGACGAAGGCCGCATCGCTACTAAGTTGCCATTGATTTTGTGACGGGATATAAGTGCACTGTGCGTCTTTAGATGAAGCAGCAATGTTGACAGAGCAGTAGCGTTTAGCTTCTTTAATGGCTTTCTCTGACCATTGGCCGGTATGAATGTAGTCGGCGTTCGTCTTTCCGCGTAATAAATTCATGGGTACCATGGCAAATTGACTGGAAGCACCGCCCTGTAAAAAGAGTATTTTGTAGTTTGACGGAATATCGATTAGTTCACATAAGTCGTGTTTCAGCTCTTCAACAATTGATATAAAAGCTTTGCCCCGATGGCTCATTTCCATGACAGACATGCCGCTACCGTGCCAGTTAAGCATTTCATCGCGTGCCTGTTGCAGAACCTTTTTAGGGAGTACTGCCGGTCCAGCACTAAAATTGTAGAGTTGATTCATTGAAGAAGATATTTAAAAGAAATAATTAAAGCGGTTTGTTTTGTTTTCTCATATGATTTGAGTTATGCGTCCGTACTTTCAATAACGCGCTCCAGGCCGGCAAGTTTTTCGCCATCATCCAGATTAATTAAGGTGACGCCTTGAGTTGCACGGCTCATTTCGCGTACTTCATTGACCCGTGTACGTATCATGATACCGCCGGATGTGATCAACATGATTTCATCTTCGGGTTTAACTAGCTTGGCAGTGACAACTTTACCATTACGTTTGCTGGTTTTAATAGCGATCATTCCTTGCGTCCCACGGTTGTGACGCGTATATTCGCCGATTGGAGTACGTTTGCCGTAACCGTTCTCGGTTACTGTTAATACGGCTTGAGTTTCATCTTCCGCTACGAGTAAGGAAATAACATTCTGTCCTGCACCCAGTCTCATTCCTCTAACACCGCGCGCGCTGCGTCCCATCGGGCGCACATCATTTTCATTAAAGCGCATGGCCTTACCGTTGTCGGAAAAAAGCATGATGTCATATTGGCCATTTGTCAGCGCGACACCGATGAGATAGTCTTCCTCGTTTAAACCAATTGCAATAATACCGCCACTGCGTGGCCTGGAAAAATCCGATAGTGGCGTTTTCTTGACGGTACCCAATGCCGTTGCCATGAATATAAAGTGATTTTCGTCAAAATTCTTAACCGGCAGAATGGCATTGATTTTCTCATTTTCTTCAAGCTGTACCAAATTGATGATCGGTTTTCCTCGTGACGAACGTCCGCCAAGGGGTACAGAATAGACTTTAATCCAATAAACCCGCCCACGACTGGAGAAACATAAAATATAGTCATGTGTATTGGCAATGAAAAGGTTATCGATAAAATCATCTTCCTTGGTGCTGGTCGCTTGTTTGCCTCGTCCGCCACGTTTTTGTGCGCGATATTCATCCAGAAGTTGTGATTTGATATAACCGCTGTGTGAGAGTGTAACAACGACATCAGCGGGTGCGATTAAGTCTTCAATACTCAGATCTTGAGTGTCGACAACGATTTCACTGCGGCGCTTATCACCGAATTGTTGCCTGATAGCGCCGAGCTCATCGGAGATAATTCCGCTGATGCGGTCAGGATTGGCAAGAATATCGAGAAAATCAACGATTCTTTCCATAACATCCTTGTATTCTTCGACGATCTTTTCTTGTTCAAGTCCTGTCAGTCGCTGCAAACGCAATTCCAGAATAGCTTGAGCTTGTGCATCGGATAAACGGTAACCTTGTGTGTGCAAACCAAATTCAGGCGCGAGACCTTCTGGTCGTAGCGCATGGGTATCGGTAATGGCTCGCGCAAGCATTTCTTCAACAAGACCAGAATGCCATTCTCTTGCCATGAGTGCTTCTTTGGCAACCGCGGGTGTCGGGGAGGATTTGATTAGGGCAATAATTTCGTCGACATTGGACAGTGATACCGCCAGACCTTCCAGAATGTGCCCGCGTTCACGTGCTTTCCTGAGCTCAAAAACAGTTCTGCGTGTGACAATTTCACGACGATGTCGTAGGAAGGCGTCGAGAATTTGTTTTAGATTCAGCAGGCGCGGTTGGCCGTCAAGTAGCGCAACCATGTTCATCCCGAAGGTGTCCTGCATTTGTGTTTCTTTATACAAGTTGTTAAGGATTACCTCGGGAAGCTCGCCACGTTTAAGTTCAATGACAACGCGCATACCTGATTTATCTGATTCATCACGCAAATCGGAGATCCCTTCGATTTTTTTGTCGCGAACCAGTTCGCCGATTCGAATAAGAAGATTGGCTTTATTAACTTGATAAGGTAATTCGTCAACAATAATGGCTTGACGGCCGCTTTTGTCCATGTCCTCAAAATGTGTACGTGCCCGCATAACAACGCGGCCCCGTCCGGTCCGGTATCCGTCATGAACACCTTTGATGCCATAAATAATGCCGGCTGTCGGAAAATCAGGTGCCTGAATAAAGGTGATGAGTTCCTCTATACTGGTTTCCGGATTCTCGAGCAGCCTGAGACTGGCATCAATGACTTCGTTGAGATTGTGTGGCGGTATATTCGTCGCCATACCGACGGCAATGCCCGAAGAACCGTTGATCAGGAGATTGGGAACTTTAGTCGGTAAAATAAGTGGTTCTTGCTCTGACTCATCATAATTCGGCCCGAAATCAACCGTTTCTTTATCCAGATCTACAAGTAGCTCATGCGCTATTCGCGACATGCGAATTTCTGTGTAACGCATGGCAGCTGCATTATCGCCATCAACGGAGCCGAAGTTACCTTGGCCGTCAATCAGCATGTAGCGTAAAGAAAAACTTTGTGCCATACGTACGATAGTGTCATAGACGGCTGTATCACCATGCGGATGATATTTACCAATGACATCACCGACAATACGTGCTGATTTTTTATAGGGCCTGTTCCAGTCGTTGGATAACTCATGCATAGCGTAGAGTATGCGTCGATGTACTGGTTTAAGTCCGTCACGGACATCAGGTAGTGCACGCCCAACTATAACGCTCATCGCATAGTCAAGGTAGGAACGGCGCATTTCTTCTTCGAGGCTTACAGGCAGAGTTTCTTTGGCGAATTGATTCATATGTATGATTAATTAAGAAACGGCTGGTGATAAGGATTCAGGTGAATGAATAAGTCAACTTCGATTACTAACAAACCAAATCCATTGATTTTACCATGATGCTGCCCTTTCTCAGTAACTTTAGAGCTCTGTTACCTGAAAAATCGTTGTTGACAGTTGCAATAGGGGGAAAAAAAGCTTGAAAAAGCAATCTAGATAGGTGAACATACTCGTTTTTCCAAAATTTGTGCGTGAAGCAGCTATATTAGTTTAGTTAGTTGGGTGTATTTTGTAGATCTTACATCTTGATAACGATTCATGATCGGCAGGCAGACTGGCAAAACAGAATAGAAAGCGAGTAGGAATAAAGAAGTGTCGAATGTAATGAATACTTATACCCGGTTGCCCGTGACTTTTGTTAAGGGAGAGGGGGTATGGTTATGGGATAGCGACGGGAATCGCTATCTTGATGCATTGGCTGGTATTGCGGTGTGTGGCTTAGGTCATTGTCATCCACGTATTGCTGATGTGTTGTGCGAACAGGCGCGAACACTCATTCATACATCCAATATCTATTATATAGAACAACAAGAGAATTTGGCTGCGCGTTTAGCGTCGTTATCCGGCCTGGAAAAAGCTTTTTTCTGTAATTCAGGGGCAGAAGCGAATGAGACAGCTATCAAATTGGCGAGGTTGTCTGGACATCAAAAAGGCATTTCGCTGCCCACTATTATTGTTATGGAGCATGCTTTTCACGGTCGTACCATGGCAACATTGACGGCTACTGGAAATCGTAAGGTACAGGCGGGGTTTGAGCCGTTATTATCAGGGTTCGTGCGGGTGCCTTACAATAATTTGGAAGCAGTCAAACAGGTTGCTGTTAATAATAAGAATGTGGTTGCTGTTTTGGTTGAGCCATTTCAGGGTGAAGGTGGCGTTAATATTCCGCAGGTACACTATTTACAGGAACTCAGAAAAGTGTGCGACGAGCATGATTGGTTACTCATGCTGGACGAAGTACAGTCGGGTGTTGGACGCAGCGGGAAATGGTTTGCGTTTCAGCATAGTGGTATTGTTCCTGATGTGATGACGTTGGCTAAGGGGCTGGGCTCGGGTGTTCCTATCGGTGCATGCTTGGCGCGAGAATCGGTAGCGAGTATTTTTAAGCCAGGTAACCATGCGTCAACATTTGGTGGTAATTCTCTGGTGTGTGCAGCCGCTATAGAAACGCTTGCGGTATTGGAAGATGAAAAGCTTATTGATCATGCAAAGGAATTAGGCGCGTTTATGCATGAGGGGTTTCGAGCGCAGCTGGCTGATATGGATCAGGTGGTTGAAATCAGAAGTCAGGGTTTGATGATCGGGATTGAACTTGCTAGGCCGTGTGGTGAGCTTGTTAAACGAGCGTTGGAAAAAAAACTGTTGCTTAACGTGACTTCGGACAAAGTTGTTCGTTTATTGCCTGCGCTTGTAATGAGGCGGGAAGAAGCCAAATTGGTTGTTGATACAACCTGTCAATTAATAAAGGATTTTTTCAAGCATTAGCCTGTTTTAAGTTTTTTGGAATGAGGGAAGGCTGCTGGCAGGCTGTTAATTATTTATGCAATTGAAGCATTTTCTGCAATTTAACGATTTATGTCGTGAGGAATACGAATACCTGTTTGAGCGCTCTCGGTGGATAAGAGAGGCGTTTAAACAATATCGCAAATATTCGCCGCTGGTTGATCGAACGTTGGCGATGATTTTCGATAAAAATTCAACGAGAACGCGTTTGTCATTTGAGGCGGGCATGAGCCAGCTTGGTGGTACGGCAATCTATCTTTCTACGCGAGATACTCAGTTAGGACGGGGGGAGCCGGTGGAGGACTCTGCGCGAGTGATATCGCGTATGGTGGATATGATTATGATTCGAACACACCAGCATGAAACTCTACGGCGTTTCGCAGAACATTCTCGTGTGCCCGTTATCAACGGCTTGACTGATGAATATCACCCTTGTCAGATTATGGCTGATATCTTTACATTTATAGAGTATAAGGGAGATATTGCCGGTAAAACCATTGCCTGGGTCGGTGACGTTAATAATATGTGTAATACATGGTTGCAGGCTGCAGAGATTTTTGATTTTAAAGTGCATGTATCGGCACCTCCGGGCTATGAGGTGAATCCTGAGCAGATTGGACTTTCAAGCACGGATTATTTTGAAACTTTTTCCTGTCCGCATGAGGCGGTAAAGAAATCGGATTTGGTGACAACGGACGTTTGGACGAGTATGGGTTTTGAGTCTGAAACAGAGCAGAGAAAAATTGAGTTTGCTGATTTTTGTGTGGATCAGGAAATGATGGCGCTCGCAAATGACGACGCGCTGTTTATGCATTGTTTGCCGGCGCATCGAGGTGAAGAGGTGGCCACTGAAGTAATTGATGGGCCATGTTCGGTGGTATGGGATGAAGCGGAAAATCGGTTGCATACTCAAAAAGCATTAATGGAATACTTGTTGTTGGGAAAAGTTAAAGAAGTGTGATCAAAATTAAAGATCATAATGTCGGTTAAATTTGGTGATGAGTCGGTTGAAAACAGCATGAAAAAAATAAATAAAGTGGTGCTTGCTTTTTCGGGTGGATTGGATACGTCGGTTATTCTTAAATGGTTGCAAGATACCTACCAGTGTGAAGTAGTGACGTTTACAGCTGATGTCGGTCAAGGGGAAGAGGTTGAGCCGGCCCGCGCAAAGGCGCAGCAATTGGGGGTTAAAGAAATCTACATCGAAGATTTGCGCGAAGAGTTTGTGCGTGACTATGTATTCCCGATGTTTAGAGCGAATGCCATTTATGAGGGTGAGTATTTGCTGGGCACAAGTATTGCGAGACCGCTTATTGCCAAAAGGCAGGTTGAAATAGCGCGGGAAACAAACGCAGATGCCGTGTCGCACGGTGCAACAGGGAAAGGAAATGATCAGGTTCGCTTTGAACTAGGTTATTACGCATTGCAACCGGATATTCATGTCATTGCTCCGTGGCGGGAATGGGATTTATCCTCGAGAGAAAAATTGCTGAATTATGCCGAAAAAAATGGTATTCCGGTTGAAATGAAGAAAAAGACGGGGTCGCCGTATAGTATGGACGCCAATCTTTTACATATTTCATACGAAGGGCGTAGCTTGGAGAATCCTGCGGTTGAGCCGGAGGAAAGCATGTGGCGCTGGAGTGTATCTCCGGAAAATGCACCTGACGAGGCTGAATACTTGGATGTCGAATTTCGGCGCGGTGATGTAGTGGCTCTGAACGGTGATGCAATGACGCCCGCGCAAGTACTGACGCAATTGAATCAATTGGGCGGAAAGCATGGAATTGGTCGTCTTGATCTGGTGGAGAATCGTTATGTTGGGATGAAGTCTCGTGGTTGTTATGAGACGCCGGGTGGAACAATCTTGTTGCGTGCACACCGTGCAATAGAATCGATTACACTGGATAGAGAAGTTGCGCACTTAAAGGATGAGATGATGCCGCGTTATGCTGCGTTAATTTATAATGGATATTGGTGGAGTCCGGAGCGAAGCGCAATGCAAACAATGATTGATGCAACACAAGATAACGTTAATGGATGGGTCAGGCTAAAGTTGTATAAAGGTAATGTTATTGTTGTTGGACGGGATTCAGAGACGAATTCGCTATTCGACGAAGCTATTGCTACATTTGAAGATGATGCCGGTGCATATAATCAAGCCGATGCAGCGGGTTTTATCAGATTAAATGCGCTGAGATTAAGAATGGCTGCCGGAATGAAAAAGGAATAATTGAAGTCTTCGGTGTTGTATTGTTAAAGAACTGCTTGCTTATTGGATTGTATTAATGCCTTCATTTGATATTGTCTCAGAAGTTGATGGTCACGAGATAAAAAACTCAGTTGATCAAACGAATAAAGAAATTAAATCTAGGTTTGATTTTAAGGGGACAGATGCGCGTGTGGAGCAAGCAGATTTCATCCTGACGATATATGCTGATGATAAGTTTAAGCTGGAACAGGTCGAGGATATACTGCGAGCTAGGTTGACGAAAAGAAAAATCGATGTGCGATGTTTGGAAATGAAGCAGCTGGAAAAAATAAGCGGTAATAAGGTTAAGCAAGAAATTCTTGTGAGAACCGGGCTAAATACTGAGCTGGCAAAAAAGATTGCAAAAATTTTAAAAGAAAGCAAGCTGAAAGTTCAGGCGAGTATTCAAGGCGACAGTGTGCGCGTATCAGGCTCAAAAAAAGATGTGCTTCAAGATGCAATACAGGTTGTCAAAAAAACGATTGTAGACTTTCCGCTGCAGTATCATAATTTTAGGAACTGATACGTGATGCGCATCAGATTGCTGACTGTAATTTTCTTGAAAGAAGATTTAATGTCGGGAAATATTCATTATTTCTCGAAGTGTAGTAAAACAAGCGAGTAGTTGCGGAACTATGTCTTGACATAAGGCTGGAAACCCCATAGAATCCGCAGTCTTTTCTATCGTGCCATGTGGGTTTACCACCTTCGCGAAGAGGCAAACAGATTGGTCGTTTGGTTCGTGGGTTACGGTAGCGTTAATACTTCAATTTAGCAAATAAAATAATAAAGGGTCAGGGCGGCTTTAGGCCGTCCCCGTTTTTTAGGACTTAGTATATATGCCAACGATAAGTCAATTAGTTCGTAAACCGCGCGTAGCTAAACGTGTTAAAAGCAATGTGCCTGCGTTAGAAAATTGTCCACAAAAAAGAGGTGTTTGCACTCGTGTCTATACAACAACACCAAAAAAACCAAATTCCGCGCTTCGTAAGGTTGCTAGGGTTAGACTGACGAATGGTTATGAAGTTTCCAGCTATATCGGTGGTGAAGGGCACAACTTGCAAGAGCACTCGGTAGTGCTTATTCGGGGCGGGCGTGTGAAAGATCTTCCTGGTGTTCGTTATCATACGGTAAGGGGCAGCCTTGATACTGCGGGTGTGAATGACCGCAAGCAAGGGCGTTCCAAATATGGTTCAAAAAAACCAAAAACAGCCTGACGGTAGCTGCTAAAAAATAAGAGGATAATATGCCAAGACGTAGAGAAGTGCCAAAGCGAGAAATACTGCCGGATCCAAAGTTTCATAATGTTGAATTGGCCAAGTTTGTAAATGTTTTAATGACGCGCGGGAAAAAATCGGTTGCAGAGGGCATCATATACGACGCGCTCGAGCACATAGAGAAAAAAACGGGAAGTGATCCTATGGAAGTTTTCACTCAAGCGCTGACGAATGTGCGTCCATTGGTCGAAGTTAAAAGTCGCCGCGTTGGGGGTGCAAATTATCAGGTTCCTGTGGAAGTTCGGTCTGTTCGTCGCAACGCGCTCGCAATGCGCTGGTTAAGAGATGCGGCCAGAAAAAGAAGCGAGAAGTCTATGGATATGCGCTTAGCAGGTGAATTAGCCGAAGCAGCTGAAGGCAGGGGCGGTGCTGTTAAGAAAAAAGAAGAAGTGCACAGGATGGCGGAATCGAACAAAGCCTTTTCACATTTCAGATTCTAGGTGGATTTGGATAGTTCTTAATTATTTCGATACAGCATTACATTACATTTCGGGGCATTAAACTGTGGCAAGAAAAACACCTATAAATCACTATAGAAATATTGGCATCATGGCGCATATCGACGCTGGTAAAACAACGACCACTGAGCGCGTGCTTTTCTATACGGGTGTGTCGCACAAACTGGGTGAGGTTCATGATGGTGCGGCGACTATGGACTGGATGGAGCAGGAGCAAGAGAGGGGAATTACCATTACTTCAGCAGCAACTACATGTTTCTGGAAGGGTATGGATGGAAGCTATCCTGAGCACCGAATCAATATTATTGATACACCGGGCCACGTTGATTTTACCATCGAGGTTGAGCGTTCTTTGCGGGTTTTAGATGGCGCATGTACAGTATTTTGTGCTGTAGGCGGCGTTCAGCCGCAAACTGAAACAGTCTGGCGTCAGGCAAATAAATATCAGGTGCCGCGACTGGCTTTTGTAAACAAAATGGATAGATCTGGCGCGAATTTCATGCGTGTTTATGATCAGATTAAATCGCGCCTTCAGGCTGTTCCTGTGCCCATACAATTACCGATCGGATCTGAAGATCAATTCGAGGGTATTGTTGACCTGGTGAAGATGAAGGCTATTTATTGGGATGAAGAATCTCGCGGGCTTAAGTATGAGGAGCGGGATATACCAGATAATATGGCAGCTGAGGCTCAGGAATGGCGGGAAAAAATGCTGGAAACAGCGGCCGAAGCTGATGAGGACTTAATGAACAATTATCTGGAAAACGGCGAGCTAAGTGTTTCAGATATTAAAAAAGGTTTGCGTTTGAGAACCGTTGGCAATGAAATCGTGCCAATGTTGTGTGGAACTGCATTCAAAAACAAAGGCGTTCAGGCAATGCTTGACGCCGTGCTGGATTATATGCCGTCGCCAGTAGATGTGGTCGCGATACAAGGGGTAAAAGATAACGGTGAGGCGGATCAGAGAAAGTCTGATGACAATGAACCATTTTCGGCGCTGGCGTTTAAAGTGGCTACCGATCCTTATGTCGGTCAGTTGATATTTTTTAGAGTGTATTCGGGTGTGGTTAATTCGGGTGACTCGGTGTATAACCCCATTAAATCGAAAAAAGAAAGGGTTGGTCGTATTTTGCAAATGCACGCAAATCAACGAGAGGAGATTAAGGAGGTGCGTGCAGGAGATATTGCTGCTGCGGTCGGGCTTAAGGAAGTAACGACAGGTGATACGCTATGTGATTCAAGTTCTATCATTACGCTGGAAAAGATGGATTTTCCAGACCCGGTTATACATGTTGCGGTAGAGCCAAAAACTAAATTGGATCAGGAAAAGATGGGGATTGCATTAAATCGCCTTGCTCAAGAAGATCCGTCGTTTCGGGTTAGAACAGATGAGGAGTCTGGGCAAACAATTATTTCCGGAATGGGTGAGCTGCACCTTGAAATTATTGTTGATCGTATGAAGCGCGAATTTAGCGTGGAGGCAAATGTTGGTGCGCCTCAGGTTGCGTATCGAGAGGCAATCAAGAAACTGATCGAGGTTGAAGGAAAATTTGTTAAACAATCGGGTGGTCGCGGGCAATACGGACATGTTTGGCTTAAAATGGAACCTAATTCAGCTGGTAAAGGTTTTGAGTTTGTCGATGAAATAAAAGGCGGTGTAGTGCCGCGAGAATATATCCCCGCGGTGGAGAAAGGATTGCTCGATACATTGCCAAATGGTATACTGGCTGGTTTTCCGGTAGTGGATGTGAAAGTGACGTTATTCGATGGTTCTTACCATGATGTGGACTCGAATGAGAATGCCTTTAAGATGGCTGCCTCGATGGCTTTTAAAGATGGAATGAGAAAGGCCGATCCGGTGCTGTTAGAGCCAATGATGGCGGTCGAAGTGGAGTCTCCGGAAGAGTTTATGGGAAATGTGGTTGGTGATTTGTCGTCAAGGCGCGGCATGATTCAAGGTATGGAAGATACGCCGGGAATGAAACTAATACGTGCGGAAGTGCCGTTGGCTGAGATGTTTGGCTACTCTACCGCTTTACGTTCGGCAACCCAGGGTAGGGCGACATATTCGATGGAATTTAAGCATTATGCTGAAGCGCCGAAAAATGTAGCCGAGGCAATTATTAATAAGAAATAAGTTTGGGGAAAGTATAAGGGGCAGATCATGGCAAAAAGCAAGTTTGAGCGTTCGAAGCCGCATGTAAATGTGGGTACGATTGGGCATGTAGATCATGGTAAGACGACGTTAACGGCGGCGATTACGACGATAC
>JAUIIB010000032.1 GCA_030431985.1 Gammaproteobacteria bacterium
TGTTCTTTTACCCCACCGGCCACCATACTACCCGTTCTTGGGTCTAAAGGTAATTGAGCCGAAATATGATTGTAGTGAGAAAAGGCGACTGTTTGCGTAGATAGCGAACTTTTTGGCGCACTGTCCGTATTGTTTGCTTCTATGATAAGCCCATGCCTGTCTTCAACAGCTTGTGGAGGTGTACCGTCTCCATGTGACACAACTGCCTCAATTTGTACCAAAGCATGCATCGGCAAAGCTGAAGCCGCAACAACCGTCCGCGCAGGTACATAGCCTAGCGTTCTGGCGATACCGGAGTCCGGGAAGAACGTTGTGTAAACCTCGTTTACCGCATCAATATCCGAGAGGTTTTTAAGGAAAATAGTGATTCTAACAATATCGTCAAAAGGCACGTCGATACTTTCTAAAATTGCTTTGATATTTTTTAGACATTGCGTGGCCTGTTCCTTTACACCACCGGAAACAATTATTCCGGATTTAGGATCGATCGGTAATTGTGCTGAAATATTATTGTAATGGGAAAAAGCGACAGTTTGTGTAGACACCATACTTATTGGCGCATTTTTTGTGTTTCTCGCAACTTTTGTAGGATAAGGTTTTGGGTTTTTTGCAAATTTTCCAGGTGTACTTGGTATGCTTCTTAGAGCAGTCTCAGGCGGTTGGCTGCTTGAATAATCGAAAAAAACCTGATTGCCAAATTTCATCTGATCACGCATAAAATTTCGAGCCTGATAATGGAATGCCATTTCACGCATAAAATTTCCAACCTGATATTCTGGTGTAGTGTACATGGGATCGATGGGTTCTTGTGGAGATGGCGGTGGATCTTCACTGGAAGGTGTACCTTCACCGTTTGAAACGAGCGCATCAATTTGCACTAAAGCATCCATGGGTAAAGCTGCAACTGCGACCGTCGTTCGTGTGGGAACGTAGTTTTGGAAGAATGTTGCATAAACCGCGTCTACGGCGTCATTGTGAGCAATATTCTTAAGGAATACAGTGATTTTAACAACATCGTCCATAACATGGTCGATACTTTCTACAATTGTCTTGATATTTTTGAAGCACTGTTCCGCCTGCTCTTTAATACCACCAGCAACTAGTTCACCAGTTCTTGGATCGATCGGTAATTGAGCTGAAAGATTATTGTAATGAGAAAAGGCAACTGTTTGTGTAGATACAGAGTTATTGGGTGCGCTTTCCGTGTTTCTTGAAAATTTTATGATACTGCCACTCATATCGATACTTCTCCTTTTTCGCTCACATTTCAGTCAGGCCAGATACGTACCAAATATTTCTTTTTCCAGAGAAGCTCCAGATCAACGGGATTCAGCAAATCTTGTTGATCTGCCAATTCAGTTAATGATGTGGACCCAGGTATGGCCTCTGAAATTATCTTTTCAGCTTTAGTACCAGTAGCTAACTTCTTTGTAGCAGCCTTATTGTCTCTATGTTTGCTGGCAGCCGGCTTTGCAGTTGTGTTCTTAGCTTTACGTGTACTAGCAGCTGACGTTGTAGATTTTGTAGTAATCTTCTCGGATCTGTGCGTGTTGCTAGCTGGTTTTGTTGTTATATTCTTTGCTTTACGTGTACTGGCAGCTAATTTTTCAGCAAATATTTTTGTACTCATGAAACGAGCACCTCGTCAATAATATTATTCATCTCTTCAGATGCGAATTGTCCACGATGACCGAGATCATAAACACTGCATCCCTCCAAAGCTGCCGTCCGGTAGCTTGCTCTGCGTCTAAGCCGATGACGCAATACTGGAATATTAATTTCCTGCAATGCATCATCCATCCCTCGGGACATTGCACTTCTAGGTTCCATTTGATTGAGTACAACAAATGCTGATATTGTTGGATTTACTTGCCGTATCCGTTTTATTAATTCCTCAATACGGGTACTTGCCCACAAGTCCATTGGTGATGGCAATAGAGGTATCAGGAGTACCTGAGAAATCTCCATTGCGCTCAGTGTAGCATCTGATTTAATCTCAGGCGGGCAGTCAATTACGATAAAATCAAACTCAGTTTGTAATTGTATTATCTGTTTTTTTATTTCATCTTCCGCTACAACTACTTTAGCCGGAAATTCCCGTTGTGAATCAGAAAGCGCTACCCACATAGTTGCTGATCTTTGTGGGTCTGCATCAACGACTATACAGCTTCCCCTGCGCGTTAAACCAGCAGCCATGTTCATTGCTAAGGTTGTCTTACCGACGCCTCCTTTTTGGTTAGCAATTGCAATCACGCCTATATCCATATGCTGTAATTTAAGTAGGATCAATGAGTTCATCTACGCGTTGCGCAAATGTTTTTTCCTCTTCACTGAGCTCTTTGTCATTACTTGCGTATACGGTAATATTTGCATAGTCAGACCCAAAACTAATATCAGGATAATATTCCGTTTCCTCAGATAAGTCAGCTAGACGGTCGAGGAAGACACGAAGATTGTTATAATTGTCAAATTGGAATCGTCTGAATAGACTGGGGGGATGGTCTTTGCGAACCCAGAGCTGTTCTCTTTCTTTATCCATTTTAGGTTACATAACTATCGCGTTTACCAATTACATCCGGGCAGGTCTAGTTACATCCGATGCTTTAGCCGGTAATATCTGTTCAACTTCAGAATGTGGACGCGCAATAATGTGTGCGGCAGCCAAGCCATCTCCCACACGTTCACAAGCATCTGCGCCTGCACGAACTGCTGCATTGACAGCACCCGTTTCTCCGCGAACCAAAACCGTGACATAACCACCGCCAACATACTGACGGCCAATAAGGCGAACCTCTGAAGCTTTGGTCATAGCATCAGCTGCCTCAATTGCCGGAACCAGACCACGCGTTTCTATCATCCCTAATGCTATTCCCATTTTTTCATTTGGCATTTCTATTCTCCTGCTTTCAAAGTTAAATCGTTAAATCAGTTAATATTTATTATGAATCTCGGTATCGATACCGGAATGCTGGTTTTTTCTGGCTGAATTTACCAATCTTCTTCACTCCAATGATCAATGATCCCGCCAATAGTAAGGTCAGTGGTGATCTTCGGATTATCAAGAGCCAACCTAGCGGCAGATGTTGCAATAGTGATGACAAAATCACCCGGCTTGCAGCCGATAGGGTCTACTGCTACTTCTAACTTGCCTGAGGCATTTTCAACAACACGCAATGATTTGGTAGCTAACCCAGAATGGCGTTTTGTTATAACCAGATCTCGTACTACACGTTGTATATCCATGAGTATTATTACTTTCGTCCACTTTCCGAATCATCGTCCCAATAGTCAATAATGCCGACTATTGTGAAATCACTGGGATAATCGTTGCTGCCCGCCGCAGTCCGGGCAGCTGAGCTACCTACAATGATAACCCAGTCACCATCTCTGCATCCGACTGGATCAACAGCCACCTGTTTAGTGGTGCTTCCTCTTTCTCTGACTACCTGCAAACCAAGGGTTCCCAGCTGGCCAACACGTGAGGTAGCGACTAATGTTGTTTCTACCTGACAGATTTTCATTGCATTGATAATGACTTAATCATTTACGAAGTTTACAGTATCTGTTCAACTTCAGAATGTGGACGCGCAATAATGTGTGCGGCAGCCAAACCATCTCCCACACGTTCACAAGCATCGGCGCCGGCACGGACTGCTGCATTGACAGCACCCGTTTCTCCGCGAACCAAAACCGTGACATAACCGCCGCCAACAAACTCCCGGCCAATGAGACGAACCTCTGAAGCTTTGGTCATAGCATCAGCTGCTTCAATTGCTGGAACCAGTCCACGTGTTTCTATCATTCCTAATGCTATTCCCATTTTTTCACTTGTTGTATTTTCGGTTGCCATATTTTAACTCCTGATAAAAATCTAAGCGTGCCAATGTAAATGAAGCTTACAGTATCTGTTCAACTTCAGAATGTGGACGCGCAATAATGTGTGCGGCAGCCAAACCATCTCCCACACGTTCACAAGCATCGGCGCCTGCACGAACTGCTGCATTGACAGCACCCGTTTCTCCGCGAACCAAAACCGTGACATAACCGCCGCCAACAAATTGTCGGCCAATGAGACGAACTTCTGAGGCCTTGGTCATAGCATCAGCTGCCTCTATCGCCGGAACCAGACCACGTGTTTCTATCATTCCTAATGCTATTCCCATTTTTTCACTTGGCATTTCAATCCTCCTGCTTTCAAAGTTAAATTGTTGAATCAATTAATGTTTATCATAAATTTCGGCATCAATACCGGAATGCTTGTTTATTGCTGAATTTACAAATATTGTTTTGTTGTAACTTAATCTCGTACTATACGTTGACTATCCATGAATATGCTTACTTTCGTCCACTTTCCGAATCATCGTCCCAATAGTCAATAATGCCGACTATCGTAAAATCACTGGGATAATCGTTACTACCGGCCGCAGTCCGGGCAGCTGAGCTGCCTACAATGATGACCCAATCACCTTCCTTACATCCGACTGGATCAACTGCCACCTGCTTGCTGGAACTGCCTCTTTCCCTAACCACCAACAAACGACGGGTACCCAGCTGGCCAATACGTGATGTGGCGACTAATGTTTTTTCTACCTGACAGATTTTCATTGTATTGATAATGACTTAATCATCTAATTCGTTATAAAAAATTTATTACCCCCGTCCTCCGCCAGACACAGTAATGGGAACAGACGCCTTGGGTGACCAACCGACCTCTCCTGTAACATGGTGCGTAGGCTCAGGATGGGTGCCTTTACCTTTGAACCTTCCCGCGCCGGCCCAGGCATGCGATTTACCTGTACGCTGGCTGGGGTTACGTTCAGCAGCAATATGTCCTTCAGTGCCGGTAACGTTATCTTTTGTTGTCCAAGCACTACCTGTAATCGTTATACCCTCGACGCGTCCTTCTCCCGTTACACGCGAATTGCCTTTAATGGCTTCGACATTTTGTCTCGGATTAAAATGAAATTCCTGATTGCCGGTAATCTTACCTTCACCAGCAGAAAATGTGCCTGTAATCCTACTTTCTGCAGTCGGCGCATTGATGACATCTGTACCGGCGCGCTCATGATATTCACGCTGAGGTGGGTGTACACTGAAACTCCTATTTATTTTTTTAATACGTTCCATAACATCCATTCTTTCACTTCCTTTAGGATCGGCCTGGTAGTAGAGTGAGCCCGTTATGTCACGATCACCGCCACGCTGCGTACCCGTTACATGGTCGGTATTAGATACCGCATCACCACTAATATAATTAACTGATTTTGATGAAATTCGTCTTTCCATCTTTTCTTCATCTTCAGTGGAACAAGCGTTTTGATACTGATTTGGCCCGACATAGGGTGTGCCGGTAATGACATCACATAGGCCTTGCTCATCTCCGGTTACACGCGAATTGTGCTCAACGTCCACACCTGTTACACGCTGGTTGCCCCATGTTTCGGCTTCTATTGTTTCTCTGTTACCAGCGGCGACGGAAGGTTTCCCGCAATGCGTTGTATATTGTTCAGTCCCGAAACTTTCTGTTCCGGAAATATCCTGGCAAAGACCATCGTTCACAGTGCCGGTAATGTTTCCGTGTCCACGTATCCTCTGACCAGTTTGCGTTCCGGTTGTGCGGTTTCCGTGCAACGTGTGGCTGATACCAACTTTTAATGCATGATGTTGACTTGCTCCGGTCTCGCATAACGGCTGTTTCTCAGCCGGCATCAGATATTGGTCACCAGTAATGTCGTGACAGGAACCGCTTTCGTCACCTGTGGTTAATTGACTTCGGCCCACCGCTGTACCCGTAATGGCATGACCGCCTATTGTTTCCTCTTTTTTATATTCAGTAACGCGATTACGGGAACCGACTGATTTGATAGAGCGTCCAAGGTTGGTGCCAAACACAGTATGTCCATGCGGATCATTTTGACGCTGGAACTGCATCTGCGAATAACTTTCCTGTTCTCTACGCTGCAATAAATCGTCTGTAAGCTCCTGATCAGATTCTCCAGTAATACGCAGAGCAGGGTTGGATTCATCGCCGGTAATGTTTATCTTACTGCGTACTTGGGATCCTGTAATAACTTGTCCTGCTGGTGTTTTGCTCGCACCGACTTTAATTCCTCCCTCACGCGGGTTGTAACCAAATTCTGTTCCAATATACTGGTTGCCAGTAACCTGCAAAGCAGATCCATGTTCATTACCAGTGACATTTTCCTTGTGGCCGATTCTGACTCCGGTTACTTTGTGACCAGCATAGCTTTTACTTTCAGCTACTTTGGGTGGATACTGTACCGGGCTAGCATGACGCAAACGTCCGCATGGTCTTGTTTTTGTACCGTTTTGGTTTTGACCTGAGCCTGTTGATACAGAAGCTTGAGGCTTAAGTATTGCGCCTTTACCTTGAATTAATTTATCACGTCGCGCGCGCGATGCATCGCGGCCTGTTAAAACTGTTGTTGTTGCGGCAACATTTAATTTCGATTCCGAAGTAGCAGGGGCAGTTTCAGATGGCAATGCTTCAGCAGATACAGTCGTTTTTCTACCGTCATGCCGACCCACGCGTACACGCTCTTTCGCGGGTGGCAATCCTGCTTTTCCACTCACTAATTGACTACGTCGCATACGCGATGCATTACGTCCGGTTAGAACGTTTAGATTGGTTTCTGACATAACATTACTCCATTTATTGCCAAAAAATTTAAAAATTCTTGCGTATCGTTTGATCGATAATTAACGTCCGGCCCGATAAACAATAAATGCTGTACCTCGGCTCTGTGTATAATTGTCAAACCCTGTCAAACGTACCATATGTCCCGAGTTGGCCCGCTTGCACGCTTCTATTTCTGCCATTATTCTTTCAATTGATTGTTCACCAAAAAAAGGTAGCTTCCAAAGATACCAATAATTCAAGAATGCTTTTTCAGGCTCAGTATGCTCAATAGCCGGACTCCATCCCTGAGCAATCAGATAAGCTATTTGTTTACGTATTTTTTCTGGTGTGAGCAACGGCAAATACGAAAATGTCTCGCCTTTTCGCTCTGTTGCGCCAAATGGTCTGATTTCATCCATGGTATAACCTCATATTTCTGTTTTTAGTTGTGTAAAAATATCTTTTACCGACTTGAATAAAACTTATCTACAGTATCAAATATCAAGCTTATCTACAGTATCAAATTCAAATTTAATCTCTTTCCATGTTTCCAAAGCAATTTTGAGCTCAGGCGAGTGTTGAGCCGCTTCAGTTAACACTTCTTTTCCTTCACGTTCAACATCACGCCCTTCATTACGGGCATCGGTACATGCTTCAACGGCGACTCGATTTGCAGCGGCGCCTGCCGCATTACCCCATGGATGACCCAGTGTACCGCCTCCAAACTGTAAGCAAGAGTCATCACCAAAGATATTAACGAGGGCAGGCATGTGCCAAACATGAATACCACCTGAGGCAACCGGTAATACACCCGGTAAAGAGCCCCAATCCTGATCAAAGAAAAGACCACGCTTACGATTCTCTGGAACAAATGATTCACGCATGGTATCAATCCAACCAAGCGTTGCTTCCCTGTCACCCTCCAGCTTACCGACGACGGTACCAGAATGCATGTGATCGCCACCTGATAGTCTTAGACATTTGGTTAAGACTCTGAAGTGGATACCATGATAGGGGTTACGATCAACCACAGCGTGCATAGCACGGTGAATGTGTAACAGCATACCGTTATCACGGCACCAGTTTGCTAAACCCGTATTGGCGCAAAACCCGCCAGTAAAAAAATCGTGCATAATAATTGGCGCGCCCAGTTCTTTTGCAAATTCAGCCCGCTTATACATCTCTTCTGGCGTTGATGCAGTGACATTCAAATAATGCCCTTTACGCTCGCCGGTCTCAGCCTGGGCCTTTAAAGTCGCTTCCACTACAAATTCGAAACGATGACGCCAGCGCATGAACGGCTGACTATTAACATTTTCATCATCCTTCGTAAAATCAAGGCCACCACGCAGACACTCATAAACTGCCATGCCATAATTTTTAGCGGATAACCCAAGTTTTGGCTTGATCGTACAACCCAAAAGAGCACGGCCATATTTATTCATGCGATCACGTTCTACCTGTATACCATTTGGCGGGCCGCCACAGGTTTTAACATAGGCAATTGGAAAACGGATGTCTTCCAGTCGCAAACTCCGTAAAGCTTTAAAACCAAACACATTGCCAACCAATGAGGTCAACACATTGACGACCGAACCTTCTTCAAATAAATCAATTGGGTAAGCAATAAATGCATAGAATGCCGTATCATCACCCGGAACCGGCTCGATCCGGTATGCGCGACCTTTATAATAGTCAAGGTCGGTAAGTAAATCAGTCCATACTGTTGTCCAGGTTCCTGTGGAGGATTCTGCAGCAACCGCTGCAGCAGCTTCTTCAGGTGGAACCCCTTCTTGCGCCACAATCTTAAAGCAGGCCAACAAGTCTGTATCAAGTGGAATATAATCTGGTGTCCAATAAGTACTTTGATAGTCTTTGACGCCAGCTTGATATGTTTTTTTTGCCATATTGATTCTCTCCTGCGATTAAAATCTTCCTTGATAAGTAGCTGTCAATAAAACGCAGCTACTTCTAGTAAAATCGTTTTTTATCCTATCCTTATTGTACTTAGTTAGATTTAGCTATTATCCAGTTCGGCCTACCATTTCTACTATATCTAACTTCAACATATATCTTCTGCCCAGCAAGAACGCACAGCATTTAAATTAAATTCTACTATACTGCGATGCAAATTATAAAGGAAAAGCAGCATTATAAGGGAAAAGGCGGGGTGCGGGATAATAGATATTTCTGATGTATTGCATAGATAAACATCTATAATTATCGTTGAGAGAATTGCAAGGGCCAGGATTGGAAAATCTACTGATGTTCACTTATAGGAAGCATGATCTAAATTGCCATCAGCAATTAAATTGAGTAGGGCAGGTGGATGCCGATGCTTTGAATAGGCTGGTTTTTTTGTTTATGCACTATCGGTACGTGGTTGAGCGTAACGACTGGCCTTGATCGATAGTCGCGAGGGCGTGCATGGGTCGCATATTCTAAAAATCTACCGGATAGCGATATTTATTGTTAATTATATTGCTATTGACTTGATGGGCGTATCGGGCCGATGTAGCGCGAGGCGATAACCAGATTATCGATATAGGCATAAAATGTTGATTTTGGTTTATCGAGGCCGCCATGATAAAAATTCAGCCAAAGGCTCTCTATTTTCAGCTGCTTTGTTTCACGGAAGCGGAAATTGTCTCTATTAAAGATTTTTTTGCCATCAATCCACACGGTCAATTGGCCGTTGGCTTTGCCGGGATCGTTCAGTTTTAGGTATTGTTCAATGGCATACCAGCGATTTTTTTGAAGCAAATTCAATTCACTGTTCCAGGAAACCATTTCACCATAGTTTGAATTGCTGTCCATATGATAAACGTAATTTCCAAGAGGAATCGCGCCGTTATACTTTGAGTTAGGTGACGCCTGTAAATGATAAGTGCCACGTGCAGACCAGCCGTTATAGCCGTCCACTGCGCGACCTCCCCATCCTGCCCGATTGTAAGTTCCAGAAAATCCCGGTAGTTTCCCGCTTTCGGTCGGGTGCCAGTTATTGCTGAATCTTATATAGTATCGAAAATACATTTGTTCCGGCTCTTTTCCGGTAAGCTTCTGAAAATTGTAGTGACCGCTAAATCCATAATGCGTTTTCGGATCGAAAATAATCTGCAAGGCGCCACCATCTAGTGGTTTGAAGTGGTCATCATGTTGGTAGTCGATATCGACGAGCTGATAATTATTATTCGGGCCGGTATTACTGAGATGTGCGAGCGATTTGTTTGATCTAAAAAGACCACCTTGCTGTATATCAAACCGTTCGGCGACAATGACATCGGGATGGTCAGCCAAATTCCGGTCATCAGGATAATCTTTGGCTAATCCGTACTCAATTTTATTTTGTGAGGCCAGCGGGGCAATTGCATAGACGCCTATATTTACATTGCCGTATTGTTTATCGGTTGTTAATAAATAGAGTTCCGCTTTAATAATTTTTGTGCTGTTCAGCTTTAAAAATTGTTCGTTAAATGCCAGTAAAACAGGGTTGTTCGCGGCGATCTTAAATGTTGGGAAGTGTCCGAGTGAATAGTGTGTGGTTGTGGACAGGGACGTATCTTTGAGCACTTCAAAGGTTCGTGTACCATGATCGGACGTTTGAACCGCTAGCAATGGCGAGCCCGAGTGGCCAGATTCAGTAGCGTGAAAAACAGCCGTTCCAGAACCTGATAGTTCTTTAAGGTAAACGCCATGATAGCTGTTCGGTGTATTGATCCAATATTTGACTAAATCAGTCATGTCCAGTGCGACTTTCCTGGATGTGTCCAAATCCTGTATGGGTAGACTTGAGAAAGCCGCATTACCGTAACGTTCGCCATTTTTGTCGACCCAATCACCGAGTTCATGCTGCCATAACAATTTGGCTGATTTATCTGAATATACAAAAGTTGCGCCGTCTCGAGCCGAAGCACTGCCTTGAGACCAATAAACCTCGGTGACTGCATTTAAAGGCAGGCACATTAGTACAATTATAGTAAAGCGAAACATTAACTGAAAAAAATGAGAGAACATTCTATTAACAACTGATAGCATTGTTTTGCATGTTAAACGACCTTTTCCAAATACTCAATTGTCAGCCCTGTTATTTTAGGTACACCGATTTTCAAATGTAGCGGATACGGATTTTTTAGACCTGTACATTGATACCCGCGACGTTCATAAAACGCAATAAGTTCTGGGCGTTGAGAGACGACATACATACGGATTTTTGTGGCTGAAAACTGTTCTTTGGCAATAGTTTCAGCCTGTTGCAGAATATACTTGCCGATGCCTCGCCCTTGGAAATCCGGATGCACTGAAAAAAAACCGATGTAGGTGGTTTTGTATTGTTCCTTAGCCAGATAAATGCAGGCGGCAAGCAAATGTTCCAGATAGACGACGTAAAACCGGGCATCAGGTTTTTCCATCGCCTGCCTTATTTCATCGAGATGGGTGCGGTTGCCGCCGATAATATGCGTTTCTCGTGTCCAGCCGGAATTACCGCGATATGTTAAATTAATTAGGTTGCAAATGTCGTCGCAATGACGGAGAGCGGCCTGCTCCAGTGTGAAACGGAAGAGATCGTTACTTTCTTGTTTCAAGTTGCTTATGCAATGATTGTTGACTGTTAAAATAAATTGAGTATGGGACTTTTTGTTAGCGCAACTAACACGATATACACAAAGACACATTCGGCTGCAATCCATGCCTTAATGCGAATTTGATGTGTTTTTCCAAAGCGCATTGCGATCATGCCCAGGCCAATATATATCAGAATGCCGATGACTTTGGCTGTAAGCCATGCATCTGCAAAAGGGCTTTGCTGAATTTTGTAAGCCAATACAACTGCGCTGGTTAGCAGGATCGTATCAATCACATGTGGCAAAATTTTTACCCAGCGCTGCTGCAATTGAGCCGAATTACTGATAAGCCAGATGCCGCGTACGAAGAACAACAGAAAGCTGATGACAACGCTGCTGACATGAATCATTTTAATCAGAGTATAGCTCATAGATTGAATCCCGAGACTAGCCAGCCGTGACTGCCGGCCACGGCGCCGGCAATGGTAATTAAACTTAGAATTAGTAAAATCAAGTGCTTACGTTGAATAAGCGTAAATGTCTGTGAAGTAACATCTTGCTGCAGTGCTGGCTGCGCCCGCTTCCTGGTTTTCGGCTCAACTATAAAAAGCATGTAGGAGAACAACAGCCAGATAAATACCATGGTATGCATCCACCAATATTGCCATTGTGTAAAGCGGTGCCAGGCATCAAGGATATAGGACATGTACAATCCGCTCAAACCGACCAATAAGGTCGTATAGCGTGCCTGGGCGGCAAAACGGCGCCTGAATCGGGTGAAAAAAATCATCGCTTCATCAGGTGAAGACATCCCTTTTAGTGCAGGAAGCAGTATCAGCGTGACCATGGCAACGCCGCCAATCCAGAGTACGACACCTAAGACGTGCAGGACTCTGGCAAGAATGAAATCATCCATCGGTATTTCTATAATAACTAAGGTTGGAGTAATCGATGAAAAGCATACGTGCTATTCGGTCGATACTTGATCGTCATTTGTGGCTGCCCACTCAGCTGCTTTGTCGTAGTCATTAAATACGAGCACATCTGCATCGGTAAACAAATTAGATATCCAGACACTCCAGGTTTGCAACTGATCGTCGGTGACTACGGCAATGCGATTAAAGTCGTTACCATGCTCATGCATGAATTTTAGATCTTCCCATGCAACATCAACGGTATAGTCGAGCATGTCACGCAAATCGACAAGTACATTAACTTTGCCTTGGAAAGTGGATTGATAGACTACCTGGTCTTCAAATATTTTGTAATCGGATAATGTAAACTCGCCAATAACCGCAACGATTATCAGGTTATGTTGTTTTTGTATCGTAATCATAGTTTCATCTCAAATACTAGGCGGCTTGTCCATTATCAACAATTCGGTCAAATGGTGCAAATATTGCTAAAGTCCATGCCAGTTCGATGTTGGTAACCATTTTTTATTCGCAATAACAAAGAAGATAAAACTAGAGTGTTACAGGCGATAGTGACATTATATACGGGACAACGCTTGTGTATTGGTTAAAGCTGTTTTATGGGTACGCAAATAAATAACCCGTCCTAATTCTAAAGAACAAGCTAAAGGATAAACAGCTTGTTTTTTACGTTATGGTAAGTAGTAGCTTATTGTATATTTCTATCCATAAAGGTCAATTTAAACAAATTACTTGATTCCTCGAATGCAGTAAAAATTGTTACTAATACATTCATGAAAAGCAATCCATCTGTAATAGCGCGGGAAACATTATTAAAACTCGCGGAACTACAATTGCAACCTACGCCTGACAATTATCACAGAATTTATTCTGAGGTTGCAGGCATTCCGGATTGTCGGATGACAGTTAGTACCTCAAAGTTGCTGGTTTCATTTGCGAACGAGCTGCCACGACATACAAAAGAATTGTCTAATTTTGCTGAACAGTTGCTGAGTGCGGCTAATAAAATGAATTGGCAGGCCTATAAGACTATTTTGTTGGGCTTGGTCGCGTCGCAGAGTATAACTGATCAGCGTAAACGGACTGAAAGCGATTCGGCTGAAAAATCAGCAATAGAAACTACAGATGAAGTTTCGATATCAGAAACCGATGTCGGTCTATCATCTGAAAATATATCCGAGCCAGATAATCAGCAACATAGTAAGAGTGTTCTCAATGATTTCACAGACGATTTGCTCGAGCTGTTAGTGCACATGTTGGAGCAAATCGCGTCAATCAAAAATGACGACTCGATATTAAACGACAAAGCCAAAAGTCTGGTGCAAACAGCAACACAAGCTATTCAAAACAAACAGGGTATGATGCAATTTATTGCAGACTCTCGACAATTTTTTGATAAATTTGGATATAGTGCTGAAAACGGTGCACTCATGCAACAGAGCCTGCTAGGATTATTGGACAAGCTTTTAGAGAGCACTGGCCATTTATTTTCTGAAGATCAATGGTATAAGGATCGGATATCCAAGTTACGGGAAACAATAGCTCCGCCATTAAATAAGCGATTGATAGTTGAGGCTGAAGGATTCTTAGATGAAATTGTTCAAAGGCAACATGTAACAAGACTAAACCTAGGTGATACTCGGGAAACTCTTGCCAAGATGGTAACCTATCTGATTGATAATATTGATGAGTTTTCAGATGAAACCGGGGTGTACCAAGATAAAATTGAAGGTTATTCAGAGCAGATCAGTAATACGGAGGATTGGTCCAAGCTAAATCAGCTAATTATAAAGATTGTAGAGGATACTCAAAAAATGCATGCGAGTACTGAAAGTTATCGAAAGGAATTTATTTCGGCACGTGCCGAGGTCGAAGCCGCGCAGGAAAAAATCATTGAGCTTGAATCTGAATTGCAGCACATGAGTGAGAAGGTACATGAGGACCCAATGACTGGGGTGCTGAACAGGCGTGGTTTAGACTCGGTTTTTTCCCGTGAAGTGGCGCGTGCTAGCCGACAGCAGCTTCCAATATGTTATGCGCTGCTTGATATTGATAATTTTAAGGCAGTGAATGATCAATATGGTCATCATGTGGGTGACGAAGCGATTGTGTATCTGGTAAACGCCGTAAAAAAAGTAATACGCGGGGAAGATGTTGTTGCACGCTATGGCGGTGAGGAATTTGTAATTTTGTTGCCTAATACCGCGTTGAAAGAGGCAATTGAAGTGTTAGCCAGAATAAGGCGCGATATGACCAAGCAATTTTTTCTGCATGAGAATAAAAAACTGCTCGTGACATTCAGTGCCGGCGTTGCCGAATATAAAGCAGGGGAATCACAGGGAGATGTATTCAAAAGAGCTGACGAGGCGTTATACCGCGCTAAGAAGAGTGGTAAAAATTTAATTCTGGAAGCCGCGGCATAGCTTGCTACATCAAATTTGTAGCAGTTCAGGTTCTGATTTAGTCATTACCGGCTGATCGGTTTGTATCGAATCCGTTTTGGCTTAGCGTTTTCTTCGCCGAGGCGTTTAATTTTATCGGCTTCATATTCATGGTAGTTGCCGCTGAAAAACGTCCATTGCGATTCACCTTCGGCAGCGAGGATATGTGTGGCGATACGATCGAGAAACCATCGGTCGTGCGAGATAACAAGTACGCACCCGGCAAACTCCAACAATGCATCTTCAAGGGCACGCAGTGTTTCAACGTCGAGGTCGTTGGAAGGCTCGTCAAGCAGCAGTACATTACCGCCGGCAATCAGTGTTTGCGCAAGATGGAGACGGCCCCGTTCGCCACCTGAGAGCTGGCCTACAATTTTTTGTTGGTCACCGCCCTTGAAGTTGAAACGACCCAGGTAGGCACGTGCCGGGGTAGTGTATTTGCCTACGGTGAGCAGATCGTTGCCGCCGGAAATGGCTTCAAATACGGTTTTATCATTCTCAAGTGTGTCACGTGCCTGGTCGACATGTGCAATATTGACGGTTGGGCCGATTTTGACTTCGCCGGAATCGGGCTGTTCTTTGCCTGAGATGAGTTTGAATAAAGTCGATTTACCTGCACCGTTTGGACCGATAATACCGACAATCGCGCCGGGCGGTATCTGGAAGCTCAAATGATCCATCAGGAGTCTATCACCATATGCTTTGGATACATCATTGAATTCAATGATTTCATTGCCTAGTCTGTCGCCGACTGGAATAAAGATCTCCTGTGTTTCATTGCGTTTTTGATATTCCTGTGAATTGAGTTCTTCAAATCGGGCAAGACGTGCTTTAGATTTAGCTTGTCTGCCTTTCGGATTTTGCCGCACCCATTCCAGCTCTTTCTTCATTGCTTTCATGTGTGCGTCGACTTGCTTACTTTCCTGCTCCAGTCGTGCTTCTTTTTGTTCTAGCCAGCTTGAGTAATTGCCTTTCCAGGGTATGCCGTGTCCCCGGTCAAGTTCAAGTATCCATTCAGCTGCGTTGTCAAGAAAATAGCGGTCGTGCGTAACAGCGACGACTGTGCCGGAGAAGCGCACAAGAAACTGCTCCAGCCAATCCACCGATTCAGCGTCAAGGTGATTGGTCGGCTCATCCAGCAGCAACATATCGGGTTTCTCAAGTAGTAGCTTACATAATGCTACGCGGCGTTTTTCTCCACCGGACAGGTTTTTGATCGCAGCATCCCATGGTGGTAGGCGCAACGCATCGGCAGCTATTTCCATCTGGTTTTCGGTATCGCTGCCTGCGGCAGCGAGGATTGCCTCCAGACGTGCCTGCTCTTCTGCCAGCGCATCAAAATCGGCATCCTCTTCAGCATATGCTGCATAGACCGCATCGAGCTTTTGTTGCGCTTCTATGATTTCGCCAAGACCCGCTTCGATTTCCTGGCGTACGGTATTTTCAGGGTTCAATTGGGGCTCTTGGGGCAGGTAACCGACACGGATATCGGAAAGGCGTTGTACTTCACCGTCAAATTCAGTGTCGACGCCTGCCATAATGCGCAGTACGGTAGATTTTCCAGAACCGTTTAAGCCCAGTAGGCCAATCTTGGCACCTGGAAAAAAGCTGAGTGAAATATCATTAATGATTTGACGCTTTGGTGGAACGATTTTGCTCACACGGAGCATCGACATGACATATTGGGCCATAATTTGTTTGTTATTCGAGGTCGGGATTAATAGGCGTAGTTAATTTAATCAAGTGTAACGCAGCTCTTGGGTCAATGAAAGCTGACTAGGCATTAATCGACGGGTATTTTTTATGTCTTGATACGTTTGATTGAAATAAATTTATGATTTTTATCGACTACCAGTTCAAATATCCCATGTATGCCATTTGCCTGAACTAAGGACCGCAGAATATTAGCCGGCAAATGGATGGTTTGACCATTTGTAGTGTATGTGACAACGGTACTGACTGTACCTTGGTAATAATGAATAAGTTGTTGTGGGGAAATGTCGAGGTTAATGGTCAAACGTTTACACATTTCAGCTTTTTAAATTGCAATTATGCAGAACGTGGTGCAAAGATGATAATCACCATACCGGTAAGTGCCACAAACCCACCGATTAAATCCCAGAGAGTCGGCTTAATCCCATCGATCAGCCATAGCCAGAGGATGGCGGTAAAAACGTATACGCCACCGTATGCCGCATAAACCCGGCCTGCAGCAGTCGGGTGTAATGTCAGCAACCATGCGAATGTTGCCAGGCTCAATCCAGCTGGTAACAGTAGCCACGTGCTTTTTCCTTGAACAAACCATAAGTAAGTCAAATAGCATCCGATAATTTCCGCAAATGCCGTAACCAGGAACAATGTAACAGTTTTGAGTATGAACATGTGACGGTTCTAAAATTTTCAGAAAGCAACGGATACATTGCCGCGAGAATGGGCAATGAAGCGCTGGTCCATATTAATCCTCTGATGTGGGCATGTCTAAACATTCTTTAAAATAGTTATTGAGGAGCCGGTTGCTAGGATCGAATCGTCAACGATATTGTTTAGATTCGTCGAGCTTGTTTTCAAATACCTCGCTTACTATACGCCTGCTTGGGTTATGGATGTTTGGTATATCGACTGCGGTATCGCTGAGCGAAACGTTGTGACCAAAACGGGTGTTGGCCATTCTCATTTCCGGGTGTTCAAAGTCATTATAGCTGCCGTTAATGGTGCGTTTGGTTAAGTAGGTTTGGTCGCCGTCTGAAATGGGCTTATGTAGTTTGCCGTGGTCGGGCAACTGGAAGGTGTCGTGAAGATTCTGCTTTCTTAATTGATTGCGAAACTGTATCTGTTTCAGTAAAGCCAGAGGAATAGGCAATTTATACCGGGGACGATTAAACATTTTAACGGCTTCCCGAAATTAATTTAAAGATTATTTCGGTAACATCAATTAGTAATTTGAACCACTTTGTTGTTTTTGAAAGTAAAAATGCAGCAACAATAATTGCAGCGTACCATAGATATTTTATAGCGTGATAAATCGGTTTAGTATAATCACGCTAGGGTGTTTCTATATGAGTTACGTGCAATTGTTTGTTTTCAGGCGAGAGGACCAAGCGTTTGTTCCGGAGGACTTGTTACAGCATTGTCAAGGAACAAAAACGCCGATAATTTTGTTTGAAAAAACAAACCTGAAAGGCAAGACGGATTTTTACGCCTGTATATTCAATGTACTTGAGCATAGCTATGGCTATGTCCTGCATACTTTTTACAAGCATTCATTAAGCGTCTGCTCGTGCAGAAATATACATAAATTATGATGAAACACCCTGGATGGGTTAATACATCGATTTTATTTTTTCAGTGCATGACCGGCCATTGTTTTGCCCAAATTCCATACCGAACCAGGCACGTTATGTGTTTCACCAATGGTCTGGTCAAATGCTCTAAGTATTGTGTCGCAATCCTGACTGCTTATCGTAAGTGATGGCAGCAGTTTAATGACGTTCATGCCATGGCCCGCGACCTGACTTAAAATATGGTGCTCTTTGAACAGTGGGATAGTGACCATTTGGCAGAACAATCCTTTGTTAGCTGCTTCCAACATTGACCAGGCTGTCTTTAACGAAAAACTGCTAGGTGCTTGAAATTCAATTGCAATCATTAGTCCTTTACCACGCGCTTCCTTGAGAAATTCGTATCGATTGCTCATTGCATTGATGCCGTTAATAATAATTTGACCCTTTTCAGCGCTGTTTTCAACCAGTTTTTCGTCTTCTATAACCTGTATGGTAGCCAAACCGGCAGCCATTGCCATGTTATTTTTTGAGAAAGTCGAGCCGTGCACGACTGCTCTGTCCATTCGGTTAAATACGGCTTCCATAATTGTTTCCGTCATGGCGATTCCGCCAACCGGGACAAATCCTCCCGACAGTGCCTTGGCCATTAAAATCATATCCGGTTTGACATTCCAATGTTCAATTGCCCAGAATTTTCCAGTTCGTCCTATTCCGGTTTGAATTTCATCCGCAATAAACAGCGTGCCGTATTTGTGACATAGCCTTTCGACTTGGCGCAGATAATCATTATCGGGAATATTGACGCCTTTGCCTTGAATCGGCTCTAAAATAAATGCGGCAACATTCTCGGAATGCAGGGCTTTTTCCAATGCTTCAAGATCATTAAATGGTACAGATCGACAGTCAGGCAGTAAGGCACCAAAACCGTCGCGGAAAATTTTTTCACCGTTTAGAGACAGGGAGCCTAGCGTTAAGCCATGAAAGCCATGGTCGCAATACAAAATCTGTGATCGCTTTGTGGTATAGCGGGCAAATTTGATTGCGGCTTCAACTGCTTCGGAACCTGAATTACAAAAAAACATACGGTTCAGATTGTCTGGCACAGTTTGTAGTATTTTTTTCGCCAACAGGCCGCTTAACAGCGATACGTCCATTTGTACTAAATTGGGCAAATCCTGTAATAGTATGTCTTGCAAAGCTTTGATGACAACGGGGTGATTTCGCCCGACGGCAAAAACGCCAAAACCGCTGAGTAGATCAAGATATTCATTGCCTTCTTGATCGTAAAGATATTGGCCTATTGCTTTTTTGTACGTACGGTCATAACCGATAGTTTTTAATACTTTTACCATCTGGTTGTTAAGATATTTTTGATGGAGTTCAAATTTATCTTGTTCGTGTTGCGCGATAAGTGCGGTAATATCGAAAGACATAAAATGAGCGGATAAGGAAACCGAAAATTGGTTTTATAGATTAAAAGAATGAAAATAAATCATTAATATAGAAACCGAAAATAATAATGTTGGATTCAAATAATAGTCTCAATTATTGGGAACAAAAAAATCCCGGATTGTTTGCTTTAAAGTGATTAATTTGCCATGAAAGAAATGCTCGGCGCCAGGAATGATAACAATGGGCAGTGTTCGTGGTGTTGCCCAGTCAAGTAGTGAGTCCAAGGGTACAACATCGTCTTTATCGCCATGGATAATTAAAATACGTTTTATACCTTCGTGCGGGAGTGGGGCCTTGGACATCATTACCGAGGGCGCAATCAACACTAATGATTGTGGACGTAAATGCGGGGCAGCATGTAATTGAATGCCACCTCCAAAAGAGAACCCTGCCAGGAGTAATGGTAAACAGCTTTTGTCTGTTTGGCTGCGAACGTGTTCCTGAATAGCCCGTGTAACGGCCACTACATCATCGACTTCACCAATACCGTTATCATGAACACCTTCGCTGTTGCCAACGCCCCGAAAATTAAATTTAACAGTAATAAATCCAAGTTCATGAAAAGTCTTGAATAAAGTGTGGGTGACTTTGTTATCCATTGTGCCTCCAAACAACGGATGCGGGTGAGCTACGATTGCAATACCAATGGGTTTTTTGGGGATCTGTGCCAGTATAGCTTCAATTTTTCCGGCCGGGCCGTTGATTAAAAATGCCTCCATTGTGGATACGCGTAATTAAGTACCGTTAACTACTAAATTCTTAGCCGCTCGACGGTGCGGCCATTGATTAGGTGTTCATCAATGATTTCATCGACATCTTCTTTGTCAACATAGGTGTACCAGACCTCGTCAGGATAAACAACTATAACTGGTCCTTCGTCGCAACGGTCAAGACACCCAGCGTTGTTAATACGTATTTTATTTTTGCCATTTAAATTAAGGGATTTAATGCGGTTTTTAGCATAATCGCGGATTTCCTGGGCTCCCATATTATTGCAGCAGTTGGCGGTTCCTTCTCGTTGATTAACGCAGAAGAATACGTGATGTTGATAGTAGCTCATTTTAGTATCTGAAACTGGTTATGACGCTACGAATTATACGTTGCCGCAACTGATTGTCCAGAACTTAAGCGACTTTTGGAAGAGGTGTAAGTCTACAACCAGTTGTCAGGGTATTTTACTAAATTGAAATTTTTGCTCAGGGTGTCGAAAACGAAGTATTTGTGCTACCGCAAACTCTGCTATTTTTTAGTTATCCGGATCTCGGTCGACATAAGATGGCAGGTATATGTGGTTTTTCTAGTTGAAAAGTTTCCGGTAATGTAGCTACTTGATTAATGCCATTTTCTTTTGCGATTAACAAGGCGTCTTCAGCACGTTCATAGAGTTTATTGAAGTTGTCTCTATCGTTCATTGTGGTGATACCGATGTTAACTCCAATTATATGTTGAATATCATACCGATCCAGCTGAGAAAAATTTGTGCACAATGCTTCACTTGTGTCTTTGGCTTTGTCCAGCTCTGTTTCAGCATATACAACTGCAAATCGATTGTGACTGACTCGATACAATTGGTCAGAGCTTCTGATAGATTTTTTTATTTCATCGGATATTGTTCTCAGAGGTTGATTGCCGACCTGTATATTCGGTTTTTCAGGTTGATTGGAGCTCGAAAGAGAAGTGTCGCTAATATCGAAAATAGCGAGTGATAAATTTCTTTTGTATCTTTTGCTTCTTTTTATTTCGATTTCTGTTTCTTCTTTAAAGGCGCGACTGTTTTTGCATTGTGTTATGGGATCAATATGTGTTTCTGCCATGAGTAAGTAGAGTTCATGATTGATTTTTTTAATTTTGAGCACCATATATGCGGCCATTGTGATAGCCATTAAAGCCAGTGTACGGTTGATTAAAACTACATCCATAGGCGTACTTAAGTCTGAAAAAGAGGATAGAGAAAAGCCAACGAAAGTGAATAAAATGCCTATGATGGTGGCAATATATGTAGTCCAGTTTTCTTTAAACCGTAAGGTTGCAAAAACCATTAATGCATATGGCGTGCCTGCGGCGACACCCAAAGGTGTATGAAGGTCAAACAAGAAAATACCGATTGAGGCGGCAAACAATAGCAACCAGTAATACATTAGACTGGCAAACTGGTTTTCCGGTAACGTTAGATATGCAAATTTGGAAATAAACGATCGCATATTGCTATCCTTTTTCTGGGAATTTTCTGGTGATACCTTATTTACGTCATGTTTTCGTTTTTATGTAATTCAGTAATAATTAAAAATTGACAAAATAATAATTTTATCATAGGGGTCTAAAACAACTTGTTTCTTGTTATAATGCAAAGCGTACAGAATTACTGTACAAAATTGCGATTTTAATGAAGAGGGCAATATACTAAGAATAAAATAAATAAAAAATATAAATCCATTTATAGTGAATACATGGTATAGGCGATAAAAATGATAAAAGAGTTGCTAAAAGCCTATTTTCTTTAATGGCGTCTCCGTATTAATTGAATTTTAGGAAATATTGATTTTTTACTTTAGAAATTGAAATTGAGTTTTTAGCAGTACGCTTTCTTATCGCGCTATCGTCGATCCAAAAAAGGCAGCTATGATTTGGCCTGGAGATTACAAGAGTCGGGTTGTGTTATTTGATTATTCAACCTTGACGATAAGCGTGCCCGCCAGTCTGTCGTGAAGATATTGATGGTCTCGGTCGATCAACGTCCAAAATACTCCAATGCCGAAAAATAAAATGCCAGTGACAGCAAGTAAGTAGCGCGTAATCGCCTTACGTTTGTCCAGTTTGGAGCCGTCCAGAGTGACGACACGAATTTTCCAAGTCTGCATTGCCAGTGTTTGCCCGCCATGTGTCCAGAACCAGATGAAATAGCAGCCCATTATGATTAATAAATAAAATTGGTATAGCGGAATAAAATAAAATGCATCTGTGTTACGGAAGATAAGGTGGAAAATGAAACTGGCGATGAAGATAACAGCCAGCAGAATGATAAATTCATAAAGCAGGCTTACGAATCGTTGCCAAAAACTAGGGAAAGGGTATGTCATGATGATGCAATCAAATAATCAAATGGCGATTACAACATCTTATCGCCAAATTAAATCAAAAAAAAGTATTGCAAGATTTTCGGCAACACTATCTCAATTGAATACTCAATTTTTGGCTATTTTCAATACCATTGAGTTACCGAGTTTAAAAGATATGAATACAAATGCACTATTAATACAAAAACAGCAAGTCAAAATGCCCAAGAAAGGTAGGCCTCTTGGATATGACCCGGATGAAGCATTAGAAACAGCGATGCATCTTTTTTGGGCGGGAGGGTATGATGCTACACCTCTGGATGAAATCCTGAATGCGGCAAACATCTCTAAAAGCAGCTTCTACCATATGTTTGGCAATAAGCAACAATTGTTTGAGCGCTGCCTTGACAGATATTGTGATAAACAAATTATATTAATTGAGGAAGGTCTGCGGCAATCATTAACAGGTCGTGATTTCATTGAGGCATTTCTATACGGTTTGGTTGATACAGTACGTCATAAGAACAAACGATATAAAGGTTGTTTTATGACAAATACCGTGTATGAATTTGCAGATCGGGACGTTAATGTTTCGAAATTAATCTCGAGTGCGATTGACCGGTTTAATCTATTGTTACAGACTGCAATTGAGAAAGGGCAGGAGCAAGGCGTCATTACCGACAGTAAATCATCGGGTTCATTAGCCAGTTTTTTGATGAGTAGTATTGCGGGTATCCGTACGATGATTTATGCAGAGGTTGAAATTGATCAGCTTGAAGAAATCGTCGAAACAACACTTGCTGCGCTTGACTAATTTCTGAAGTTGTAATTTTAACTGATTTATAGTGCACCAGTACTAGCTTCATATTGGTGCTGAGTGATCTTGTGGCGGTCTGAGGAGGGCGCAATCTGTATTATGACTCGCGTTGATTATTGATAATTATTATTATTTACTTTATTATTCATTTCATAGTTAAGCGGGTTAAGTATGTTGTTTGGGTTCTTTGTTAAATATTTTTTACTTACTCCAGAGAGTATCATTCATTTTTTATGAAGAAAATTTATTACTTCATACTGGGTTAAGTATTGTATACTGCTATAGTATGAAATATTATTAATTCGTATTAATTTTTAACAATATGCTTGTCAAATTAATACGAAATTGGGCGTACAACAGAGGGTAAATTTGGAATATTAGTAAATAGCAGTTCTAAAGATAAGAAGAAAAATTATTTAACAAATGCCTCTAAGATGGCTTTTTTACCACTAAATAATAATCGCTCCAACAGATAGTTTGCGTTAATACTGTCAAGTAAGGGTTGTACGCATTGATTTTGTAAGAGCTACAATAAAGGTTTTAAATTGGTTTGAGTTGTCCTCCAATGCAGTCATTGTCATGGAAAAATGCAGATTATCTTGGGTCGAAGCAGAATCTGATTTCGTTGCCTGGTTTTTTGTTTGTGCTTTTAGCCCATGGCATTTTGTTTTATGTCTTATGGAATCAGCGTCTAATCCCGCCGCCTGACCAAATGGTCACGTTATTTGCGGAAATAATATCTCAGCCTGCACCTAAGAAGGCTCCTGAAGTAATACAGGAACCAACACCGGCAAAATTAAAACCGGTCAAGAAGCCTGAGTCAAAGCCCAAAATCAAAAAGCTTGCTGCTAAAGCACCGGAATTGCCTCGACAAGAGCCTATTGCGTTGCCGGAGCCGGAACCTGTTGTTGAACAGGAAACGACGTCAGAGCCCCCGCCTGTAACTGAATCGACGCCTAGGCAAATGGAAACTGGTCCGGTAACACTATCTTCTGAATTGTCAGTATCCTGCCCGAAACTAACGGCACCAGCATATCCGGCAATTTCACGCCGTATGGGAGAGGAGGGCAAACTGGTGTTGCGGGTCGAATTGGATGAGATCGGTCGCATTGACAAGGCGCAGGTGGTTGACAGTAGTGGTTTCTCACGTTTGGACAATGCTGCGTTGGAAGCTGTTAGAAAATGGCAATGCAGACCATCGATGCGCAATGGTCTGGCAGTTCGAGCCGTAGCTTTACAGCCTTTCAATTTTGTACTGCAAGGAAATTAATTTAAATGGAACAAGGACTAGGTTTTTCACATTTTCTTACCCAAATTGATAGCGTGGGTATCTGTGTGTTAGTACTGCTGATTTCGCTTTCGGTTGCCAGTTGGTACTTGATTATCACCAAAAGTATTACCAATTTTGTTGCAAAAAAACGCGCGACTGCTTTTTTGAGCCATTTCTGGAACGTGGAATCATTAGATGAAGTTGGAAAATCATTTCACAGTAATGAGCCAGATAACGCATTTGCGGAGCTGGCGAAGCTCGGAATAGATGCAGCGGCAGATTCTAAGCTGCATGATTCGCACAAGTTAGCTGCTGCAGGCGGCACGAGTGAATTTTTGACACGTGCTTTGCGTAATGGTATTGATCAAGAGGCTGCTCGAGTTGAGAATGGGTTGACACTCATAGCTTCGGCGGGGTCTGCTGCACCCTATATCGGTTTGCTAGGTACGGTTTGGGGCATATATCATGCGTTGATACAAATTGGTTTGTCAGGACAAGGTACACTGGATAAAGTAGCTGGGCCAGTTGGTGAAGCATTAATTATGACGGCGCTTGGGCTTGCCGTAGCTATTCCCGCAGTACTGGCATACAACGCTTTTGTTCGCCGAAATCGGATTTGGCTTGCGCGTCTTGATGCATTTGCACATGATCTTTTTGTCTTAATCACAGTGGGCAATGGTGTGAGCAATGGGCACCAAAGCCAAAATGCTGTGGCAGGACATTCTGAGTCGTCGACGATACCGCAATCTATTGGTCCGGCAACAACTTATGCAAATCTAGAGGAAAGAGGTCAGTAATGGCTTTTGGCAGCATGAATAGTGGTAAGCAGCAGGCACCAATGGCTGAAATTAATGTTGTACCATTGGTTGATATTATGCTGGTACTGTTGATTATTTTTATCATTACAGCACCGCTGTTGACGCACTCTGTCAAAATCGACTTGCCTAAAGCAGAAAGCATACCCAATATTACACAGCCAGAACATGTGGAACTGGCAATAAAAGCAGGCGGCAGCCTTTTTTGGAATGGGGAGCCAGTATTGCTTGATCAGTTGTCGGAACGGTTTGCCACTGTGGTAGTGCAAGACCCGGAAACCGAACTGCATATTCACGCGGACAAGCTCGCACATTATGAACATGTTGCACGTGTTATGAGTGCTGCTGCCAGCGCTGGAGTAGCAAGAATAGGATTTATTACCGATCCGACGGTAAAATAGTATTCATTATTTTGAAGCGCGTCGGGAGAAGTGTATAGGTTCAAGAAGACCTGCCGACGGGTCATTGAATACTTCCGTTGACAGGCTGTTTTCACTGCGTGAAACAATAACGGTTATCGTTGCGTCACCCGTTACATTGACGGCAGTACGGAGCATATCCAGCAGGCGGTCAACGCCCATAATTAAAGCTATGCCTTCAATTGGTAATCCGACCTGATTGAAAACCATGGCAAGCATAATCAGTCCCACTCCGGGTACGCCAGCGGTGCCGATAGATGCGAGTAGCGCCATGGCAATAACCGTTAGATAACCCGATATACCAAGTTCTATGCCGTAAACGTTGGCGATAAATACAGTTGCGACGCCCTGCATGATTGCCGTTCCATCCATATTAATTGTCGCGCCGAACGGAATCACAAAAGCCGCTGTTGAATTATCAACGCCTAATCGTTGTTCAACGGTCTTAAGCGTTATGGGAATTGTGGCATTTGAACTGGAAGTACTGAGTGCGAAGATTTGAGCTGCACGTATTTTTTTTAAAAATACGATGGGGCTGACTTTTCCAAGGCATTTTAACAGTATCATCAGTGTGCCAGTTACATGGCAGAGTAATGCAATAACAACAATTCCTACGTAGCCGATCATCGGCATAATCATACCGACGCCCTGTATTGCAAATGTTTTTGCCATTAAAGCAAACACGCCGTAGGGGGCAACAGACATGATGATGTTGACGATTTGCATCATCACGGCGTTTATTTTTTCTGCACCATCAATCAGTGGACGCCCTTGGTCGCCGGTTAGCAGCAGACCGATAGCAAAAAGTATTGTAAAAAAAATAATCTGCAGCATATTACCTTCAGCAAAAGCAGCAATCGGATTACCCGGTACAAGGTTAATAAAAACTTCCGTCATAGGTGGTGCTTCTGGGGCAACGAAATGATCTGAAGTGTCCCGGGAGACACTATGGCTTTCACCAGGAGAAAATGTAACGGCGAGAAGTATCGCTAGCGAAATGGCTAACGTGGTAGAAAGCAGAAATAAAGCTAGCGATTTAATACCGACGCGGCCAAGTTTATTGATATCTCCAATGCCGCAGACGCCGCAAATGAGCGAAAAGGTGACAAGTGGAACCACGAGCATTTTTAGCAGATTGATAAAAACCGTACCTGCGATATGAAAAAGTCCATTAACTAAATAGTTTTGAATGACAGAGTTATTCGCAGCAAAAATATTGATTAGACTGCCTAATGTCAGCCCGGCAATCATCCAAATAAGTATTTTTGTCGTAATATTCATAGCGCTAAAACATGGGGCTGATACCAAATGTGTATGTTGCTAGCCTCAAAGCGCCAGCAGTGGATTATTCGCCCGGCTGCAGCGTAACCGACACGTCGATTTCCTGTCCATTACGCAGTACTTTGACTTGTATCGTATCACCTACACTGTATTCATCGATAATCGACAGTAATTGGTCAACTGAATCCACAGGCCTGTTGTCAACGGTAATAATGATATCTCTTGGCGTAATTTCCCCGTCAGGCGAAAGCATGGCGCCTTTAAGGCCGGCAGCCTCGGCAGCAGAGCCGCGGCCCACACCGAGTATGACGACACCGCTGACTTCTAACATGCTTGTCAGTCGGTCATTGAATTTACCGTCGACGGTGATGCCCATCGCAGGGCGGATATATTTTCCTCGGGTGATTAATTGTGGAACGACGCGATTAACTGTATCTACAGGAACTGCAAACCCAATGCCTGCACTTGCTCCACTAGGGCTATAAATGGCTGTATTGATGCCTATCAGGCGCCCCGCAGAATCCAGCAGAGGACCACCTGAGTTTCCTGGATTAATTGCTGCATCCGTCTGGATTAAGTTATCAATAACACGGCCTTGCTCACCTGGTAAAGAACGGTCGAGCGCAGATACAATGCCGGTTGTTAACGACCAGTCCAGTCCAAAAGGGTTGCCGATAGCAAATACTTTTTGACCGACTTTAAGGTCTCGGCTGGTACCAAGGGGAACGGGCATCGGGCGTTGAAAGCCGATGCCGATTCTAAGTACCGCAATATCGTGCGTGGGACTTGCACCGACCAATGCAGCTTTGTAGTCGCGCCCATCTGCAAGACGCACCATCGCTTCACTGGCGCCTTTAATTACATGAAAATTGGTGATGATATGCCCGTTGTCATCCCAGATAAAACCAGATCCGGTGCCACTGGGAACTGAAAAAATATTACGTGACCAAGCATCCATTACCCGTTGGTGCGTGGTAATAAATACGACCGAATCACGGGAATTTTCAAACAACTCAATGGTACTTTGTTCGTCTTCCGCAAGGTCGCCTCGTGCTTCTACAATGCGCGGCTCGGCAGGTTCTCTTTTGCTGCCTAGAATGAAAAAATCGGACATGTCACGCAACAGAATAATCAGCAGCATGATTGCCAATGCAATCCAGATTAAGCGGGACGAAAAGCGACCATTATCGGACATATCAACTAAATTCCTTTGTAAAATTGCGGTTATATGATTTATTTTATGATCAGAATGGTCCGGTAACCTCAAAGGTTATTCCATGTTTTGATTTTCCCGAAATACCTCGTTGTGAACTAAAATACAAACGTGAGCCATCTGGACTAAAAGCCGGACCGGTTATTTCCGAGCGGTTATGGTTAACAACCTGTAATAGAGGCACAACCTTATCCCAGGTGACGACGACAATTTGCATATTGCCGCCGTCTTCAGCAACCAGTAGCTCACTGGCTGCATTTGCAGTAATGTTATCGACGCCGGTAAGTACGGGACGTATATATACGGCAGCATTATAAATGATGCTGAGCAGTTTGCTGTGTGTATTATAGGCCCATATTCGATCATCGCCTTTTGTTGCAAAATAAACCATTCCAGTGCTGTACCAGATGCCTTCTCCGCCATTAAACTTGGCGCATTGCGGTATTTGATAGCGGGTCGGTGTGTTGGTTGCATGCGGATCGGGCAACGGGTGCCAGCGTACTTCGCCAATGCGCCCACCCGAAATTTCAGCGACTTCTAATTTACCATTGTTTAAATCCGGAAAGCCACTCGCATTAATATTGCCAGTGTAACGATAAAGGCACCCATCCGGCTCATCTTCAGTCAAGTATAGCTGTTTACTTTGAGGATCGACTGCTATTGCTTCATGTCTGAATGTGCCGAGTGCTGGACGCAGACGTGCGGAATTGTTGCCAAAAGGATCGCACTCCCATACCTGGCCTCGATCGTATTCCTCGCATGACAACCAGGTTTGCCATGGTGTTTGGCCGCCGGCGCAATTGCGTGTGGTATTCTGGAGTATTGAATAGGCGTTGTCAATTTCACCATACCGGTTGAAACGGATGGCACCGACACCCCCGGCACTATGATCAAGCTCACTGTTGGAAACATATATCCACCCAAGATCACTTGTGAGAAATGTGGCTCCACCATCGGGTGCAGCGTGCCAATGATAATCAAAAAGCGATTGGCCAGAGCGAGCTATAATTCGCGAACTAAAACCTTTGGGCAACCGTACGCCGTTCGCATCGGGTGGTAGCAATCCATCTCTTGCGGCACGGATCAGCGACGCCGCCTGACAGGGTACGGATAACCAGTGTCCCGAAAAAAAAATACCCAGACCACCTGCCAGGTTTAGTTTGAGGAACTTTCGTCGTCGTTCAAAAGTATTCATACCAGTTAGGACTAGGAATTTGACATATACGAGAGCCAAGTTAACGGAATTTTTTGATGAACAACTTGGTGTGTTGTAGATTATGTGTGCAACAAGCTGTCAATCTGTAACCGGTTGCTTTAGATTATACGTAATCATCGATAAATGAAATGTTTGTGTGATTCAGTGTTGATATATTGCTCAAAACCATACGGATAGATTATGACGTATATTCAACAGCAGTAGTAGGTTTTTAAACTGAGTACTCGCTGTTGATTAAGGTCATCTTTATGGTTAACACGGCTTGACAAAAAGTCCAGGATCTCTATAATCCTTGGCTTGTCTTTGGGGTGTTGGCTTAACTTTTACCAAAGCAGAAACACCTGACTAGACTAATAAAAAGCGGGAATAGCTCAGTGGTAGAGCACAACCTTGCCAAGGTTGGGGTCGCGAGTTCGAGCCTCGTTTCCCGCTCCAGTGATTGCAGCACAATCTTCAAGTCCCGATTTTTCCGACCAATTGGTCGATTCTAGAACATATTAAAGGCGGGGTGGCAGAGTGGTTATGCAGCGGCCTGCAAAGCCGTCTACGCCGGTTCGATTCCGACCCCCGCCTCCATTTTCTTTTGTTATCCGTATTAATCCATAAAGCTGAATAAATCAGTAGGGTTACGGGTGTCTGTTGTCCATTGTGTATGTAGTCAGATAGTTTTGGATGTTTTGGATATTTGATTGCGAGAAAGAAGAGGCGGTTTAGCTCATCAGGCGTAAATGTTATGCTTGCTTATCGTAATACATTTGTTTTCGTCTGGCTAATGTCTGTATGTCTGTAGTTTTTTCTCCTGTTTATCGAGACACAGAACACTTGTTTTCATACGTTTAGAAAGGAATAGTTCATGACAAACTCCCTTCATGGGCAAACCGCTCTTGTTACCGGCTCCAGTTCCGGCATCGGCGCGGCGGTTGCGCAAGAGCTTGGAAAGCGCGGTGCGAATGTGGTTGTTAATTACCGCAGTGACGAGGATGGTGCACGCAAGGTTGTCGGAAAAATTTTAAATTATGGCAGCGATACACTGGCGCTACAGGGGGATGTGTCAAATGCAGATGATATACAATTTTTGTTCAGTCAGACGCTGAAAGAATTTGGAAAACTGGATATCCTTGTTAACAATGCAGGAATTCAGAAAGATGCACCATTTAGGCAAATGAGCCTTAAAGAATGGGAAGCGGTTCTCGCCGTCAATCTGACCGGACAGTTTTTGTGCGCCAAGCAGGCTGTCGAGATTTTCTGCAAACAAGGTGTACGCGAAAATGTCTCGAAAGCTGCCGGAAAAATTGTCTGTATGAGTTCGGTACACGAGGTTATTCCCTGGGCAGGTCATGTCAATTATGCTGCAGCAAAAGGCGGTGTGCAGATGTTTATGAAGTCGCTAGCTCAGGAAGTGGCTCACGAGAAAATTCGTGTCAACGGCATTGCGCCCGGTGCGGTTGCAACAGAGATAAACCGCGATGTTTGGGAAGATAAGGACGGCCGGAAGAAAATGTTGGACCTTATTCCCTACGGTCGAATCGGTGACGGTGAAGACGTTGCCCGTGCCGTGGCGTGGCTTGTTTCGGATGATGCAGATTATATCGTTGGAACGACACTGTTTGTCGATGGCGGCATGACGCTGTACCCTGGTTTTCGGGAGGGAGGATAATGCCGATATGACGCATCAACTTATCGAGGATTACGGGCTGATCGGCGATTTGAATACGGTCGCGCATGTCGGGCTAAATGGTTCTATCGATTTTTTTTGTTTTCCCAATTTCGACAGTCCAAGCGTGTTTGCCTGTCTGCTGGATTCGAATAAAGGTGGGCATTTTAGTATCGCACCAGAATTCGATGTTAGCCGCAACAGCCAGCTTTATCTGCCCGATACCAATATTCTGCTTACTCGCTTCTTATCTAAAGAGGGCATTATGGAGACTACCGATTTTATGCCCGTTGCCACAAAAGACGGTGTATGTCGTATCATCCGCATGGTGCGTGCGATACAGGGTGATATCTCGGTTAAGATGGAATGTCGCCCGGCTTTGGATTATGCACGGGCAGAACCTGAAACGGTGCTTGAAAACAAAAGTCGTAATGCTGTTTTTGCCGGTAGCGGTCTTACTCTAAGGCTGCAGAGTGCGATTAAAATGCGGGCATCTGACAACGGTGTCGAGGGACGCTTCACCGTCAAGGAAGGCGATTGCAGCGCGTTTATGCTGACCTGCGGTGAATGTGACGCGATTGCATTTACTGAAGAGGCGCTGCTGATAGCGCAAGCGGAAACAGTAAACTATTGGCGGAATTGGATCAGTAAAGCCGACTATAATGGCCGTTGGCCGGAAATTGTCCGTCGCTCAGCACTGGTGCTCAAGCTTATGACGTCGCGCAAACATGGTTCCATTGTGGCTGCGCCGACTTTTAGTCTGCCCGAGGCTATCGGTGGGGAACGCAATTGGGACTACCGCTATTGCTGGATCCGAGATTCGGCTTTTACCATTTATGCTTTCCTGCGACTTGGTTTCAAGGATGAAGCATCGGCTTATATGAAATGGATCGAGGACCGTTTCCGAGATTGCGGTTCAGATGGCTCGCTGAGGCTTGTATACGCGCTGGATGGCGGAACAGATATTGATGAGCAGGAATTAGACCATCTTGAAGGATACGAACACAGCCGTCCGGTGCGTATCGGTAACGGTGCACACGGCCAGCTTCAGCTCGATATTTATGGCGAATTGCTGGATTCGATTTATCTGGCGGACAAGCACGTGCACAAGATTTCCTACGATGCCTGGATGAACGTCACGCGGACGGTGGATTACGTCTGCGAGAACTGGCAGCAGGCGGATGATGGTATATGGGAATTCCGCGGCAGTCAGAAAGAGTTTTTGCATTCCCGCTTGATGTGTTGGGTGGCAGTGGATCGTGCTATACGGCTTGCATACAAACAATCTCTGCCGGCGCCATTTTCTCGCTGGAAAGAAGTGCGCGACGAAATATATTACGATATTTTCAATAATTTCTGGAACGAAAAGCTAGGTGCATTTGTCCAGTACAAGGGGGCGGAAACCGTAGACGCTTCGGCACTGCTGATGCCGCTTGTCAAATTCATCTCGTGCGCTGATCCGCGTTGGCTCTCAACGCTTGACATCATCGGCGAGCGGCTGACCAGCGATGCGCTGGTACGGCGCTATAACGTTGAAGAAACTGACTTCGAAGCACTTGACGGAAGCAAGGAAGGTAGCTTTACTATGTGCTCCTTTTGGTATGTCGAATGCTTGGCCCGTGCCGGAAGGGCCGAAAAAGCGCATTTGCTGTTTGATAAAATGCTTGGATACGCCAACCATGTCGGCCTTTATGCCGAGGAACTGGGCAGGGACGGTCGGCATCTGGGTAATTTTCCTCAGGCCTTTACACATCTGGCGCTCATCAGTGCTGCTGTTGCGCTGGAACGGTTCAGATAAATGAGAGATTGAACATCGTTAGATATAATTCTGGACATTTGACTGCCTGAAATAACTGGCGGTTTGGCTCATCAGGTGTAAGTGTTTTGTTTGGTTGTTGTAATGCATTTGTTTTCGTTGGGTTCATATATTACAGCTAATTCTTCGACAGACTGGATTGTTCAACTAAACGAATAATCTCAAATTTTTCCGATGAATACCTCAAATGCTGTTTTATCCATCCTTGGTCGTGCTTTTCTTTAGCAGGCGGTTTTCCATTCACTAATTCAGCTATATCTTCTCAGGACAGTGCTCTTGGTGAGTGTATTTTTATTCGATGTTGTTGTGTAATTTCACCTGCCAGTCGTTTCTTTCTGACTTCCAGAAATGTTTTCGACCCGCAATAATAGAATTGGAGATCTTTGCACGGCAAGGAGGCTAATCAATAGGACGGAATGTTATAATACTCTTTTTAATCAGTTGGTTAATGAAATGAGCATGAGTTTCTCAGACTATTATGTCACCCACCGAACCCGCAAAG
>JAUIIB010000059.1 GCA_030431985.1 Gammaproteobacteria bacterium
ATCTTTTGTTCAATGCCGGGCACTTCATAGCGCGCGGTATTGATCGTATGTAACACATGAACAGTGTTACCGCCAAGTGCTCTGGTTTTGTTATACAAATTATCTCTGGCAATAATCAAACGCTGCGGATAAGTTAAGTCACTTTCACCTGCCTCAAATGTGCCGGTTACTGGACCTAGCGACTTGCAGCCTATTAGATCCTGATCCTTGCCGATAAGCAGCATAATCGGCTTGGGCATATCAGAGATCTCTGTTTCAGACCACGTGGGTTGCCCGTTCAACATCAACACCACGCCCACCATCAAAACAAAAACCCGGCTATTAATTAAAGCAAACCGCCAAACCGCATACGCATTGAAAATGATTAGCATCTTTATTTTAGGTTAAAACAAACGGATATATTTTAACACCAGGAATATATTGCTTCAGTACTGGCTATAATCAGCAGATATCACTACAGTAAAAGCACCAAAACCGCGTTTACTGTCAATTATCGACAATTGTATTTCCTGTAAACTTACAGAATTTGTATTAGTTAAAACCCTAATGTAGCTTGTGTTTCGCTGACTTGATATGGCCCATTCATCTAATTTTATAGTTGTAGTTGTGCTGATTTTTCTGACTACCTGCATACCCGTACCGGGGCATGCTGTGGCACTATTGTCCAACGAACTCGAACTTTATCTTCCATGGGTTACATACACGGATAAGATTTATTCGGCCCAAATGAATACCCAAAACGGCAACGAACTGAAATTCAAACTCCTTACAACCCGCATCAGAAGAAATAACGCGACTGAGTCCGCACTCGCTGATGCCAATAATACACTGCAACTGACTGTACCACTGGTTGGCTACCGTGGTGAATTGTATCGTGCCGCTCTACATTATGTCGGCCAGGACGAATTTCAACTTACAGACGCTTCATCGGCATCTTACGCTGAGAACAGGGGATTATTGCTCTCAGCTTCGTTGATTGCGACTAAAACTGTTGAAGAAATTATTTTAGAAAATCCATTGGCTACACTAGCTGGACTGGATCTCCGTTTCGATGTCGCCATTTATCGAATCACTTATCAAACGCAGGATGCATTCGGCAATCGTATTCCCGCATCCGGCATTATCAGCATACCTTTGGAAATTCCGGCAGGTGCGCCGATACTCAGCTTCCAGCACGGCACCATTACCGACCGTAGCCATGCGCCAAGTGTTAATCCTGAAAAAACTGGTGCTGACTTGGCACTGTATTTAATGGGAGCTCGCGGATATCTCGTGACGGTACCGGACTATCTTGGGTTAGGAAGTAACATTGGCCTACACCCCTTCATGCATGCGAAAACACTGGCCTGGGCAGTTATCGACCTGATACGCGCCACCCGAACGATGGCGGCAGACAACGACTTTCCACTGAATGGACAATTATTTTTAGCAGGGTATTCAGAAGGCGGTTATGCCACCATGGCGGCACAACGTGAAATTGAAACCTATCACGCTGAAGAACTGAACATTACCGCTTCAGCACCTATGGCAGGGGCCTATGATCTATCAGGCACAATGCTGCAACAAGTATTGTCAGGCGAACCGTTGCCGCGCCCGATGTATTTTCCCTATCTACTATTGGCGTACAATCAAATTTATGGGTTTGATGATAATATCGGCAATCTGCTGAATACAAAAATAGCGACTGGAATAACAGATTTATTCGATGGTTCAAACGATAGCGACACAATTAACGCAATGTTGCCAAGAACCGCCCCGGAACTGTTTTCTCCCGCATTACTAAACACATTGAGACTCGGTCAGTACCATCCATTGAGCGCGGCGCTTGCGCACAATGATGTGTACCGCTGGACTCCAGTCTCCCCAACCCGGCTTTACCATTGCCTGGACGATAAACATGTACCCTATAGTAATGCCTTAGTCGCTATGGAATACTTTTCCGCTGTTGGCGCCAATCATATTAGGCTCGAAACACTATTTTTCGGTAATCATCAGGATTGTGCTATACCTGCATTACTGAAAGGTAGCGACTGGTTTGATACACTGGTCGAACTGCCATAAGCAACATCTTTTACGTAAATTTATTATTCTTACCTTTACCAGCATTTCGTTATACAGATAACGCTATCCCAGATTTCAGAAATCCGGGATACTATCGTTTTATGATGTATCAAGAACTGCTAATATAGTCGTAAAGTTTAAAACTACTTTAAACGATGAAAGTTGTCATAGAAACGAAAAACTACCCGTTAATAATAACGTAAGCACGTACGATATTAGGTATCTCAATGAAAAATGTAATTATTCTTACACACGGATGGACAGGCAGCTCTGTATTCGCAGCTTTACTCAGCAAAGCAGGTTACTGGTGCGGCGACAATACATTTAAGAAAGTCGATTATGATACGTACGAGAATCTTAGACTGGTTGAATTGAATAATCAGCTACTCAAAGAATTAGATTATACGGGAAATCGCGAGCACGAAATCCTCTCTTCTGAGGTATTAGACGAACTAGCTCGCAAAGCTTCAACAATAGATTTAACACCTTACCGGGAATTTCTGAATGAATGTCAGCAGCACAAACCGTGGATCTGGAAGGATCCAAGACTTGCATTGACGATACGTATTTGGGCAAAACTTTTACCGCTTGATGAGGTCGCTTTTATTGTGCTCACACGTGATGACGAACAGGCTTGGATTACGTCAAATTTACGTCGGCATATTCAAAGTTATGCATTTACCCGAAACTATAATGGCGCCATTACCAATAGTATCAAAAAGTTTCTGAATGAAAACCACCAGGAATTCATCGAGTTTAAATTTGAAGACTTACAACTGACGCCGGAAAAAACCGTAGAAGAACTCAACCAACTTCTGGATCTCCGTCTGACGCTGGACGATTTAAAATCAGTTTATAAATTCCCGCTTTACAAGAAAACCAGAGGCCTCAAAGACAAGCTAACCGCATGGCTGATTTATTTAAAAAACTATCGTAGTCGGTATGACATATCCAATCTTTGACTCAACGCTGATTGATAAATACATCTCAATCTAAAAAATTCTCACGGCAAAAAATCGAGTGTTACCACTATAGAATTTGCATCCACAAATTTACCCTGATTTCCTGGCGAAATTCAGGGTAAAAAATAATGATTCAGAAGCATCAGATACACGAAATAAACATGAATTTAATGTAATTAGTAAGTTTCTAAATAAAATTCATGTACCAGGACGTGTCGTCATGAGTTGCAGGTATTTCTGCGCGAACAGATTTTGATGATTGTTTGTGAAAAGTACACAGGACATGGCCATTGCTATGTTCAAATACTGTGAATAGCATGAAGACGCCCTTAGATAAAAATTTTAGTATTAATCTAATAGTTTGATTCTTCTTCAATAGACCGCGGCTTGCCACCACCTTCCTGATCTCCGGCCGGTAACTGATGAAAAGGTTGTATTGTTTTTCCATAAGCCTCCGGGTCAGGTGTTTCCGGTGCCGAGGGACCGCCGCACGCAGTAAATGCCAGTACTACCGTTCCAGCTAAAATATCACGTATTCTCATATAATATCCTTTAAAATTTCAAAGACTGTTTTATAACAGCAAGTTAAATACTATATGGTATACATTCATTCATTATTGATCCCGATCAATAAACATTGGAAAGTACATTATCCAGCCTGCTAAACATTTTCTACAAAACCAAATTTTCGGCGTTCTCCACATCGTAGACGAGGAGGTAATTGTTGTGATGAGTGTTCTTACAAACATTCCGGCAACCCGACACTACAAACTTGGCAGGTTTTGCCTTATCATCCACAGTGTCGGCATCATAACCATCATCCAACTACAATCATAAACGAGGTTAATCATGAAACATGCTTTTACCATCATGGTCATTACGCTTCTACTGCTGTCCACCTCGGTGTTAGCGCAGAAAATACCTTACGGTCATCAGGTCAGCACAGTACAGAACTACAATCGCGCAGCACCTGACATAGCAACCTCCGGTCTGATTGGCGACGGCGGCGAATCCGTCCTGGCAGCGCATGGATTCAAAACTGTAATCGATATGCGTGTTGCCAACGAAGGCACTAACCGTGAAAAAGCATTGGTTGAAGCCGCCGGGCTGGTTTATGTCAATATACCGATGACTGTCGCTAACATCAGCCCTGAACATGTGGAAGCATTTACACAAGCCTTGCAAAAGTCACCCAAACCCATCCTTGTACATTGTGGATCGGGTAACCGGGCGGGAGCTATCTGGGCAAGTTACCTGATCAGCCAGGGGAGCGATGTTGAAGAAGCGATTGCAGCAGGACGCAAAGCCGGTATGCGGCCTCCTTTGGAAGAAAAAGTCAGAGCGGTTTTTGTCGAATAAAATAGCGGAGCCCCAATGTTCCGGCAGTTATTTAGCAAATCATTTTTCGCAATTATTATGCTGATCGGTATCACTCCTGCCTGCAACCCTATTAGGACGGTTAGCCATTGATAATGCATTTCAAAAACAAGGTTTGGGAACAACTTTTGTTAGATGCTTTGTATCGCTGTGTCGGCATTGCAGAAACGGAGATTGGTTCTATGGCTGTGTGGTCGATCCTATTGATGGAGACGCTCAATCGTTTTATGAACAATACGGCTTCATTTTTTTGCCGACGACAGGTCGTATGTTCATATCTATGAAAACGGTCAAACAGCTTTTTAAAGCTTGAAGCTTATGGTATGAGAATTTGTTCTGACACGAAGCTTCTGTAACCAATGATGCCGGGCTACCAGCAAATGACCAGCTCCCGACTTGTTTGGCAGGGGCACTCCGAACAAGTAACCACATTGACACTTCGCCCGCATGGCGCCGCAGTGTTATATAACATACCACGCGGAAGACGCGAAGAATAGACGGCAATCACACAGCAAAATTAGAAAGGGCGGCTATCGTCGCCCTTTATGCGTCACGTCATAAATTAACTACAAAGTCATGTTTTGCTCTGGGTAATCGGGCGATAGGGGTCATAAATCTATTTCGCTTCCTGTTCTGATGACCGCACCTTATATTTAGCTCAGCTAATCAACCGAGCACACACAAGACGATTCACACACTCGCATACAATTTTTCTTTGATCCGCAGGCTGCAGCCCAACAACAAGACGGTCTGTAACCCGACATACACCCTGCCCAGTGCCCGGCACAAGACCAACCGCCGAGTGGGCAATTTCGTTCGCATTTTCTTTTCGTATCTTTGCAGGGATCATCTTTACCCGCCAGAGGCTTCTCAGTCTTTTCTGAATCTGATGAACAGGAACCGCAAACCATCAGCGATGGGGACAACTGTTCAAACACTCTGTCCAGTCGGGCCTGCACCTGTTCATCAACTGATGCCGCATCGTTTCCGCTTAAAACCTTCAGCGCACCGCCATATTTTTCCTGGAACAATTTTGCTTCATTCCGAACCACGTCACAATTACCTGGTGCTGCTGAAACTCTAGTCGCTATTGCCTCCAATTCTGTCAACACG
>JAUIIB010000033.1 GCA_030431985.1 Gammaproteobacteria bacterium
TCCGTCTTAATATTCTTCGCCGCTAATTCAGCTATCGCTTGTAGTTCTTTGTTCTTCATCGTCTGTTTATCCTTTCCCATATCCGGGGTTAATGATAAACAGTTACACAGAATTTGTTACAGTCTCTCTGAATTATTGTTCTATTCATCAAAGGACTTTACGAGAATGAGCGTGATTTAGTGATGACGTCGTATTAATCTGTTAAGATTTTCCTTAGTTTTTCGAATTAACTCCAGAAATCCAGAAATTTCTCCTTCAAACTCGAGCTGGGAAACTTGCTGGCCGTCTAGTATCCTGTTTAATGCGAATAGATTATCCTGAGTAGTGACCAGCCCAGTATCACACAATGTACCTGAAATAACGTTACTTGTTTGCAAGTAATTGTACATTTCAGCACTATGAATTCCGCTTGGATAACAAAAATGTTCGAGTGATGACGTTACATAAGGCTTTAGTTTGCTTCTATTGATTGAAATTTCATCGACGATTTCTTCTGGTGCATCTGTGTCAACATGATGGGTATGTGTATGTAGCTGGATATTTAATCCGCGTTGATTTGCTTTTTGTATTTCGTCAAATGTCATTAGACCGAATTGGCGGGATTGAAGTATCTCTTCATAATCAAATCCCAATGCAGTTGCGATTTCTCGACAGAAATTTTCTTTTTGTGAAAGATCCAGCGTATGGAATTTTTCTAAGATATTTTCTAAAGCTTTCTGTTTCTTCTCAGGGTCGCTGATATTTATTTCAATCGATTCGTCTGTTTCTCTCAGATGAGTTTTTAAAGTTGCCCTGTCGGTTAACTGAAAAATAGCGGGTATCAGAATATTCAATAAAGGCTTCTGTGATTCTACGGCTTCAGTGTAGACATACAATGTTGCGGGTAAATTGCCTTCTTCTAGAACCGGCAACATATATTGATACGTACCATACCAGCCGTCATCAATTGTAATGACGATCGAATAATTATCCACCCGTTTTTGCTTTAATCTTTTTACAGCTTCGTCAAGCGATATGATCGTATACTTGGATTGTTTCAACCATGACATACGGGTTTGGAATTTGTCTGGATTCATATACAAGAAATTTCCATAGTGCCCATCCAGATACCAAATACCGTGATACCCTAAAATTCTGATTTGATCACGAGTTAACCAACTCGCTATTTCAAAAAGACCGATAATTTTCGCAAAAAATAGAATAGCTGCTTTCATACGTGTTGGATTCTAGAAACCAGAGTAGAGTGTAGCACTAAAGATTAAAACAGTATTGAATTACTTAATGTAATAATCAAATTCGTTTTATCCGGTTTTTCCCCACGAGAAAATTGCAGTATACAATTAATGCGCCTTTAGATTACTCTTTGGTGCTTTCTGCGGTAACACTGTTTTTTTCAGAAGCAATATGCGTATGATGCGGATGCGAATGCGAGTGTATCAAGTTGCCATGACGATGAAAATTTTTACGTAAGGCGATTCTTTCTCGAATATTTCTGACCAAAACCGCAAGGCAAAATATCAGTGCGCCGAACAGTACGATCGTTGCACCGGATGCAACGTTAAAAAAGTAGCTCGAATACATGCCGCAGGCCCCCATGATGACCCCTATTAATACGGAGTACAGCTGCATCACACTAAATCGATCAGTCAGCATGCGCGCTGTCATGGCGGGCATAATGAGAGCAGCTGCTATCATCGTTACACCAACGATATTCATGGCGACAATGACTGATAGCGTAAGCAGCAATGAAAACAGTAATTGCATACCTTCTGTTTTAATGCCGAAAATTTGAGCTGCTTCTTGATCAAAAGAAGCAAAAAGCAAGGGTCTGTATGAAAAGAACATAACAATTGCTGTTACTACAGTAACTATTCCAATAATAATCAGATCATTATCCGAAATACCCAAGATATTACCGAATAAAGCTGCATCGAGGCTCTTATTTAAATTGCGTTGCTGACTGATAACAACAACACCCATAGCAAAAACAGCTGTTGTAACAATACCGATGGCAGCATCAGATTTTATTTTTTTGTTTTTTGTGAGTTGATTGATGATGATTGCGGCGGACAAACCCATAATGCCAGCACCGATATAGAAATTAATGCTGAGCACGAATCCGATTACCGCGCCACCAAAAGCGGCATGTGATAACCCGTGTCCGACATAACTCATGCCACGCAGTACTACGTGTACGCCGATTAATCCACATAAGGCGCCAACCAGAATAGCGGCGATAAGCCCGTGTTGAAAGAAAGCATAATAGAATGGCTCAAGAAGAAACTGCATGAATTAGTTACTGTTTGAATTGAGTTTCAGGGGTGTGCTGTTGGCGATCAAGTGATAGTCGCCATGTTTAACAATGATAATGTCGCTACCGTATGTTTGTCTGAGAACTTCGTTTGTAAAAATGTCACCGGGATGACCCTCGGCAACAATGCGGTTGTTAAAACAGATTACCCATGGTAAGTGGGATGCAACGGCATTCAGATCATGAGTAGTCAGGATAATTGTCATCCCCTGATTGTTGATGTCGCCGAGAAGGTGTAAAACCTCGTGCTGCGTTTTAATATCGACACCGGAAGTCGGTTCGTCAAGTACCAGGAATTGGGGGTTGCTAATCAATGCGCGAGCAAGAAACGCTCTTTGGCGTTGTCCCCCGGATGTATGTGCGATATGTTGTTGCAGACAGTTATAAATGCCAAGTTTTGCGGCCAGTTCCTTGATGCGTTCGCGTTCCTCTTTACTTTGCCATGGGATGAGACGTTTGCCAGCGTAAAGTCCCATCATGATAACTTCTTCGACAGTAACAGGAAAACTCCAGTCGATGCTTTCCAATTGAGGAATATAACCAATTCTTTTGTGACTGACCCGATTAACCGGTTTACCGTTCAACAGTACTGTACCTGAGAAGACGGTTTGAATACCTAGGATTGTTTTGAGTAAAGTTGTTTTTCCACAGCCGGTGGGACCGACAATACCCACAAATTGACCTGAATGAATTTGAAGGGATAAATGTGTAAAAACAACGTTATTTTCGTAACTGGTGGTTACATCGGTTAGTTGAATCGCAGGGCTCATCCCGTTTATTTAATCGGTCAGATTGCTGGTGTCGACATTTCCACCGCAATCTGGATTACCCCCTAGTGCTTCGGTCATAATTGCAATGTTGTTTACCATCATGCCAATAAACGATGGATGTGGTTTCTCAGGCAGTTCGTCATCGGAGAGTTCGTCGACAAATTTAGCGCCTGATTCACGTGCAATTTGCTCCATGATTTTACTTGGAAATACTTCGGATCCGAATATTGCGGGAATTTTTTCCCGCTTAATTTGAGTAATTATGCGCATAATTTCACGAGGTCCTGGCTCAGTAAAACTTGCTGGCTGTATGGCCGCAATGACTTGCATACCGTAGCGTGGTGCAAAATACGCAAAAGAATCATGGTAAGTGACAAGCTTGCGGTTGTTTTTGGGAATCGTATCAATACAAGAGAAAATAGCTTGATCCAGCTGTTTCAGTTTAGCTATGTACGTTGCTGCGTTAGCTGCATAAGTGTGCGCGTGCTCAGGGTCGGCGCCGGCAAGTTGATCACGCACAATTTTAGCGTATTGGATGGTTAGTGCAATGTTCGGCCAAAGATGTGGATTAGGATACCCTTGCTCCTTGGGGAAGCTGAAGTCATATTGCCATTCTTCCTTTGGAAGGGTGTCATTTGCCAGGCGCACGATTGGTGTACCTGGCTTTTTGACTTTTTCAGCAAGTTTGATTGTCGGAACTTCAAGGCCTAATCCATTAACGATAATAACGCCAGCTTCAGCCAAAATTTTCGCATCCGATGGAACGGGCTCGAAGGTATGTGAATCAACACCGTTCGGTACAATGCCAGTAACTTCTATTGCTGTCCCGCCAATATTTTCAACAATGTTTGTTATTGGAGGGACAGTTGTTGCAACGCGTAAGCTTTTTGTTGAATCTTTAGCGAATACTGAATTTAGACTCAAGGTAATGGAAGAAAGAATCAAAAAACTGAGCGCCGATATAAATGCTTTTTTCATATTTTATTTGTGTGGCATAGACTGATGTTATGGCTGTGCGACTGAGTCGCATAAACTGCATCAAGACAATTTTGCTTGTGCGCCATGATTATGTCGTTTTCCACCGGGCTGATTGACGCCGGATGCTATGGCTTCATCACCGCTATGTATTTTTTGGCGTTTCGGAATGGGGGCCAATGGGCCGCGGGAACCGTGACTGTGTTCGTGATCATGGTCATGATCATGATGGTCGTGATCATGACCATGATGATGACCGCCGCCAGAGGCATAAGCACCTGATTCTGGTTCAAATTGTGCATCTTCTTCCACAACGGTTGCTCCTAACCCTTCTAGCATATCTTTCAGAACGCTATCTTGGAGGATACGCAAAAAACCATCAGCTACCTGGGTTTCTGTATGACGATTGCCCAAATGGAAGGCGCAACGCATCAGGTCAAGGGGTGAATTGCATGTAATGCGGTAGGTCGGTTCGGTAGCGGAAACAATTTGTACGACTTTTCCATCCTCACTTTTTAGTAGATCATTGTTGCGCAGTACAGTCCCGCGTTGAGTAAAAATGGCGACCTCCTCTCCACATGCAAGCGCTGTTCGTAAACGACTATTTACACGAAGTTCATAGGGTAGGACTAATTGTGCATAAATAGAATCTGCATGCGATGTTTTCTCATTTAATGTAAGCATTGATATTCCTTTGAAAATCTTGAAGCTTGATAATAATTATTATTGTTGTTTTTTAATTATTTTTTTGTTAGTTACTTAATCTCAAAAATTGCCATCCTTTTTAAATAAAAAAGAAAAAGACCACAAAACAAAAGGATGGCGCTCACTGATGCGCTTAAAACTGTACGATTTGCCAGTCAGAGCAACATCATATATAGAATGTTTATATTTTGACAACAATTTATAATTAACTAGTGAAAATACCCTGATATATTTTTTTAGATCCGGTTTTCAGAAACGAGTTTACTGAATGACGTAAAGACTGAATCTAACATACTGATATTTCTGTTTTTGCTTCCTTATTTTGTTGTGGTGATTTAGAAACACTCTGAGTATATCACTTATTTTTTATGGGTAACAACTGAGAAAAATTTTAAGTATTCTGCTGCTAAGATAGTAATGAAATAGGGTTGGTTGGAAAAGAAATGTACAAATAAATGATGCGTCATGGTTGAGGAATCAGTGACAGGTGGCCTGTATGCTGAAGTAAAGAAGTGTGCGTTGCGAAATGGTAGGCGTTTGATTTAGATTCGCAGTGTATGTTAGAAGTAAATATGCATTTAAGACTTTGTATCGACAACCTGCACTTCGATTATTTGCTAGAAAGAAAAGGCGGATGTATTAGGTGTTTAACCTGGTCAGGGTTAAATCGGTATTTTGTGTTTAATATTGATATTCAGACGTAAAATGTAGGTGAGATGGATCGATGTTTTAAAAAAATTAAGGTTTCACAGCGAAATTATTACATTTTTAAATAAATCGCTATATAATGGTTTCACTGAGTTAGTGGCAAAGGATTCCCTTACAATAAAAATAAAAATTTCCAGGCAAGCGCAAAAAATAAATGCATGGGAGCTTGGGTCTGATATCTAAAACCATAGTTGTTTCATGGATTAGGTGATCCGTAACAAAAAACGTTGTAAAAATAGAACAGTCCATAATGTTTTTACTATAGTTTTTCATGTTTATTGTTGAGTATTAAGCTGGTTAAAGGGTATCTTGTGCATGTGTCTTCATTGTGGTATTGGTTCGGTCGAATTTTGGCGGACCATAAGATACAAGCTATGCAGTTGAGTGACAATAAGCGGGCTATAAGGGTTTGACGCGTTAAGCGTCAGGGAAGCTAAAATAGATGTTTCATCAAAAAATACTATGTTTTAATTTTTTGATGTGTTAATTTAGTTCCTGATGATTGCTTGTTGGCATGCATCTGTGTGTCTTCAACTTCAAAAGTGGGAGTGCAAGAGAATGAAATTAAGTCTAAAAAATAAAGCGCTAAAAGGGAGTGCTGTTGTTTTTTCAGCAGCGCTACTAATGTCTAGCGTAGTTTTAACAGATGCTCGAGCTGATTTCCTTAAAGGAAATGATTTCGAGTCCAATCATGTTATGTTCGGTCAAGTTAAGGTCGGTTTTGATAAATTTAAATTCCGGATGGAGTATGATGAGCATCGCTGGTTAACATTAGGTGCTGGTTATCGTGGATCTGGTGTTTGGCGTGAAAACGCAAACGGCAATTTCCGGGATCGATACCAGACAGACAATGCTCGTCTTTACTTAAACGGTCAGATTCACAAATATATCAAATTCGAGGTCAATACGGAATGTTTCTGGTGCTCTGCTGCCAGTCCGCAGGTGAGTGGCCCTCCAGTGCTGTATTCGATCCTCGATGCTATTGGTAAATTTGAATACAACGACCAATTCAACCTCTGGGGCGGTCGTATGTTGGTACCAACGACACGTGCCGAGTTGAGTGGCCCGTTCTATCAAGCAACACATGATCCATTTAAAACGCCTTTCTTCCCGAGTGATTTCAGTACTAAGTTCGGAGCTGGCGGCGCTGGTCGGTACGGCCGTGATAATGGTGGTACGTTCTGGGGCCGGATTAAGCCCGGTTTCATTCCCGGTGAATTGCAGTATGCGGGTGGTGTTTACAGAGGTTTGTCGTCAAAAAATGGCTTAGGGCCGAATCAGGATGATGATCCTAAATGGGCTGGTCGTGTAGTGTACAACTGGTTGAATCCAGAGCATAACCCTGGTTACTACAACAGCAGCACCTATTACGGTAAGGCTGGCGACATTTTTGCAACTGCTTTCGGTTTTGCCTACCAGGACAATGGCGCAGGTTCTCGTGCAAATCGCTCTGATTTTCTCGGCCTGACAACTGATGCGTTATTTGAAAAAGTAATGCCGCAGAATCTCGGTGTGTTTACTACTATTTTTGAATATAAGCATTTTTATGCTGATTACGATGTAGCGGCATTCCAAGATGCGGATTGTTTCTGTATGTTTGATGGTCAATCATGGTCTATTACAGGTCTTTATTTGCTGCCATGGAAAGTCGGAATTGGCCAGTTCCAGCCCTACGGCAGATATACCAGCGTGCAGCCTGACAACAGTAGTAATCGCGAAGAGGTTGAGGGTGGTATGAATTATATTATTGATGGCTTTAATGCGCGACTTTCTGCATACTATCAATATGGTGATCTGGCAACCAAGGGTTTGAATTACGCACCTGATGCATTTGGTGAGAAAATTCATGTAATTAAAATGTCATTCCAAATACAAATCTAGTAATAGAAGTGTATTTGTAAAATGTGAGTTTTTGTCATAAATTTTTAGATTCGAAAGTAATAACGAGATACCATGTGTAATTATTGTCAAATTTGCTTCAATGCATTTAGGCTGGTTTTGAGGGCTTTTGTTCTTAAAATACAGCTCGGGCATTACATGTGTCTTGTTAAACGCAGAATATAAAAATTAAAAAATTGGAAAATGGCTTCTTTTAAAATCCAAATTCGTGACAAAAACTCACAGAATTAAAAAATATAAAAAAATGTCCATTCATCCAAATTTACAAAAAAAAATATCAGAGACGGATTCCTCCGTTCTATCAATAAATAAATTAAGCGCCGATAATTTATCAGAGCCAGGCCTATCATCGGCAATGGTTGGTGCTATCCCAAGTAAACACTTCATTTCGTCAGCATCTGACAAAAAGCCTGATTGCAGTATTTCATTGAACTTTGACAGTTACGAGGGCAGAACGCGTTTGGCTTCACGTAGCCACAGTGGGCAATTTTATGTCCAACAACCCCAATACGAAGTCGGGCCTGAAATCTGTCAAGTTATTCTGCTTCATGTCTCTGGTGGCGTAGTTGGTGGTGATAAGTTGGAAGTAACAACTCATGTTGGTGCAGGCGCAAAAGCTCAGTTGGTGAGTACTGGCGCGACAAAGTGGTATGAATCAAATGGCCATACATCAACACAAAACGTCGAAATAGATGTAAAAGCCGGTGGCGCGATGGAGTGGATGCCACAAGAAACAATTTTTTATGATGAAGCACAAGTAGATCTTGTCCATAACGTCAGTTTGGAGGCGGATGCTACATATATTAGTTGTGAAATATTCTGCCTTGGTCGAACAGCACATGGCGAATCATTCGATACAGGACGGATTCGACAGAAGGTGAATATACGTCGTGACAACAAATTAATCTGGAGTGAACAGCTAAAATTGGCAGGTGGGAGCCAGGCGATGAGTAATTCGCTTATCATGGCAGATAAAACCGTTTGCGGAACATTTATTGCTGCGAGTGATACAGTTCAACCCAGGGAATTAATTGATGCACTACGTGAAAGTGCGAACGCTGTAGCAAACGGTTCTGGTTTGTTTGGTGTTTCGCAAGTTAAATCGGTTATTGTGGCACGTTACTTAGGAGATTCAAGTGAGGTTGCTCGAAAAGTCATGCTAAAAGTTTGGGAACTTTTACGTCCCAAGCTATTAGGACAAAAAGCAGTAGTACCTCGGATGTGGAATACCTAAAAGTACGTGCAATTCAATAACCTGAAATATGTTTCTCAAACGTTGTTAATAACTTTATACTGAGGAGGAAACTATGGATCTAACGCCTAGAGAAAAAGATAAACTAATAACATTTACGGCAGGGCTAGTTGCTGAAAGACGCAAAGCACGTGGTGTTAAGTTGAATTACCCCGAAGCCATTGCTTTGATCACATGCGTTGTTGCCGAAGGTGCTCGCGACGGGCGCTCTGTCGCTGACCTTATGTCAGCTGGTGCACAAGTACTGACGCGTGCAGATGTTATGGAAGGCGTACCTGAAATGATACATGACATTCAAGTGGAATGTACTTTTCCAGATGGTAGTAAGCTGGTTACCGTACATAACCCAATACCATAAAACAAATTTATAAAAGGAGAGTATTAACATGATTCCAGGAGAATTATTTGTCAAAGATGGTGAAATTGAATTAAATGCTGGTAGAAACACCAAAACGCTAAAAGTTAAAAATAGCGGAGATCGACCAGTCCAAGTGGGCTCACATTTCCACTTTTTTGAAGCTAATTCCGCATTAGATTTTGATCGAGATAAAGCGTACGGTATGCGTCTGAACATTATGGCCGGTACTGCAGTTCGTTTTGAACCAGGTCAAGAGCGTACGGTTGAGCTGGTTGATCTTAGCGGAAGCAGAGTGGTTTATGGATTCAATCAAAAGGTTATGGGCTCGCTTGCAGCTAACAAACCCTAAAACCATCAAATTAATAGAAAGTTAGTACAATCAAAGGAACAACAATTAGAGGGAGAAGATAAATGAGCTTTAAAATTTCTCGTTCGGCGTACGCCGGCATGATGGGTCCGACGACCGGAGACAAAGTACGACTGGGTGACAGTGAGTTGATCGTCCAAGTCGAGAACGATCACACTATCTATGGTGAAGAAGTTAAATTCGGTGGCGGTAAAGTTATCCGTGATGGTATGGGTCAATCACAGCGCGGTGCAGACGATGTTGTAGATACTGTAATTACAAATGCGCTTATCGTTGATCACTGGGGTATCGTAAAGGCTGACATCGGTATTAAAAACGGAAAAATTTCTGGAATCGGCAAAGCCGGTAACCCGGATATTCAACCTGGCGTAACAATTCCAATTGGTGCAGCTACAGAAGCGATTGCTGCTGAAGGACAAATTGTAACCGCTGGTATGTTGGATGTGCATATTCACTATATCTGCCCACAACAAGAAGAAGACGGCATGATGAATGGCATTACCACGATGATGGGTGGTGGTACAGGTCCTGCAGTAGGTACATTGGCAACAACATGTACACCAGGTCCATGGCATATTCAACAAATGATTCGTGCAGCTGATGGCATGACCATGAATACCGGATGGTTCGGTAAAGGTAATAATAGCGTACCTCAGCCAAATGAAGAGCAAGTGTTGGCAGGTGCATGTGGCTTGAAATTGCATGAGGACTGGGGAACTACTTTCGGTGCTATCGATAATTGCTTGACCGTCGCAGACAAAATGGACGTTCAGGTTGCTATCCATACTGATACCATTAATGAGGGTGGTTATCTCGAAAATACTGTTAAAGCGATTAAAGGCAGAACAATTCATACGTTCCATACTGAGGGTGCTGGTGGTGGTCACGCACCAGACATCATGAAGATTTGCGAACATGATAACGTATTACCATCATCAACCAACCCGACACGTCCATATACCGTCAATACACTTGACGAGCATTTGGATATGTTGATGGTATGTCACCACCTGAGTCCAAAAATTCCTGAAGACGTGGCATTTGCTGAATCACGGATTCGTAAGGAAACCATTGCTGCTGAGGATATTTTGCACGATATGGGTGCTATCTCTATGGTTGCATCTGACTCTCAAGCGATGGGTCGTATCGGTGAGGTTGTAATGAGGACATTCCAAACTGCACATAAAATGAAAGTGCAGCGCGGTTCGTTGCCAGAAGATCCTGCAGAGCATGATAACTATAGGGTAAAACGTTATATTGCTAAGGTTGGTATCAACCCTGCAGTTTGCCACGGTGTTGGTCATGCTATTGGATCAGTCGAAGTCGGTAAATATGCTGACTTAGTATTGTGGAGACCAGGGCATTTCGGTGCTAAGCCATCCATGATATTAAAAGGCGGTACAATTGCTGCATCTCTGATGGGTGATCCAAACGCATCTATTCCTACACCACAACCTGTGCATTATCGTTATATGTTTGGTGGTTATGGTAAAGCTAAAACAAACACCTGCTACACATTTGTGTCTCAAGCTTCATTGGATGCTGGATTAGCTGATATTGTTAATGTTGATAAACCGCTAATCGCAGTTAAAAATACACGTAATTTGAGCAAGTCTAAGCATATGGTCCATAATGGTTATACGCCAAAAATGGAAATTAATCCAGAGACGTATGAAGTACGTGCAGATGGCGAGTTGCTAACCTGCGAACCATTGTCAGAAATTCCAATGGCACAGCGTTACTTCTTGTTCTAAAAGAAATGATGTATTGACGTTTTACAGTAAAAGGGTGATTTCTAAATCATTCTTTTACTGTACTTTTTTAGAATGATATCTATTAGCAATATTGAAAAGACATGGAAAGCAGGCACAAAAAGCCGTTTCTTTTCAATTGAATTTATCTGATATTCATCGTGAAATCACTAAACTATAAAAAAAATGAATGGTGAAAAACAAAACACCCAACTGCTGAGATTACTCCATTTAGCAAGTCCATCGCTACCTGTAGGTGCGTATACATACTCACAAGGTCTTGAATCGGCAATTGAAATAGGTAGTGTCACAGACGAAAAAACAGCGCATTCTTGGATAACCGAGTCGCTTTCCATTGTTGCCGAATTTGAGGCCCCAATTTTATGGCGACTATTGCATGCGTTTTCTAATCGTGATGCTGAAGCTGTAACGTATTGGTCAGAATTGTTTACTGCAGGTCGTGATACTCATGAATTGCGTGCGGAAACAATTCAAATGGGATATTCACTCTCTAAATTGGTATCTGACCTAAATATTGGTGACGATTCACTGCGTAAAATACTTGAAGCTCAAGAGGAAATTCCGTTACCTACCGCTTTTGCTTGTGCAGCCGTTGCTTTGGAGGTATCACATGAAGCGGCATTACTTGGATCATTATATGCAATGATAGAAAATCAGGTTTTGGTTTGCATTAAATCTATTCCTATCGGACAGGTCGCTGGACAGCGGTTATTGCTTTCACTTCATTCTGAAATTGAAGTGGCGGCAAACCATTCAAAACAACTTGAAGATGATGATCTGACTAATTGGGCACCAGGATTGTCCATACTATCGATGAAACACGAGGTTCAATACAGTCGGGTCTATCGTTCTTAAATAATTAAATAAATAAATTGGGATATAGTATGGCAAATAAATCTAATCCTCTTCGCGTTGGTATCGGTGGTCCAGTCGGTTCTGGTAAAACTGCTCTATGCGAAGTGCTATGTAAACAAATGCGCGATCACTATGATATGGCGGTTGTGACAAATGACATTTACACAAAAGAAGACTTGGAGATTTTATTACGTGTAGATGCACTTCCAGCAGATCGCCTGTTTGGTGTTGAAACGGGGGGCTGTCCGCATACAGCGATTCGTGAGGACGCATCTATTAATCTTGAAGCAATTGCACGTGTTTGTGAGAAATTTCCTAACCTTGACTTAGTGCTTGTTGAGTCTGGTGGGGATAATCTTGCGTCAACATTCAGTCCGGAATTGTCTGATTTGACTATTTATGTGATTGATGTAGCGGCTGGTGAAAAGTTGCCAAGAAAAGGTGGCCCCGGTATTACACGTTCAGCACTGCTGGTGATTAATAAAATAGACTTGGCAGAGCATGTGGGTGCTGATCTTAGCATAATGGATAGTGACGCTAAGCGTGTGCGAGGTGATCGTCCATTTGTATTTTCTAACTTGCGTACGGGTGAGGGAGTTAAAGAAATCGTCGATTTCATTGTCAAACAAGGCATGTTGGAAAAAAAAGCGGAACCGGTGAGCTAACTTAGCAATTTGTGGTTAATAAGTAATGCTCACAGCATTTATTAATCAAGTTTTTTCTGGTAGTAAAGGGATGAGTTAACAATTTTCGATTAAAAGATAAAGTGGGGAGATAAAAATGCAATGGGCTGAAAAATTAGACATGGCTATGCCTCGACCAATCCGTGTAATACTAAGAGGTGTAGGACAAGTATTTTTTTGTGGTAATGCAGTAACAGGATTAATATTTCTTATTGGATTATACGTCGGTGGTTTAATAGCTGGCCTTGCAGCTACTGTCGGTGTTGTAACCAGTACAGTGACAGCGTATTTGTTAGGTGTTTCGGAAGATGATATAGATTTTGGACTCTATGGGTTTAATGGAACCCTGTGTGGCCCATGTTTGTTCTTATTCTTAGATTATACGCCATTTCTATGGATATACGTTATATTGGCTTCGCTATTATCGAGTGTTGTTCTTGCAGCCTTGATTAGAATTTTGACGCCTTATGGAATACCGGCCTCTACTTCACCCTTTGTTCTGGTTTGCTGGATGTTTATGGCGGCAGTGTTTTCCTTTGACGCGCTGTCACGTGGTCCAGTTTTGCCAGAGCCAGGCATTCCAGCAGCGATAGCAAGCACAGATGCAGCATCGGCTGCATGGTTGACTTCAATGACGGATCAAACTGCTGACCTCTGGTATACAGCTTTGACGAAAGGCATAGCAGAGGTTATGTTTGCTGACAGCGTTGTTGTTGGTCTCTTGTTTCTATTAGGTATCGCGATAGTTTCATGGCGGGGCGCGATTATGGCAATTTGCGGCACCTTTGTTGGTGTGTTATTTCCTATATTGCTCGGTGCAAATAACGGCTTGATTGAAATGGGTCTTTATGCATTTAATCCTGTACTGACAATGATGTCAGTGGGATGGGTTTTTCTTAAACCGTCTACAGGAACAGCTTTCCTGGCACTTATTGCAGGTATTCTAACGGTAATCTGTCAGGCTGGCTTAGCGAATTTTCTTGCGCCGCTTGGACTTCCAACATTGACACTGCCGTTTGTAATGACGATGTGGATGTTCTTATATGCTGCTAGCATGTCCAAGCATTGGAAAGCTGACTAATTACATTCCAGTTGGGTAAGTATTAAGAAGTAAAGTTTACCCATTGAGATTTAAAATAGCCTGATAGATTTTTTCTATCAGGCTATTTTTTGTAATAAAAACGGTTATTTGCCTAGTTTACGCAATAAGTTCTATTTTTCCAGTTTTCAAATAATATACACCACCTACGATCATGATCTTTTTGCTCTCAACCAACCGGGCAAGTAATGGTGGTTGTTCTCTCAAACTTTCGACGGTTAACTGCACGTTCTTTTTAACGATATTGATGTACCGGTTATTTGCAACATAGTCCGGGTCTTTTTGAACAGCCCTGACAGCTGGTGTGAGCGCAGTAGCAATAGATTGTATGTGTCCAGGGAATTGCTCATTACTATCAGTCGCATCAATTGCCGCTTTTACTGCACCACAATTCTCGTGACCCAATACGACGAATAAGGGAACGTGTAATACAGCCGCAGCGTATTCCAGTGTTGCAATGAAATCAGTAGTGACATAGTTACCCGCTACGCGGGCAACAAATAAATCTCCGCGTTGTTCATCAAAACAAAACTCTGGACTAATTCTGGAGTCTGAGCAGCTTAGTACGCATGCATAAGGATTTTGCCCTCTCACCAGGCTTTGGCGTTCATCTTTAAAATTTAATGGTATCAGGTTATTGGAGACATAGCGTTCGTTTCCTTCCATTAGCCGCTTTAATGCATCATTTGGAGTTAGCACGTTTTCTGGTATTGGTGGGATTTTAACCATGCCTTCAGCTAAAGCCCGCGAAAATTCAGAAAAAGACAGCGCAGTACCTAACGATGTTGCTGCTGCACTGCGGAGGAATAGGCGTTTTTGGGAATCGAATTGCAATTTATCCTTGAATGAGTGGTCATTGTCTTTACACATTTAAATTGATTTCCTTTTAGTCGATGATGCTATCGAACTAGTCAGTTAACAAAATTCAAGTGCTTACTATAGAAAATGGGATAACAATTAAGCGACATATTCCATAGAAGAACAGTCCGGTTTCTTCTATGTAGTTATATTCGTCAATTATACAAAGGCTATATCGTGGTATAAATGAGAATAAGGAATTGAAACTGGTTTATACCAGAGGATTGCTATGGAAATGAGATAAAGATTCTGGGGTGTGTTGTTCTTGTTTAATTTCTACAGGAACCATAAACAATTTTCCGTGCTTAACACCTCGGGTTGCAATGACTTGATTTGCAAAATCAGATACGTCATGTATTGAACCACGTAGAATCACTACTTCGAGACAGTTAAAATGATCCATGTGTACATGCATACTGGATAATGTCAAATCGTGGTGATTGTGGTGGACAGAAGTAATCCTGTTAGCTAAATCGCATTCGTGATGGTTGTATATGTAGCTTAAAGACGCTATACACTGGCCGCTGCTTTCGTTTTTAAGGTGCTTAGTTTCCAGTAAGTCGCGAATCATATCGCGCACCGCTTCGGAGCGGTTAGTATAACCTCGAGCATGCATTAATGCATCAAATTGTGCAGATAATTCATCATCAAGAGAAATCGTAAAGCGTTTCATAAGATTAAGTACCACTCTATAAGAATATTCGTATTAAAGCAGATAATTGAGATTAAACCAACTGATATCAAGATAGGTGAGTAATGTTCTTTTATGTTTGATGTCAAATGAAGCGAATTTATTTATACACATATGAATTGTCATTTTGACAACATGTCTGTGTAATCGATCAAAACTAAAACACTATACTAATTTCACAGTCTTGCCTGTAAAGGATACAATACGCGCCTTTTGCAAAAAACGTATTTTTTCAAGTTTTTTTAGGAATTTGAAAGTTTTGGACTACTACTTGTTTGAGATGTAAATCGCAGTTTACCAGGATGAACATAGGTATATTAGAAGTGATCGGATAAAATAATTAAGCTATCAATCCATTACATTATTATGTGTTGCTTGTTATGTGGAGAGCCAATGCATTTTCAGCGGTTCTGGTCTAGTTTGGAAGCCTTGTTAAAGTTGATTGTCCGGCTCTATCGTCAATTTGGAATACGGGTTATTAACGGATTAATCTTGATTAAAGTAAAATAAGAATGTGCAGGCTCAGTCCAGTATGAGTATATAGAGGCAGTGGTTGGGATATTTTAGTGACCATAATTGATAAGTTGATAAGGGAAGTGTAGGTGATGAAAGCAATGAAGCAACCTGGTTTGCTTAACCCAAAAGGTCTTTACAATCCAGATTTCGAGCATGATAGCTGTGGCATAGGTTTTGTTGCAAATATTAAAGGCAAAGCTTCGCACCAGATTGTCAAACATGCTTTGACAGTGCTTCAAAATTTAAGTCACCGTGGCGCGTGCGGTAGCGAGGAAAACACGGGTGACGGTGCCGGTATTTTATTGCAGATTCCACATATATTTTTGCAGGAAAAATGTAATGGGCATGGCTTTCAATTGCCTGATCCGGGGCTGTATGGTGTTGGTATGGTATTTTTGCCACCCGGTAGAGAACAGCGTGACAATTGCGAAAATCTTCTGGACCGGATCGTATGTAAAATGGGTCTGCGGGTTTTAGGTTGGCGTAGCGTACCGACTAACAATAGCTGTCTAGGGCCCACTGCCAAATCGTGTGAGCCGGTTATCCGTCAGATTTTTATTGGATACAAAGCAGAATCATTAGATGAACAAACATTTGAACGTAAATTATATGTGATTCGCCGTTTGGCCGAAAAGACGATTCGATATGGCGAAGTTGCCGGTGGTCACTATTTCTACATACCCAGTTTATCTTCTCGAACGATTGTCTATAAAGGCATGTTGACGCCACAGCAAGTTGTGACATTTTTTCCCGACCTGTCTGATACAGCCGTTGAGTCAGCTCTCGGGTTAGTGCATTCCCGTTTCAGCACCAATACATTCCCAAGTTGGGAACGTGCCCATCCTTATCGCTACATGATTCATAACGGCGAATTTAATACCCTGCGTGGTAATGAAAACTGGATGCGTGCACGTCAATCAATGCTAGATTCAGATATATTCGGAGATGAATGGCAAACATTACTTCCGGTTATTCAAGAGGATGGCAGTGATTCGGCTAAGTTTGATAATTGTCTAGAATTTTTGGCATTGTGTGGCTATTCATTACCGCATGCAATGATCATGATGATTCCTGAACCCTGGGAAAATCACCAAGGCATGAGTACTGAAAAGAAGGCGTTTTATGAATATCACAGTTGTTTAATGGAACCCTGGGATGGCCCGGCGTCTATAGCTTTTACCGACGGTAGAGGTGTAGGTGCGATGCTGGATCGGAATGGATTACGTCCTTCACGATACTATGTGACTAATAATGATTTGGTAATTATGGCCTCGGAAGTGGGGGTGCTGGATGTGCCTCCAGAGGACATTTTGGAAAAAGGACGATTGGAGCCTGGTCGTATGTTCTGGGTGGACACTTCCGAGCAGCGAATTATCAGCGATAATGAGTTGAAACAAAATATTGTAACTACTCATCCCTATCGACAATGGCTGGACAAAAATTTGCTGGATATTGAAGATTTGCCCAATATACCCGTGGCAGCCGTTGAAGATCATCAAACAACATTGCAGCGTCAACGGGCATTTGGATATTCCTTTGAAGATTTGCGCTTGATCATCGGTCCGATGGCTGCGAACGGGATTCAGCCCATCGGTTCAATGGGTACCGATACGCCGTTGGCTGTTTTGTCCGATAAACCGCAATTGCTCTATAACTATTTTAAACAGCTGTTTGCTCAAGTTACTAACCCACCGATTGACCCAATTCGTGAGGTATTGATTACCGGTACTCTGCAGACATTAGGTTCTGAGGCAAGTTTATTAAAGCCGGGGACGAAGAATTGCCGCCGTATCAGACTTCAAACACCTATTCTGGAAAATGCAGAACTGGCGAAGCTTCGCCGATTGAATCAGCCTGGATTGGTTGTTAGAACATTACCGATATTGTTCTCAGTAGCTTATGGTGAAGCAGCGCTCCAACAGGCGTTGGAACGTCTATTTGATGCTGCGGATCAAGCTATCGCTGATGGAGCAACGATCTTAATTTTGTCAGACAGAGGCATCGACGACCAGCATGCTCCGATGCCGGCATTACTGGCCTGCAGCGCACTGCATCATCATTTGATCCGCGCCGGATCACGTACTCGTATTGGATTAGTGCTTGAGTCCGGTGAGCCACGGGAAGTACACCATTTTTGCCTGTTACTGGGTTATGGTGTTCAGGCGATCAATCCCTATATGGCGTATGAGTCGTTGAACGATATGATTCACCGGAAGATGTTGCCTGACCTTCACTATGATGATGCAGTGAAACACTACAACCAGGCGGTGGTTAAAGGTGTGGTAAAGGTGATGTCCAAGATGGGCATCTCCACTGTGCAGTCTTATTGTGGGGCACAGATTTTTGAAGCGGTAGGCTTGAATCAGGGTTTTATCGACCAATATTTTACCTGGACCGCATCGCGTGTTGGTGGGATAGGTCTGAGCGAAATTGCTCAAGAGGCAATACGGCAGCATGCATGTGCCTTTTTGTCATTACCAGTTGAAGAACCGGCGTTAGATGCCCATGGTCAGTATCAATACCGTAAGGATGGGGAGCTGCATCTGTTCAATCCCAAAACTATCCACCTGCTGCAAAAGGCCTGTCGTAATGCCGATTATAAGACATTCAAGGCTTATAGCGCACTGATCAATGATCAGTCTCGGCGCTTGGCGACACTACGCGGGCTGCTGCAGTTAAAACCAGCTGCCGATTCTGTTTCAATCGAGGAAGTTGAATCGGTTGATACTATCATCAAACGCTTTAAAAGCGGTGCAATGTCATATGGTTCGATCAGTCAGGAGGCGCACGAAGCACTCGCCATTGCGATGAATCGTATTGGCGGAAAAAGCAATACCGGTGAAGGAGGCGAGGATCCGGCGCGTTATATACCCGATGCCAATGGAGATTCACGTAATAGCGCTATTAAACAAGTCGCATCAGCACGTTTTGGTGTCACCAGTTATTACCTGACCCAGGCAAAAGAGTTGCAGATTAAAATGGCGCAGGGTGCTAAACCCGGTGAGGGCGGGGAACTGCCTGGACGTAAGGCTTATCCGTGGATCGCTAAAGTGCGTTATTCAACACCGGGTGTTGGACTGATTTCTCCACCGCCTCATCATGATATTTATTCAATTGAGGATCTTGCTCAGTTAATTCATGATTTGAAAAATGCCAATCACCATGCCCGTGTCAGTGTCAAGCTGGTTTCGGAGGCAGGTGTGGGTACTATCGCCGCTGGTGTTGCCAAAGGCCATGCCGATGTTGTGCTGATCAGTGGGCACGATGGTGGTACAGGTGCATCGCCACTGACCAGTATCAAGCACGCCGGATTGCCTTGGGAACTTGGCCTGGCTGAAACGCACCAGACTTTGTTACTTAACAATTTGCGTAGCCGCATAGTCATTGAGACAGATGGTCAGTTGAAAACCGGGCGGGATGTTGTCATCGCTGCACTACTTGGTGCGGAGGAATACGGTTTTGCGACTACAGCGCTGGTTTCAATGGGTTGTATTATGATGCGGGTTTGTCATCTCGATACGTGTCCAGTTGGTGTGGCGACGCAAAATCCGGCGCTGCGTCAGAATTTTAAGGGTGACCCGGATCATGTGGTTAACTTCATGCGTTTTATCGCTCAGGAAATGCGTGAAATTATGGCGCAAATGGGTTTTCGGACAGTGAATGAAATGGTTGGCCGTACTGATTGTCTGAAGCCACTGAAAACGGTCGGTCACTGGAAGGCGAAGGGACTGGATTTCTCGCAAATACTGTATCAACCGGAAATTAAACCGGAAGTTGGGCGCTTCTGTCAGATTCAGCAAAATCATGGGCTCGACGATTCTTTAGACAGCCGGGTGCTGGTTGATTTGGCTAAGCCTGCTTTGGAAGAACAAGAAAAGGTTAAGGCTAAATTGTCAATCCGCAATACGAATCGAGTGGTTGGCACAATGCTCGGCAGTGAAATTACACGACGCTTCGGTCCGCAGGGTTTGCCTGAAGATAGTATTCATTTTCATTTCTGCGGGACGGCAGGGCAAAGTTTTGGTGCATTTATCCCGTCCGGTTTGACATTGGAGCTGGAAGGTGATGCTAACGATTATTTTGGCAAGGGATTATCCGGTGGCAAACTTATTTTATATCCCCCAACGCAATCAGTATTTACTCCTGAAAACAATATTATCGTTGGTAATGTAGCATTCTATGGTGCAACGGGTGGAGAAGCGTATATTCGGGGCGTAGCCGGTGAACGCTTCGGTGTACGTAACAGCGGCGCTCGAATTGTTGTTGAAGGTGTTGGCGATCACGGGTGCGAGTACATGACCAACGGTCTTGTGGTTGTGCTTGGTAAAACCGGGCGGAATTTTGCCGCAGGTATGTCGGGCGGAATTGCGTATGTTTATGATGAGTGCGGTGATTTTTGCGATTTGTGTAATACTGAGACAGTTACATTCGAAGTACTGGATGTGGAGGATATTGACACTGTTAAGCGAATGACCACGTGTCATGCCGAAGTTACAAACAGTACATGGGCTAAGAGTATTCTTGCCCAGTGGGATAACAGTGTAAACAAATTTATCAAAGTCATGCCAATAGATTATAAACGTATGCTGGACGCAATGAAGCGTGCAAGGCAAGAAGGGTTGACGGGTGAGAAAGCAGTGATGGCGGCCTTTGAGGAAAACAAAAGTGATACGGCACGTATCAGCGGCAACTAGTAGGCCATTATTTTGGGCATAGCGTAGCAGGAGACAAAAGACCAATGGGTAAGCCAACTGGATTTATGGAATATCAGCGTGAATTACCGGTGGACCGGAGGCCGTCAGAGCGAATGCTTGACTGGCATGAATTCCATGAACATTTTTCCGAGCACTCGCTCGAGGTGCAGGCCGGTCGTTGTATGGATTGCGGCGTGCCGTTTTGCCACACGGGAACATTGATCAGCGGTATGGCTTCGGGTTGTCCGATAAATAATTTAATTCCGGAATGGAACGATTTGGTATACCGCGGTTTGTGGAAGCAGGCGTTGGACAGGTTGCATAAAACGAATAATTTCCCTGAATTTACCGGGCGTGTTTGTCCGGCACCGTGCGAGGGTTCGTGTGTTCTCGGTATTATTGATCCACCGGTTACTATCAAAAATATCGAATATGCAATTGTCGAAAAAGGATTTGAAGAAGGCTGGATTGTGCCTGAGCCACCTGTGCGCCGCACAGGTAAACAGGTTGCAGTGATAGGTTCGGGGCCATCAGGTTTGTCCTGTGCCGCACAACTTAATCGTGCGGGTCATCAGGTGACGGTATACGAACGTGCGGATCGTATCGGCGGTTTATTGATGTACGGTATTCCGAATATGAAGCTCGATAAATCTATTGTGCAAAGACGGGTTGATATTCTGGCTCAAGAAGGTGTGAATTTTGTTACCAATACTGCGGTGGGTACGGATATTTCAGCTTTGGCACTCCGTGAAAATTTTGATGCAGTTGTTATGTGCTGCGGCGCAACCCGGCCGCGTGACTTGCCAATTGGTGGGCGTGATTTGCAAGGTGTCCATTTTGCGATTGAATTTCTTCATGCAAACACTAAGAATCTATTAGACAATGGTTCTGGAGACGGAGCGCCTATCTCAGGTCGAGACAAGCATGTCATTGTTATCGGTGGCGGTGATACGGGGACCGATTGTGTAGGGACTGCCATGCGTCATCAATGTAGAAGTATCACTCAATTTGAAATACTGTCGCGGCCGCCCGATATGCGACAATCTGATAATCCATGGCCGGAATGGCCGAAGGTTTATCGGCTGGATTACGGTCAGGAAGAGGCTGCAGCCCGATTTGGTGATGATCCGCGTAGCTATCTCATTATGACCGAAAAATTTGTAGGTGATGAGAACGGCCATGTAAAAGCACTACATACTATCGATGTTGAATGGGTGCGGGACGACAATGGCCGCTTTATTCCGAAAAAAATCCCTGACAGCGAGAAAGTATGGCCAGCCGATCTGGTGTTGTTGGCTATGGGTTTTTTGGGTCCTGAAGAAACTCTTCTCGATCAATTGAATGTTGAGCGGGATGCACGGTCAAACGCAAAGGCCGATGAAGGTGTCTATGCAACTAATATTTCAGGTGTATTCGCCGCAGGCGATATGCGCCGCGGCCAGAGTTTGGTTGTTTGGGCGATACACGAAGGGCGTGGTGCTGCACGAGAATGTGACCGCTATTTGATGGGAACAACTGCATTACCAATGTGATTTTGGTAAAGGTATTCTCACCGGTTTACGGTTATTGCTACGCAACAAATTCATTATACGGATGTCAAAATATTATGCCGTCCGATGCTGTTCCATTTCTATATGACCGGTTATTTTCTGCATAAATCACCATGTATTTGGCTGGCAATACAAAAATCCCTAATTATATTATGGGTTTAATTTTCCCGTGAAGTGTGATAAATGTGCGCCGAGGCGTTATAATGATGCCCAGCATTTTGAACAATTTGAACATCAAAATAATACGATATGGCTATACAACAGACTCAGAGAGCACCTGTAATCGACGAACAACTGATTCAGAGAACGCCTTTACTTGATGGCAAGGATGTTAATGCAAAGCGTGAAGAAATCCGTGCTTATTTTCACAGTACGCTCGATTGTTACGAGCTGCTTTTCGAAACGTTACGCAATGATGAAGCCTATTACAAAAAATCGATCTCATTGCGCCATCCGCTGATTTTTTATTACGGTCATACTGCAACGTTTTATGTGAATAAGCTGATGCTGGCCGGATTGATTACTCAACGCATCAATCCGAAATTTGAGTCTATGTTTGCAGTTGGCGTTGATGAAATGAGCTGGGATGATTTGGATACCGCGCATTATGACTGGCCAACGGTTGATGCCGTTACTGATTATCGTCTCAAAATGCGCAATATGGTGGACGCGTTAATCAGCGAATTGCCATTGACATTGCCAATTACCTGGGACAGTCCGTTCTGGCCGATACTGATGGGTATTGAGCATGAGCAGATTCATCTGGAAACTTCGTCTGTATTAATTCGTCAGCATGACATCAAGTACGTAAAGCCTCACGATCAATGGCGTCCGTGTAAAAAGGCAGGTGCGGCTCCGACAAATGAGCTGGTTAATGTTTCTGCGGGTTCGGTAGAAATCGGTAAAAGCAAAGCTGCACATCAGCACTACGGCTGGGATAACGAATATGGTCGGCATACCGCTGATGTTGAAGCATTTCAGGCCAGTAAATATCTGGTTAGTAATCAGGAGTTTCTGGCGTTTGTCCAGGCTGATGGTTACCAAACTAAAGCATACTGGGAAGATGAGGGGCTGTCATGGCTTGACTTTAGCAAAGCAGAGCACCCTACTTTCTGGGTTAAAGCGAGCGACGGCTGGTTGATGCGTACGATGACGGATGAAATACCGATGCCGTGGAACTGGCCTGTTGATGTCAATTACCATGAAGCTAAGGCATTTTGCAACTGGAAAGCCAAAACCACCGGTCAGCCGGTCAGACTGCCTACTGAAGACGAATGGTATCGCCTATACGATGTTGCAGACCTTTCCGAGGTGCCGCATGGCAAACCGGCGTTGGGTAACTTGCATTTGGATTTCTATGCGTCGAGTTGTCCGGTAGACGAGTTTCCACAAGGTGATTTTTACGATATCTCAGGAAACGTCTGGCAATGGGTGGAAACACCAACTTATCCATTTGAAGGTTTTGAAGTCCATCCACTTTACGATGACTTTACCACGCCAACGTTTGACAATCAGCATGCACTTATTAAAGGCGGTTCGTGGATTTCCTGTGGCAATGAAACGTTGCGAAGTTCACGCTACGCTTTTAGACGGCACTTTTTCCAACATGCCGGTTTTCGATATATTGTTTCCGATGCACCGGCAACGCAGCATACCTCGAACTATGAAACCGATAAGCTGCTTTCAGAATATGCCGAATTTCATTATGGCGATACTTATTTTGATACGCCAAATTTTCCAAAAGCGCTGGTGGATATAGCCATTGCTGCAATGGGTGGTCGGCCGATGCAAAAGGCACTTGATCTTGGTTGTGCATCGGGTCGCGCCACGTTTGAGTTGGCGCGTCACTTTGATAACGTCACCGGTATCGATTTTTCTGCACGTTTTATCAATCAAGGCGTTCAACTGGTACAGCAAGGCGTGCTACGCTACACCTTGACTGACGAAGGTGATCTGGTTTTTTATAAAGAGCGTACTCTGAGCGGTTTGGGACTGGATGACGTCAAGGATAAGGTGGAGTTTTACCAAGGCGATGCATGCAATCTAAAACCGTTATTTAAAGGTTATGATTTAATTCTGGCCGCAAATTTGATTGATCGCCTGTACGAACCGGCCAAATTGCTCAATTCCATTCATACGCGTATCAATGTGGGTGGATTATTGCTGATCGCATCACCTTATACCTGGTTAACCGAACATACCAAAAAAGAACACTGGATTGGGGGCTTCAAACGTGATGGTGAAAATTTTACGACATTGGACGGTCTGAAAGAAATTCTTGGCGAGCATTTCCGTTTGATCCAGGGGCCGCAGTCAGTACCGTTTGTTATTCGTGAAACAAGCCGTAAGCACCAGCATACTTTATCTGAAATGACCATTTGGGAGCGTATTTCTTGAATGATAATGCCGGTCCGTACGATTTCGACCAAATTATCAATCGTTTAGAGACCGGCAGTGTTAAGTATGATGCCCGCCAATCGATGTTTGAACGGGCCGATGTTATACCGGCCTGGGTGGCTGACATGGACTTCCCGGTGTTGCCGGCTGTAACCCAGGCATTGATTGATCGTGCTGCACACCCGATTTACGGTTATACGGTGTTTCCGGAGAGTTTGTACGAAGCTGCAATAGATTGGATGCGGCGGCGTCATGCCTGGATTATAGAGCGTGACTGGCTGGTAATGTGCCCTGGGGTTGTACCCTCACTCAATGCTGCTGTGATGGCATTTACCCAACCCGGTGATTCGGTTATTGTGCAGCCGCCTGTTTATTTTCCTTTTTTTTCGGCTGTAACTCAAACCGGCAGGAAGCTCGTTGCGAATCCGTTGAAATACGAAAACGGCCGCTATACCGTCGACTTCGACCATCTGGAGTACTGTGCGAAAAAGGCGCAATTATTGTTGTTATGTTCACCGCACAACCCGGTGGGGCGCGTCTGGTCACCCTCCGAACTGGAACAGATACTGCGTATTGCCAAAAAGCATAATGTGATGATTTGTTCCGATGAAATTCACGCCGATCTAATCTACCCGGAAAGCGAACATACCGTTTTGGCGGCACTCCCGGACAGTCATCAACATGTCATCACAGCTATGGCGCCAAGTAAAACATTTAATATTCCGGGTTTGAACCTATCCATGTTGATTATTCCAGATCGGGGGATTCGGAAAGCCATTACAGCTGTTTTTGATACCTGGCATGTGAGTGCTTCTAATCCATTTAGTGTTACCGCATTTGAAACAGCATACCGTGAAGGTGACGCGTGGTTGGAGGCATTAAAAATATATTTACGTGATACACGTAATGATGTTGCGTTTTATCTTGCTGAATATCTGCCGCAAATCCGCTTGGTTCCCTCAGAAGGTACTTATCTGCTTTGGCTGGATTGTACAGCGATGCGAATGACTGATGACGCGTTACAACGTTTTTTTATTCAAGAGGCTGGCGTGGGGTTAAGTCCTGGGGTGTTGTTCGGCAAGGCTGGCAGCGGATTTATGCGATTCAATATCGGTGCGCCAAGGAAAATTATTACGCAGATTCTCGAGCAAATAAGATTAGCTTACGATCGACTGGCTTTTTGAGCATTGATTGTATGTATAGTGCATGACAGTAGAGTAGATTATGTTACTTCGTAATAGTACTACGCCTGTTCTGGAATACCAGGCGCTAAAACGAGACGGGGAACTAAAGCCGGACGCAGATCAGGAATATGCCGTAGAAGTACTGGATCGTCTCTATCATGAGCTAGCCGATTATACGCGTGCCGGGATTCAGAAGCGAAGCTGGTTCTCCAGATTTTTCCATCTGGACCGTGTCCGTTCCAGAAAACCGAAAGGTATTTATCTCTGTGGCGGTGTCGGGCGCGGCAAGTCCATGCTGATGGACTTATTCTATGGTTTGGCACCGTTAACATTAAAACGGCGCGTCCATTTTCATGAGTTCATGCTTGAAATTCATCAGCATCTAAAAGTCTGGCACAGTCGTTCGACACAAGAGCGTAAGCTGACAGTAAAAAATCTACAGGATATTCAGGGCAGGAAAATTGATCTGGATGACCCGATACCCGCCGTGGCTCATCAGATCGCCAACTCGGTGACACTGTTATGTTTTGATGAACTGCAGGTTACCGATATCGCTGATGCAATGGTGGTCTCCAGATTGTTTAACGAATTGTTCGACCAGGGTGTAGTAGTTGTAGCTACTTCAAACAGGTTACCGGACGATCTGTATAAGAATGGTTTGAACCGGCACCGTTTCGTACCGTTCATTGATCGTGTTAAAGACACCATGGAAATTGTTGCATTAAATGGTCCGACCGATTACCGTTATGATCGATTAAAGGGTACGGATACTTATTTTTATCCAGTTAATGAACAAACCACCGCAGCACTATCAACTGCATTTTTTTGTTTGACGGATCGCAGTGTTGAGGATCGTGACAAAGTTCCAAGTGGTGAATTAACCGTTCAGGGGCGCAAATTATTTGTACCAAAGTCGGCACGTGGTGTGGCCGTTTTTTCATTTAAACGTTTATGCGCTAATCCACTTGGATCGGCTGACTATCTGGCAATTGCAAGAACCTATCACACCGTTATTATGGTGGCGATTCCGTTCTTCACACGTGAGAACGCCAGCGAAGCAACACGTTTTATTCATTTCATCGATGCGCTATACGAGCATGGTGTTAAATTTCTATGTTCGGCCGCTGCACCACCTGAGTCCCTGTACCAATCGGGCAATTCCGATTTTGAGTTTAAGCGTACAGTTTCCCGGCTTGTGGAAATGCAATCAGAAAGCTATTTGGCTAGAGGTCATGGGCGGCATAATGCTGCTTAGCGCTTGTTTAGTGGATATTTGATCACACTTCTTTTTGTTTGCGTGCATAAAAATAACCGCCGACTGCGCCCAGCAACATACTCAGCGGGGTGGCTATCATGATTTCCGTGAATACTGTCTGGTGGGAGTTCGGGTTTAATAGAACCGGTCCAAAGAAGCTGAAAATAAAACCGAGCGCCCCGAATATCAGTGCGCCAACCGGTATGGCAGTATAGGTACCGATTTGTTTCCCGGAAAATAGCTTCCATACTGTCAAGCCGACCCAAATTGCACAAACCAGCGATATCAGCGAGTTGGTCCAATCCGTCATGTTGGTGGTAATCAATAATATAGTCTGAATACAAAACCAGACGAATCCTGACAATAACAAAAGAATAATTATTTTTAAGAGCTGTTTCATACCTTAAGACACTATTGCGCTATGATTTTGATTGGGTCAAGATTTGTGATAGCACGTTGGGCATTGCGTTAAAGCATAATTTTTGATTCTTCGATCGCGATTATCGTTGATTTCTGGCTGGTCGTCCAGGGTAACGGGAAGTTGTGTTGGATGTGCACGAGAATCATTAAACTTGTTCCTTTTTGGTCAAATGCCTATACTGAACAGCGCCCACAAATCATTCGGAAGTTGAACGTAACATTGGATTTTTCAAGATATGGGTGGAATCAATGCCAAGATTAATATTACTGACACAGGTAGTTGTGTAAAGATACAGAAGAATCGGAGAAAAAATGACCGTTGAGGCTAAGACTGAAATCATGGCGGTGTTTTGTGACTTTGAAAACATTGCCTTAGGTGTCCGGGATGTCAAGAACGCCGCGTTTGATATTAAAAAAGTGCTGGAGCGTTTGCTACTTAAGGGCAATATTGTTGTCAAAAAGGCCTACTGTGATTGGGAGCGATACAAGGAATTCAAGGCGGCTATGCATGAAGCGGCTTTTGAGCTGATCGAAATTCCACATGTGCGTCAGTCCGGTAAAAATTCGGCAGATATACGCATGGTCGTTGATGCGCTTGATTTGTGTTATACCAAGGCGCATGTCGATACATTCGTAGTTATTAGTGGTGACTCTGATTTTTCGGCGCTGGTAAGTAAGCTACGTGAGAACAATAAAGTTGTTATCGGGGTCGGTGTCAAGAAATCGACTTCCGATTTGCTGATTTCTAATTGTGATGAGTTTATCTATTATGATGATTTGATTCGGGATACTGCAAAACAGCACAAAGCCAAACGTAAAGCTACGGTAAAAAAATCAACGCCGCAAACAAATTCTGTATCTGAAGAAGACAAGAAACAGGAAGCACTGGATCTGGTAATGGAAACAGTAGAAGATCTATTTGAAGAACGCGGTGCCGGCGAAAAAGTATGGGGATCTATGGTTAAACAAACACTCAAGCGGCGCAAACCCGGATTCAATGAGTCCTACCATGGATTTCGTACTTTTGGAAAATTACTCGAGGCCGCTCAGGCAAGCAAACTGCTGGAGCTCGAACCCGATGAAAAATCAGGAGGTTACATTATTAAAAGTATTACGCAGGAAGAATAGGTAATAGGCGGTAGAGATTATTCAAAGGCAACAAGTAACTTATGCATCCGGTTATCATTTCAATCGCTTTGCTGGTAATGAGCAATGTTTTTATGACATTCGCCGAGTACTCTTTCAATATGATATTGCTGGGTTCAGTGAACTTGTCAGTATTCATGGCAAGACATGCCTTGTAGGTAATAGTTATTCTATTGCCAAAAGGAATAACGTAGTCCATGGATACTGACAAGCTCACCCACAGGGCGTTACCATGGTGTCCTGCAACTTCGTTACAGTACTTAGAAAGGGAATAACCCTTCCCTGCTTACTGCGCCTTGCTGCAAAACACCATGGTAACGCTGTACCTAACAATATCATATTGAAAGAGTACTAGTATGCGCACCTCAAAGCACTGAATCACTTGCCATAGGTCATCGCGGCACTGATAAGCTGGGGAATAGCGTTGTTTGAATATATGCTGCAAGTACCGGCAAACAGAATTAGCTATACGGTACTGAGTGTCGGCCAATTGAAAATAATACAAGAAGTGATTACCCTGACCGTATTCATTCCATTCTCTGTATTATATCTCAAGGAATCGTTAAAACTTGATTATTTATGGGCCGGATTATGCTTGATCGGCGCGGTATATTTTATGTTTAGAAGTAAATTCTCGGCTTAATAGTATTGCCAGTAAATACCTGTCTTTCATTATCGTTTAGTTGCTTGTTTGTCATTAAAGGTAAATGGCGGAATATTCGCGTATTTTTATCAGGTGGCTGCGTTCTATGGTGCATATTCAGTCAGTTGTCATGAAATTTGCAAGAGTAAATAATTGAATAAATTTACTTATTTACGTTATCTTTCTGATAAGTAGCCCGCATTTCGTTGACTGTTTGTTTGAGTTCAGATAATTCGATTATCTTTTCTGCGCGTAAAATAAAATCACTGAGTAATGCGGTACGTTCTCTTTCATCTTCGATCATGACCAAATAATTTAATAATGTGTCAAGACGGTTGCGATATGGTTCAAGCGTTTTTGGCAATTCTGAGAAGACGGCGGGCGGGTTGCCGCTTAGCCTTTCTTCCGCATGTCGTAAGTCGATCGTGTGCTTTATTCCTTTTCCTGTTGCTAGCCAATCCATGGTAGTTCCAGTAAATTCTGAAATTACAGTAATCGCATCCAGGCCAGGTTTTTTTTTGCCGGAGATATAGTCTCTCAATGATGTTTCTGGTATTCCACTTCTACGAGAAAATACTTTAACGGGTTCGTCGCCAATGGCATGTTTTATGCGTGCATTTACTTTTTTTTCTTGATCAGAAAAAAAAGTGGGGTCAGATACGTTTTCTTTTTGTTGTTTCTTTAAATTATCCTTCTGATTTTCCTGCACTTTCTATATTTTTCTCAAAAAAATGAAATAAATCGCTAAAGCGTATTGACTGAAACGCTTTAGCGTGTAATAATTCGCACATCATTATTTATCTAATAGGATGATATATCAAAATGGCCAAGTTAAAAACGGCAGATGAAGCAAAAGCTGAGATTGCAAAGACCGGTTTGACTATAGCAAAATGGTCAATTAAACACGGATTGCAACCCAATGTTGTCTACGCAGTTCTCAAAGGGAGATTACAAGGGGGTTACGGAGATTGCCATAAAGCTGCGGTACTGCTCGGAATGAAAGAAGGCAGTATTGAAAATGAAGAACTGAGACATGCATATGTGATGGTGAAAAACTAAAATATGTATGGATTAACTTTATGGTGCTGAATGCTTGCAACGTATGGTTATGTTATCGCCACAAGAGTTAGCTGACAAACTGGGATATCAGATATAAAGTGTTCACACTACTAAACACTAATTCTTTGGTGGTCGGTCTGTTTATCGGTGCATGCATTGGATTTGTAATCGCGCTGGTTTTATGTGCTGCCTATAATATTGGGAAAGGCGATTATGTGAAAAAACGTAACGAACAGGAAGATTAAATTTCATATGTTTTCGGGTTCCACGCACTAAAGGTGTCGTACCTGATCATTGTATATAAAATTTTATTGATTAGCGTACTGCTAGCGGCGGAAATTTTGCAATGATTTCTTGCTCGATTTCTTCGCGCTTTATTTTAAGGGGTAACCAGGTACCCGGGGCGTGTCTTTTGACAATGTTGATTACATCGTCTGAGGTCGTTAGCGTCTGGCCTGCCATTTCCAGGATGACATCCGCATCTTGTAGTCCCGAGCGCTCGGCAATACTATTTTTTTCCACCTGTAATACTAATGCGCCGCCACGCGCCATTTCAAAACGAATGCCCAGCCGTTGATATTGAGGTTCGCCGGATGTATTTGTTGTATGGGGTAATACGCCGAACACGGCATCGGCCAGACCTGCCACGAGCTGGTCACACGGTTTATTCGTGTCCCAGGGTAGCAGTGACGCAATCGCGGTTGTACCCAAATCGTGCAATTGATGCGGGACACCATAACCATGCATGACGTGACCTGAACCTAGAATGCCAACAACAAGTGGTTTGTCTACTGTGTCATGATTGTTTAATGCCTGATTTAGCCTTTCTGCCATTGCTCTGTCCCATAATTGCTGACCGGCATAAAAGCGTTTGAAATCAGGATCGTCATAACTGATTTTAACATCTGTCTTAGTGTTGCGATCATGCTGTTTGTATATCGGCATCAGAAAGTCGAGATACGCCTGACTGGGTTCGGCAGGACGCGTTAGTCCCTCTCGCTCCTCGACAGGTACACCGTAAAACCCTTTTTCTGAAACGGATCGGCGCAAGCGTTGTTCGATATTTAATGCGATCATTGGAATATGATTCATACGTGCGAAATGAAACAGCGGCAGATAGAGATTGGCGTCCGTGTTCCAGACTTTATCCCATTCTGAAGCAGTAAGAAATGCTTTTTCACTCAGTTCGCCCGCAACCCACTGGTCAAGAACAGATTGTATGCGGTGGGGAAACATTTCAAAGCCAATCACCATGTCAGGTTTCACGGCATGCATCGCCGTGAGTACCTGCAATTGCCAACGGTGGTGGTCTGCGTTGACATGCGTTTCACCAAGTAGAACGACTGAATTTTTGATCGCTCGGTCAATCACATCTGTGTAAGTTGTCGTACCAACACCGGGAATTATCCAGCTGCCAAGCGGTACACAATTGTTTGTGTCAGACTTGGGACGTTGTTTGATGCTCGGTTTAGTGTGGTTGGTATCAATTGGAGCAGCAGTTGTTGTCGAGACAAAGCAAGCAGTCAGTCCCAATGCCAGAAGATTGATGAGTACAAATAGGCGATGTTTTATCATTGATTATTTGGTGTAGTTATCCCACCCATTTTCGGGCGTTTCTGAAAAGACGAATCCAGGGCGCATCTTCGGGCATTCGCATGCGTCGTCCCGGGCCTTTGGGCTCGGGTGGATACCATGAGTGTTGTGTCGTACGGAAAACGCGTTCTGGATGCGGCATGAGTATATTAAATCTGCCGTCCGGCGTTGTCATACCGGTAATACCCTGTTGTGAGCCGTTGGGGTTATCGGGGTAGGACTCAG
>JAUIIB010000034.1 GCA_030431985.1 Gammaproteobacteria bacterium
GCCGCTAATTCGGCTATCGCTTGTAGTTCTTTGTTCTTCATCGTCTGTTTATCCTTTCCCATATCCGGGGTTAATGATAAACAGTTACACAGAATTTGTTACAGTCTCGGATATATTGCCACAATATTTAAATAGACTTAGACTAACTGTTTATAAAATCTCTAAGAGCTTGCAAAAAAGTATTAAATTGACACAAAAATAACATAAGCGAATACTAAATGACTGAAATTACAGAAATAGGCCAAGGTTCGATTCCCGCCATCCCACCATTAATACCCCCAACAACATTCAACACCGTCTTTAAGACGGTGTTTTCATATGTATGCAATAACTTATTTATCCAACAGAGTTTTAACCAGTTAATCAAATCAATTCAAAGATAAAATTATCAACTCGCGCGAATTTTTCGCGAGATCGATTTAATTGACATAGAGAGGGTTTTTATGGAACGTAAACATTAACCTAATGTTTCTCGCGCGTTATTTGTTTTCAAGTAGAGAGACTGCATCCTTTCCACTTACGAGTGTAGCCACAATTTGTACGGATACTTTTTGTCCAGTTGTAAGATTCGATAAGTCTTGCGAGCCGTTCTCTTCCAGGGGGCCAATGACCTCATCGCTAATTGAAATCTCGCCGTCTTCAATGTCAAACACGGTATACCCGTGAGGAATCAGAACTGCAACACGTTGTTTATTTTTAGTCTGGGCTGTTACGAGGCCGGTTATTTGTTTATTCAAGGTATCTTCCTTAGTTGAGTATAGCGTTGGCAAAATGGTCATTATATCACTATTGGAGAAACTGCTTTGTTCATACCGATTTGCCGTTGCCAATACTGAACATCGAAAAATCTGGTATTTGGATTGCAAACCCGATTGTTGGGGCTATTTTTTCGGCTTGCGGCTTTTTTTATGGTGAACAGCCTAGTCGTTAGATAATTCTGGACGACCGGTCACGAGAAATAAGAGACAGTTTAGTATGCTGAGGATCTAGATTTGTCGGGCCTTACACTTTCAGTACACGAATATGGTTGGTACCGCCAACCTGATGCTGAGCTCCCGCTGTCACAACAATGACATCACTTGTTTTGATATATCCCAGCTCCTTGGCCCGGCTCACCGCGAATTCCAACTTGGCACCGTCGTCTGTCCCTTTTTCACAGAGTAATGGTATTACCCCCCAGTTCATGGATAAACGCCGTGCCACAAGCTGTGAAAAGGTAACTGCCACAATCGGACAATCAGGGCGGTTTTTAGAAATCAACCGGGATGTAAACCCGGTTTCAGTTAGACTGAAAATAGCAGCAGCTTTGAGCTTCTCCGCCATGTTTACTGCTGACTGACTCACCACCTCGGGAATGATATTTTCCGGATCTATACGTGTTTTCTGCAAATAACCATATTCATTCAGCGATGCCTCTGCCCGCTGCGCAAGAATGGACATGGTGTGTACCGATTCAACTGGAAATTTACCTATTGCAGTTTCTCCTGAGAGCATAACCGCCGATGTACCGTCAAGAATAGCATTGGCCACATCGCTCGCTTCTGCCCGAGTCGGCTTGGGATTCCTTTCCATAGAAGCAAGCATTTCTGTAGCAGTAATTACGGGTTTACCGTTCATTACTGTGGTACGGATGATTTTTTTTTGAAATCCCGGAACTTCCGCCAAAGGCAATTCAACACCAAGGTCGCCGCGCGCCACCATTACTCCGTCTGCAGCTTTTACAATTTCATCGAGGTTTTTAATACCGGCCTTATTTTCTATTTTGGCAATAATTGGTGTACGCCGTTCCGATGCCATAAAAATATCACGGATACGATGAACGTCCTCCGCACTTTGCACGAAAGATGCAGCCAGATAGTCTACATCATTGTCGGCAGCGAAGCTGATTTCACGGACAATGTCATCTCTAAACTCAGGACTGACAGCATTCACCGCTAACTGGACATCGGGTAAGTTGACGCTCTTGTTTTCCTTCAAAGCACCACCATGAATAATCTGGCAAGTAATGGCGTTACTTGAAACTGATGTCACTTCCAATTCAATAGAACCATCATCAATCAAGATCGCTGTTCCTGTCTCCACTTCATCAGGCAGATTTTTATACGTTACAGAAACCCCCTCTCCGTTACCGGTACGTCCATCCGTGTAAAGGGTAAATTTTGTTCCTGGTGCTAGTTCTACCGAACCAGCGTTCAGCTCACCGGTACGAATCTCAATACCGCGTGTATCAACCATTATAGCCAGCTGCACACCCATGGTGTTAGCAGTCTCACGTATCCAGTCCAAACGAGCTTGATGCTCCGCTATACTGCCATGGGACAAGTTCAGACGAGCCACATTCATCCCCGCAGCTATCATCTTTTTCAAAATACTGGGCGAGTCACAGGCAGGGCCGATAGTAGCAACAATTTTAGTCTTACGCAGACTGCTCGAATTACTCATTGATCTATGTTTAAGACGCCACTCATTAGAAGGCTTACCGAGAATAAGTTATACCATTAATTATAAATCAACTCGACTACGGATACCCTTTATTATTAGGCTTTAAAACAAATTCCGCTTTTCCGGTTATTCCTGTTGCAAGAAATCGACTTTTTACAGAAATAATAACGTGACAAAATTTTGCACCAGATCATCGTTAAACTGAGTCATATCTAAATATTGATGTTTTTCACATTTTTATACATAATCTCCAGCGCAAGACATTGATTATGTTATGTTAAACATTGACTTGTTTACATATCTTGTAACACTTTGATTATTGTAGCAAGTTCTGCCAAAGCTAACTTTTAAATATATTTATATTTTGTAAAAATGTGGTTTTTTGTACCCATTTTGTAGCTGATAACCAACAAGTGATGACTCATCTGTTGACATCAGATAGTAAGTGAGGGCAATATTGCAGTTGACTGTGTTGTCTTCTTCAAGGAGTTGCCCAATGCCTCTTTTCGACATGACGATTCAAAGTAACAAAGTTACAAAGAAAACCAAGCAGTTATGTGATAGACAAAAATCTTGTACGGAAGCTACAGCTTCTGAAGAAAGGAGGAGAGAACTGTCATGATGGTTGTAAGCAATCGTATGTTAATTGGCATTTCACTTCTCATTGCAATTTTCTTTCTATCTTTAACGAATTTCTTCAGTGCATTGATCCTAGCCGCAATTATCACCGGGTTGATCATGGCCATCACAAATAGGCCGCCTGTACAGCCGGACAAACCACATTCCAAACAGCGCAACACCCGAACAGACAAGCCGGAGAAAAAAGAATCTGCTGCGCCAAATGGTGTCTTCGAATGGCCCGAACTCAACGAATTCCAGTTCGACATCAGTGATGAGTCCCGTTATCAAGCCTCATTGTCCAAAATCATTAAGCAACAAAAAAATAATCGCAATAAGGCGGGTGAACTGGCACTGAACGCATTTATTATTCCTGAGGATTCCAACCCAAGTGATGACAAAGCGGTAAGGGTAGATATTGATAAGCTTACGGTTGGTTACTTCAGTAAAAAAGACGCGCGAAGCTTTAGGAGAAGACTTGCAGCGAAGAAGTTACGCAATCAGGTAACCCAATGCATGGCCAGAATTATTGAGAGTCGAACCCTCGGAAACGGTAAGGCATCGGGTTACAGCGTGGCCCTGGATATTAAGCCATTCAAATAGATCAGGAGTGAATAAACAGATTAACTCCCATCAGGTCATGAACGACTCAATGCCATGAGAAATAGTGACTTCAGGGCTTTAATCAATTTCATTTCCTGAGTGGTGATACCTTCCTGTGCAATCTCAGATCGGTCGGCATAGATCAAACCGACGGGGTTATTCTCTTGAACAACTAGCGGTAGTACCATAAAGCTTTTGGTATCTGGCAATAGTTGCCTATGCCAGCTTGGTAATGCCGAATGGATTTTAGGATTGGTTGCGTCCAGAATCGACAAATCAGCATTTCTTTTTAAAGCAATACTGAACAGGTCACTCGAGTCTGTATCTGCAAAAACAAAACTTTCTTGCACACCGTCATGATTCAAACCAAACGAATGTTTTGCACGGAACTGATTGGTCCGAACATCCCTCAGGCATGCGGTCACAAACTCAAACCCCAAACCACAGTAATAAGTTTCCAGAACAAGCATCAACACCGAATGCGTATTTTTTTGATTCGACACCAACATTTCAGAAACGTCCTGAAGACCTGTTAATAACTGATCAACCGCATTAAGTGGTTTTCCGCTCAAATGGCATTCAGCCGGTGGCTCTGAACCCTTCGATTCAAAAATCGGACAATTGGCAAGATCGTCTTCCGCATCAATCTGCTCCGCAAAGCAGCAGAAATGTTCAGGCACGTCTTCTTCAATCTGTATATTCAAGGCATGATTACAGATGGTTTGTACCTGACCAATGGATTCGCTAATCACCTCATTCAACTGATCCGCATCGAAATGCAAAGCATTACCATATCGACTAAGTAAATCATCGGCCAATAAGGCTGCAGTTGATGTCCCTTCACAAAGGATCATTAAAGCCGCGTGATTACTAAACTCTGTTACCTGCTGCATCCAGTCATTACGATTTTTAGGCGGCTTTAAAGCCTTACCTGTCAATTGCTTCACTGCAAGAATAATCGCATCCGGAATGTGCCATGCGCGCAAAGCGTATTCGGTTAACCAGTTAAATGTGCACCCGAGCCTTTTTAACGATGCACGCGCCTCCGTGTAATCCTGTTTTCTGGAAAGCACCATTGTTTCCCAATACAGCTCATCGTCATGTGCCGCCACAATGAGCCGCCCAAGATTTTTAAACAGTGCTGCAATAGTTACTTCATCGGCATTCTGGAACACACTGTATTTTGCCAAATTGCGAGCAATGAGACTAGCCGACAAGGCGAGCAACAATTCATTACGCACAGCTTTAGCATGTTTACCCGGCATGCCGTCAACCAACATCATAGCCAACGCACAAGCCTTGATTGTATCCATACCTAACAGTTGTATTGCTGTTGAGATACTGGTTACCGGCGCGGCAGTTGAGCGGTAAGAAATTGAATTGGACAGACGCAGTATTTTGAGTGTAAGCGATGGATCTGACAAAATAAAATTACTTAATTGTGCCAGTGATTGCTCGTCTGTTCCGGTCAATTGGACGACCTGTGATATTGAATTACCCAATGTAGGCAAATCAGGATCATTGCAAATTTTGTCAATCAGTTTATCTTTGATTGACATCACTTCATTGTCATTCGAGGAATTCGCCATAATTCTATTCAACGTTCAAGTATTGTTGTTCTAGATATCTGACAACTTCAATGCCGGTCAAATATGCGCCCCTGCTTAAAACACTAAAGAAACCGTTTCTCTCACCACCTATCCTTAGGTAGTCCAGTTGACGATAAAAGCGTTTCTTCAACAACGTATTAATATATATTTACGGCAGAATGAGCCACAATTAAAACTAAAACTTACGAAAAAGAAGTTGATGAAGCTAAAATTATTTTGGCTATGTCCTACGGACTTTTTACGAACATTCATCAGAAATCCGCTCGTGCAGAAATGCACCACTCATAACACCTCTGAGCAAGAGAATAGGAAATCGAATGAAAAATAGCCTATAATGATGCGCCCTTGTGCCGTCGTAGTTTTGTATTGTTTTTTCACGATGGCTTTCAGACATCGATGTTAACCGTATGCAATACCCGATTAAGAAACCTGCCCCCGGAACAATTTCACGTTATGCCAGCTGCACAGGTTCCAGTGACGCATTGTTATTTGCCGAACTCGCCTGTCAGACAGCCCCTCTTGCAATTATTACGGCAAATGCACTAGACGCGCAGCGATTACTCGAAGAAATACCATTTTTCGCGCCCGGATTGAGCATCCATCTTCTACCTGACTGGGAAACGTTACCATACGATACATTTTCACCCCACCATGACCTGGTTTCTGAACGTTTAGCCACGCTATACCAGATCATGAACCAATCATGCGACATTCTGATTGTGCCCCTGACAACGGCTTTATACCGTATTCTCCCGCGTGAATATCTGGCCGCACACACTTTTTTTCTTAAAAAAGGTGAATTACTCGATACTACCGCACTACGCAGCCAAATGACAATGGCCGGTTATTCGCATGTTACGCAGGTTTTTTCACCCGGCGAGTACAGCATACGAGGCGGCCTGATAGACCTGTTCCCGATGGGAAGCGCAATACCTTATCGAATCGATTTACTGGATAACGAAATTGATGGTATCCGTACATTTGATGTCGATACGCAACGTAGCATTTATACCGTCAATGAAATTCGCCTATTGCCCGCACGGGAATTTCCTTTAGATGAGACCGGACGCGCATGTTTTCGCAGCAAATTCCGCGAAAAATTTGAAGGCGATCCGACGAAAAAGCGGATATACAAAGATATCAGCAAAGGCATCGCCCCCGCAGGCATCGAGTATTATTTACCATTGTTTTTTGAGAAGACCGAAACCCTGTTCGACTATTTACCGCAAGAAACATTGATTTGTCTGCATCAAGGTTTGCGTGCTGCCCTTGATGAATTTTGGCAAGATACACAATCCCGCTATAAATTATTGCGTGCCGATATTGATCGTCCACTGCTGCCACCCGATGAACTGTTTCTACCCGTAGACTTTTTTTTCGGGCAGCTGAAACCCTATACGCGCATTGAAATCCTGGCCGAAGATGAGAATCAACACACAGAATTAATACCTACCGATTCCTTACCTTCAATAGCAGTCAACCGTCATGCGGACAATCCACTCGCGGAATTTGCCGCATTTACTGACAACTTCACACGCTCAGGTGGCCGCGTTCTGGTTGTAGCTGAAAGTAAAGGCCGGCGTGAACTGATATTGGAATATTTTAACCAGCATGGTTTAAAGCCGGTGTTATGTGAAGACTACACCGAATTTCAGTCAAGCAAGCAACCCTTTATGCTAGGCGTTGCATTGCTGCACAACGGATTTATTCTTAATCAGGAAAAATACGCTTTTGTAACTGAGACCGAGCTATATGCCGCATCGTACGTACATGGCCGCCGTGAGCGGGAATCCCGAAAGACTTCCTCAAGCGACACCATTCTTCGCGACTTATCCGAAATTAAACCTGGCGACCCGGTCGTCCACGAGCAGCATGGTATTGGCCGTTATCTCGGCTTGATCAGCATGGACCTCGGCGAAGGTGAACAGGGTGAACTCAGCGAGTTTCTTTCACTGGAATATGATGGCGGTGACAAGCTATACGTACCGGTATCACAACTTTACTTGATCGGACGCTACAGCGGCGCTTCCCCGGAATCTGCACCGCTGCATAAACTCGGCAGCAAGCAATGGGATAAAGCCAAACGTAAAGCCATGCAACAGGTACGCGATACTGCGGCCGAACTGCTCAACTTATATGCACAACGCGCCGCACGCCAAGGACACACATTCGGATTCAATCAACATGACTATGACGCTTTTGCCGAAGGCTTTGGTTTTGAAGAAACCACAGACCAGGCTGACGCTATCAACGCCGTCATTGAGGACTTAACCTCCAATAAACCGATGGACCGGCTAATCTGCGGCGATGTCGGATTCGGCAAAACGGAGGTCGCACTGCGTGCCGCATTTGTAACTGTGGCCGATGGGAAACAGGTTGCCGTTCTAGTACCCACAACGTTGTTGGCCGAGCAGCATTTTCAAAATTTCTCCGATCGTTTCGGTCTTATCGCCGATCAATGGCCGGTCAAAATTGCCGAACTGTCACGTTTTCGCACCACTAAGGAACAAACCAGGACGCTGCAGGAACTCGCCCAGGGACAGACTGACATCGTTATTGGTACACACAAACTGATTCAGAAAAGCGTCAAATTTAAGAACCTGGGTCTGGTGATTATCGACGAAGAACACCGCTTTGGCGTCCGCCAGAAAGAACAGCTCAAGAAACTGCGTGCGGAAGTCGATGTACTGACACTGACCGCCACACCGATTCCACGTACTTTAGCTATGTCTCTCGAAGGTTTGCGGGACTTTTCCATTATTGCTACCGCACCGCAAAGGCGTCTTGCAATCAAAACCTTTGTCAGCGATTTCTCCATTGGCTTGATCCGTGAGGCATGTCTGCGCGAATTGAAACGCGGCGGACAAATCTATTTTCTGCATAATGAAGTGAATTCCATTCAACATATGTATGAAAAGCTGGTTGACCTGTTGCCCGAAGCGCGTATTCAAATCGCCCACGGTCAAATGCGCGAGCGAGAGTTGGAACATGTTATGCGCGATTTTTACCAACAACGTTTCAATATCCTGCTGTGTACAACGATTATCGAAACCGGCATCGACATCCCCAGCGCTAATACCATTATTATCAATAATGCTAACAAATTCGGCTTGGCACAATTGCACCAGCTGCGCGGACGCGTCGGACGATCTCACCATCAGGCTTATGCCTACTTACTCACATCCGACACGCAGTCGCTCAATGCGCAAGCTAAAAAACGTCTGGAAGCCATTCAAGCGATGGAAGAACTGGGATCGGGATTTTTCCTGGCCATGCACGATCTGGAAATCCGCGGCGCCGGCGCCGTACTCAGCGAGTCCCAAAGCGGTGAAATGCAGGAAGTCGGGTTCAGTTTATACAGCGCTATGCTTGATACGGCCATCCAATCACTGAAACAGGGTCAAGAACCGGATATGGAGCATCCACTGGGCGTCGCGACAGAAATTAACCTGCATGTCCCTGCACTGTTGCCGGAAGATTACTGCCACGATATTCACGAACGCCTCGTACTGTATAAGCGCATGGCTAATTGCAGCAATAACGAACAGCTTGACGATATGCAAAGCGAATTGATCGACCGTTTCGGCCTGCTACCCGAACCGGCACGTGCATTACTTGACTGTCACCGGTTGCGCATTGCCGCAAAACCACTTGGTATCATTCGTATCGACGCCAGCGCTGAAAGCATACAAATACAGTTCACACCAGATCCGCCGGTCGATCCCGCCAAAATTATCCAACTGATTCAGAGTGGCCGAGAGTATTCCCTGGCCGGACAGGATAGGCTTAAAGTTCAGGAAGAAATTCCAGAAACCAAAAACCGAGTTCTAAAAATTAAAAATTTGATTGAAGCGCTGAGTAAATAAAAGAACAGACTGATACAACCGTAAGCCTCCCGGTTTTGTTACCCCTGCCTCCGATTATCCATGTATAACCATCTCCTTAAGTCGCGCCGTAACTTTAGCGCTATTCTTTACTGATCGAGGAGAAGAGAAAATGACACGAAGGTATCACAGCTCGGAATTCCAATGATGACGGATTTAGACCCGAACATACATGTCAACATCGTGTCTTGCGACATTTGCCATGGTTTTTCATTTGTAGGTATATCAAAGTTTGATATCATGAAATATGAATTAATAAGATTGTATATAACCCGTGACACCCCCTGGGGTATTAGATGTACTAGATTTTGAGTCAATATATACTGCGTTATTTCAAGCATCTGACTCCAGTTTGGTAGCACCAGAGGATTTTAAAACATGGCCAGTAACAAACCAATTCTTCATTTAACTGAAGATCAGCTTTCTAGGCTAGAGATCACCACGCATGAGATTATTGAACAAATCGAAACGTTGATTTCATGTGTAGAAAACAAATCTGCTTGGAGTGCACCCAAAGCGGTAATATTGCCTGAAGATGGACGCTATATGATGGCTGCGCTTGCGGCGGCTGACAATCCTCCCTTACTTGCTGTAAAAACAGTCGTACTTAACCCTGACAACCCAAACCGGGGACTACCACAAATAAATGGTCTAGTAACTATGCTTGATAGCAGTAATGGCTTACCAGTTGCTATTCTTGACGGAAACTGGATTACGGCTGTCCGTACCGCGAATTTAAGCGCAACAGCGGCAAAACATATGGCGAGAAAAGATTCTTCGGTTGCAGCTTTCATCGGTTGCGGCGTTCAGGCAAAAAGTCACTTACAAGCTTTTGCAGATCTCTTTCCGCTCAAAGAAGTGCGATTGTTCGGCCGGGGACAACCCAACATAGACAGCCTTTGTAAAGAGGCGACTAATCGGCAACTGTCGACTGTAGTTTGCAGCTCTGGAAAGGAAGCGATCAGGGATGCAGACCTTATCGTAAGCACAATAACTTACTCTGCAAATCTGATTCCTTTTTTAGATGCAAACTGGCTTAAACCAGGCTCCTTTTCAGCTATTACGGATTTGGCTACGCCCTGGAATAAAGAAAGCTTTTCTGCACTTGATCAAATCACCATCGACGATTTGGAACAAGAAGCGACACTTCCCAATAAATTGCTGCCTTCGGAGTTTGTAACCGGAGATTTATCTGGATTGGTATTGAAGAAATTTTCAGGACGAAACAAAGATAGTGACAGAAATGCATTCATATTTCGAGGTCATGCAATGGGAGATCTTGCGTTATCCGTACTTGCATATCAAAAAATGTCATGTACAAATCTTTAAACCTACTTTGGGTAAAACCAACCCAATTCAGAATAAGCTAATCCCCATCTTAGTGGTAAATTTTTCCAAAAAATGCATGCACTTCTTTGAATTGCCTTTTTCGTTCAGCATGGGACTAAAAACCGTTATCGAGAAATGTCCCGGAAGCACCGCCACTACCCCGCCGCCGACCCCGCTTTTCCCGGCTAAGCCGACTCTAAAGGCAAATTCCCCGGCTTGATCGTAAAATCCACAGGTCAGCATCAACGCATTAATCCGTTGGGTTAAATTTCTAGGGATGATATTTTTCTTGGAGAAGATGCAGCGGCCATCATTCGCGAGATACAGAAATGATTTGGCGAGCTGTGTGCAGTCCATTTCGATAGCACAGTGATGGGTATACGCTTCGATGACATCGTCGATGTCATGCATGAGATTACCATGAGATTTTAGTAAGTAAGCAACGGCGCGGTTCAGATTTGAACAGTCCATTTCTGACTGCTGAACCGCTTTGTTCACCGGCACCGATTCGGCGCCACATAAGCTGCTGATGAAATTGAGTACGGTGCGTTTGTCATCGTGATAAAGCGACATGATTTGATCGGTGATGACCAGTGCGCCTGGATTAATAAACGGATTACGGGGAATGCCTTTCTCAAACTCAAGCTGCGCAAAACTATTATAGGGGTTGCCTGAAGGCTCGACGTTGACTTTATCCCAAAGTTCGCTTTTAAGCTGACGGTATACCAGCACTAAGGTATGCACCTTTGAGATACTCTGAATACTGAAAGGGACCCGGCTATCGCCATATTCGTAAGTGTTCCCATTCATGTCTATCAGACTCACACCGAAAAGGTCGGGATTGACACGTGCCAGTTCGGGAATATAACTTGCCACTTTACCGCGCAAGTGCATTTTTTGCACAGCATGATAACAATCTTCAATAATGTGTTGATAGTCGAAATGTTCTTTTTTCATGCCGCGTGGACACACAGAGGCTTCAAGTTTTGAAATACTTTTCTGTATTTCCGTCACTATTCGCGACCTCATTCTTCTGATTCATTTCAAGACTCCAAGCAATATAAATCTCAGAATACAGGACTTTAATGCTCTACTCAATTATTGTAAAAGTCACAGGATTATCGCCAGTTTTTTTCATCCTGGCTTCAGCATAAGAATTAATGAATGGTGTTATTAACAACAAGACCGAGGGCAGATCTAAGATTCCCGTTTCAAAATTATACGTTGCTTGAGTCTTCTCACAATAAGAATTATCAGCTGTACAAACTGTATCAGCCGAACTAATACCTTGATGGTATGCATCCAATACTAATGCAAATCGTTCAAAAGTAATATCATCATTAGATTCATCTAGTGCATTGATGCCTGTATCTCCGATAATAATTCCATTCTCAATAGCGTGGCTAGGTGCGCAGAGTGGAAAAAAATAATCCCCTTCTTCACCTATGTTTATAACAGAGAGCCATTCAGTATTTGGGGTAAATTGGCCTATAGGTCCCAAAGCTTTTCGGCCACTTACTCGAATAATTGTGTTTTCAATGATGTCTGAATTAAATTCCTGAATGACCTCTATATCAACAATATCTGATATAACGTCCGATGGCTGCTTGTCAATAACCTTAAAAGCCACAAATATGGAATCTTCGAACATTACATGATATGACAATGGCAGGAAAATACAATTGTCGGCAAAAGCTACGTTATGAAACAGTAAGAATGTACAAATAAGATTTTTATAAGACATTGTTGCACTCAAGTTAATGGACATCTGCTTGATTCATTCACGTTACAGTACTTTTGTGCTAAAAATCAGCTTGTTTCTCAGTACGTAAACTCCCCCATTATGACATATCTTTCCCACAGACTTAATGGCCTAATCTCAATCAATGTTGATTTATTCCGATAACACTATCGAACTGAAAATTGCGTGTCATACACTATCAATTGTCTCCGGGGGAAACTCATGTCTGATCAAACCTATCACATCTATTGCAAAGGATTAGCGTCTGGCGTTTCGGCTGAAGATGCCATTGAAAAATTATCGCAGCTCACCAACTTATCAGCTGAGGTTGCAGCACAACTGATTCAATCAAGAAATCGAATGATTAAATCAGGACTGACTCAAGATAAGGCTGAAACATATTGTTCCAAACTGCAAAAGATTGGATTAATTGTTGAAATGCACCAGGAGGCTAAACAACAGAGTACGGCACCAACAGCCTCAGTACCAGAACTGACTACACCTGTTTCTGTCCAGTCCTCCGAGGAAGAAAAAATCCACTCTGTTCCTGTAGAATTTCGTGGTCAGGCATTTGAGTATTTCAAGATTTGGATCGTCAATATTTTTCTTACGATTATTACACTGGGCATCTACTCAGCCTGGGCAAAAGTTCGAAACAAGCAATATTTTTACGGCAATACCATTATTGATGGATCGAGTTTTAACTATACCGCCAAACCCATTGCCATATTAAAAGGCAGACTGATTGCTGTAGGGCTATTTGCCATATACACCATGGCCAGTGAGTTATCACCCATGATTGGACTTGTCATGATGCTGGTTTTCTTGCCCCTCATGCCCTGGCTGATTATACGATCACTTGCTTTTAATGCGCGTAACAGTCTGTACCGTAATATTTGCTTTGACTTCAAAGGCAGGTATAGCGAGGCATTCAGCACATTCCTGCTGTGGCCGCTACTCATACTTGTGACAGCAGGGTTAATATTGCCCTACATCTGGTATAAGCAGAATCGTTTTGTCATCGACCACAGTGCCTTTGGTACAACCGACTTTGAATACAACGCTAGCGCTAAAGATTTTTTCCGTATTTTCTTGGTCGCTTTGGGTGCATTGTTGGGCGCAGGTCTATTGATATTTGGCTTGTACAGCCTGCTGGATCCAGAAACAGCCATCATGGTGGGTGGATTAATCATGATGCCGGTGTACATTATGCTGTTTGGTTATTTTACGGCAAGTATCGCCAATCTGAATTACAACTCGACTATCCTTAAAACACACTATTTCACGTCGACACTGCAGCCAAAGCAAATCGCCTGGCTGTATTTCACCAACACACTGGCTATTACGCTGTCACTGGGGCTGATGATCCCTTGGGCGCAAATCAGAATGGCACGCTATCGTGCCCAATGCCTGCAACTGGAAATTGCTGATTCACTCGATAACTTTATCGCAGCAGAGCAGAAGAACGTATCTGCACTCGGTGATCAGGTCGGCGAGGTATTTGATGTTGAAATGTCAGTTATATGATCAAAATCGAAGGTGATTTTTTTGATGGCAGCACTTCAACAAGACGAAGTGCTGCCCTGACAGTTCATGCTGAACAAGTCACCATTCACACATTAGAAAACGAAAAAAATAAGAGTGTTTATCGCGGCGATCTCTCCAAAATAGATATCTCTTCCCGCCTTGGTAAAACGCCGCGTTACCTGAGTTTTGAAAACGGCGCATTTTTTGAAACCCATGATCATGACAGCGTAGACCGCTTGCTTGCAGAATATCGCTGCAACCCAATTTCCCAATGCCTGCATAAACTTGAAAGCCATCTGGCCATTGTGCTGATATTTGCCATGTTCGTCATCGGCTTTATGTGGGGCGGCGTCAAATATGGCATTCCGTTTATGGCCGAGACTATTGCCCAGGAATTACCTGCTGAATACAGCCAATACATCGGAAAAGAAGCAATTGAGTTACTCGATGAAATTGCCTTTGAACCATCGGAATTACCCGCATCACGTCAAAAAAAACTTAGACGCTTGTTTCAAGGTTATACCGATAACTATCCCGATTACGCGATAAACCTTCAATTTCGCAAAGGTAATGACATCGGCGCCAATGCATTCGCCCTGCCCGATGGCACCATTGTATTAACCGATGAAATGGTACGTCTGGCTGAACATGATAACGAACTCGTTGCCGTCCTGGGACACGAAATTGGTCATGTTGTTCATCGTCATGTGTTAAGACGCATTATCCAAGACTCCACATTAACTATGCTCATGCTATTGATCACCGGAGACGTCTCTTCGGCATCATCTATTGTTCTGGCAATACCATCCATTATACTGGATCTGTCTTACTCCAGAGAATTCGAAATTGAAGCCGATGATTTTGCCTATGACTTCCTGATATCACACCAGCTCAAGCCTGATTATTTTGCACAAATCATGCGACGCCTGGAACAGCGCAACGTTGAGCAACTTAACCACAGTCACACTGAAACTCACACAAAGAGAGAATTACCGGATGAACATGAAGAGGAGGATGGGCTATTCAAACAAATCAGTCCCTATCTATCCACTCATCCTCAAACTGAGAACCGGATTCAACGGTTTATCACTGACGAAGAAAGCCATTAGACTCGGAAACCTGAGACTGCCAAACGTAAAGAACCATATTTATTCTTCAATCTTTTTATGCAGTTTGACGGGTTCTTTTTGTTTTTTCCGCATACGGATATTAAGCATTTCTACCGTAACGGAGAAAGCCATTGCGAAGTAAATGTAGCCTTTCGGTACATGTACGTCGAATCCCTCTACCATGAGCGTGACACCCACTAAAATAAGAAAGGAAAGCGCGAGGATTTTGATGGTAGGATGTTCATCAACAAAGTTTCCGATGGCATTTGCCGCAAAGAGCATGACACCTACAGCCAGAACAATGGCAATCGCCATGATCGATATTTCATCCGCCAGACCCACCGCCGTAATAACAGAATCCAGTGAAAACACAATATCCAGGACGGCTATCTGGAACAAGACCATACCCATATTGGCCGCTACAACTTGAGAGGGACTATGCTCTGCAATCCCTTCCAGACTGGCGTGGATTTCATGCGTCGCTTTGGCGACGAGAAATAATCCGCCGCCGACGAGAATCATATCACGCCCCGAAATTTCATATGAAAAAACGTTGATCCATGGCTCTGTCAGCCCCATAACCCAGGTGATTGAAAATAACAATGCCAGGCGCGCCACCATGGCAAGACCAAGTCCTACTCTTCTTGCAAACGCTCTTTGTGTATCAGGAAGCCGACCGACAAGTATGGAAATAAAGATAATATTATCTATCCCAAGAACAATTTCTAATGCGGTTAATGTACCCAAAGCGATCCAGGCTTCAGGATTTGCCAGCCACTCAAACATTAAGATTAGCCCTTATTTTTTGACAATTATATGTAATATAGAATAACTACTGGTCGTAACTTTTCAAATTATCGTATCGATGATAACAATCGAGGCCCTATTCATTAGCTGTTCTTTTTCTGGCCATCAGCCACCTTGGGTGTAGGCTCATTCCGATGCACAATACCTTGTAATAATCGCCCCAATATATCCGCTCCGGTGATAATGCGTTGGGTTGACTCTGTCCAGAATAGGATAACGTCATTATCAATAATACGATCGTGGCGGTGTTCGGCATCGACACAAAGTAGCGGTAAGATATTTTCAATCGTTGCCTCAGGATCATCCACAACGATGGGGCGATGACAGAAGTGATAGACATCAACATCTTCACGCTCGGTAAAACGGTTAAACATATAAGCCTCGGCATCGAGCACCAGTCTGGGCACATCATTTTGATCGGTTATGATCACCCACTTCCGGTCATTCTTTTTCAATGCTTCGAGAAAAATTTCATCTTCCTCAGTTTTCATTTCAGGGATAACAGGCAGATCAAGCCTAGCCTCGAATTTAAGCACCGATTTCGGATCGATCTGCGTACCTTCCTTAGCAACCATCCGGTCGTCAAGATCAAGAAAGTTAAGTGCACCCCGCCCTTCAGCCGCTCCGATTTCTGAATCTTCTTCGCGAATGTGTTTTTGTAAAATGATCTCAACATCACGCTCGCGCATATAGGTTGGCCCCTCCGGGCCGACCCAAACATCCAGAATCAATGCGCAGGGTTTTGCAAATGGGTATAACAGCAGTTGATAAAAACGGATAATTGGCGTCAATAGTGAACCCATGCGCATGGCGTTGCGAGAGAAATAAGCTTGCGGCAGAATTTCTCCAACAAATGTAATACCTGCAGTCGAAAAAGCAAACCCACTAACACCAGCAAGAACTGAGTCGCTTAGCAACGCCAAAAGCACATTGACACTCACATTACCCCATAGAATCGTACACAGCAAAAAATTAGCATCGCGCCGCAATGCCAGTATCTTGCGTGCGCCTTCTTTACCTTGCTCGGCTTCTGCCTCGAGACGCAGCCGGCTTATAGAAAAAAACGCCAAATTTAAACCGGAAAACATGGCAGATTGTGACAAACACAATACAATACCCGCCCAAGTCACGATTTCAGTCAAGCCCATAATTGCAGTAATTATTAAGAAAGTTTTATATGATACTGGCAATTGAACCGTTTGGTAGCAAATATTTCTCAAAAGATTGGTTGTTGCACTACCTCCTTTATAGGAAAACTAATCTGGAAACATGACACATCTGATGTTGAAGCGGTAATACACAGGATGAAAGCTTTATTTGTTTTCCCAATCCGCAACTCTCAAGCCGGTTATTTTCGAAAACTCCTTAGCATTGTGCGTCACCAAAACGCAAGCTGATCAGTGGCGCAAAAAGTTGTTCAAGTAATAGCAAATTAGCCTCAACTTCTTGATTATGACGTACGCTATAAAGCAATTCGGCTTTAAACGATACTACAAAGTAATATTTCATTCGGTTGGTGCTGACACAAGCGCCGCTCAATATTCGTATGTTTTTATTTCATAAATAAATGCAAGCAATAGTATCAAGCAACCACGCTATCCATTTCATCGCCAACCTTACAGTTCCAATAGTAACCAAACCTGCCTACTACAAACCCCAAGCAAAATCACTATAAAACTTGACATATTAGAGAATAATAAATGATAATAATTATCAATAAGATTATTATTTGCTTTTGCTTGCCGATGAGTAAAATCGAGTCCCTGACTTAATAATGATAATAAAAACGTACTCATCCATCATTCGAATTTTCAGATTGAACCTCAGCACTTCAATTCACCTTTGACATGACTATTTACTAAACATGAACTGGGTATTGAGATGGAGCGAAGGTCCTTATCCTTAGGAGAAATAACTTGATGCTTTTAATCAACGTTATTGTAAATTCGTAAATGAAAGGCTGCGTACCGCAATAATCATGGATTTAAAAAGCACGTAATGATATTAAAAATTATTTTTGGAGGAAAACCACTATGAAGAATAAAATCAAGTTCATACTTTTTGGTATGTTATTGACATCGCATACCTGGGCTGTACCCCCCGCGACACCAACACTATACATTTCCCCAGTCGGTCAGCAAATTCATCTGTATTGGGATGAGGTACCAGGAGCTGAAACCTATACACTGTTTATATCAAACCTTGCCACCGGCGCTTCCCTGGGCGAATTTAATATGGGCGATACCAACCGCCTCAACGTAAGAGCCCCGGCAGGAGGCAGTTACTTTGTTTCTGTACGTGCAGAAAATTCTGATGGGCCAAGCGCCTATTCGATTCCGAGGCAACTGTTTGTATCGGTTGATGCGGATACCCCTACGTTGCAACAAGTCATCCAAAACTATGCCAGTAACGTTGTCTACAACACCTACCGCGATCTGGCGGATCGTGCAAAAAAACTGGACACTGCGGTTATTAAATTACGATTCGAAACAAATGACGAGAATCTTGCCGCCGCTCAGCAAGAATGGCGAAATACGCGGCGCCCCTGGGAACAATCAGAAGCATTTCTGTTCGGTCCGGTTGACACCGAAGGATTGGACCCGGCAATGGATAGCTGGCCAGTGAATTCAACGGACTTGCAAAATGTAATCGATACTGAAACGGCGTTCACCGTCGACTCAGTCGGTGCATTTGCAGACGATTTAAAAGGCTTTCATGTTATCGAATTTTTGTTATTTGGGACAGGCAGCACTAAAACGAGTACTGAATTGACTGAAGCAGAATTAATGTATTTAGGCGCTTTGACAGGTGTTCTGGCTAACGATACCGAAAATTTAGCGCAAGGCTGGAACCCCAATGATGGTAATTTTCTTGCAGAATTTGCCCAGGCAGGTGCCGGCAGTACAATCTATACAAGCCAAACTGCTGCCCTTCAAGAAATGATAAATGGCATGATCGGCATAGCCGGTGAATTGGCCAGCGTCAAGCTTGAAGAACCACAAAGGCTGGAAGATCCAACATTAGTCGAATCTCAGTTTAGTCTCAATTCACGGGCAGACTTTATGGATAACGTCCGGGCAATCCGCAATGCTTATACCGGTAATTATCTATTGTCTGAAGGCCCTGGCCTAAATGTATATGTCAAGTCGATCAACCCGGATTTGGATGCGACAATTAATAGCCAGATTGATGCAGCAATTGCTGCTATCGATGCGATTCCTCAACCGTTTGCCGATGCGCTTACGACAACTGAAGTACAAGCTGCCATAAACGCGGTAAATACACTATTGGTAACCCTAGCTGACGATTTGTTATCCATCGCGCAGTAACCCATTGAAAATTAGCGCTTCCCGTTAAAAAAGCATTTGACGGGAAGCTTGGAATGATACTCACCAGTGAAGACCATTACACTCCCCGATTAAACTAAATATCTAAACAACTATTATTGAAAACGGGGAAATGTCTAAACTACAATAATAAAAAATCGCTAACTTCAACGTATTTATGAAATACCTGATCATTTTTTTTATCGTTTTCTTGTTTTTATCTGATGCACAAGCCGCACCACCTGTGGCACCTTCTGTTTCCTACACCACTAATGGCCTGTCTGTCGGCGCAAGCTGGCAGCCCATCGCAGACGCTCAGGGTTACCGATTATATTGGGCAGAATATCCGGTAAAGATCCCGGCTAGAACAATTCATCACTCTGATCTGGGTAAGAAAACCGAAATTTCCGGGCAATTAAACAATGGAGACATGTTGTATGTCGCCATTACCGCCTACAATCAAGATGGTGAAAGCGCTTTTTCCAATATCGAATTAATTGCGATTAATAATGAGTTATCAGGCGGCGACACGACGATCTTTGACCAGAGCAGCTTTGCATTCGACAACCCGGCACCCAACCTAGATGACGAAGGAGAAGCACGGCATATCATCGGAGATAATGAATTTGAACAAACTTTTGTCACGGCACCAGCCATTGTTAACAGCGGGCTTGGACCGGCATTCAATAACACCAGTTGCGCAGGTTGCCACCCAAAAGACGGACGAGGGGAACCGCCAGAGGCAGGCGACATTTCCAACACTTTTTTTCTCCGTCTGAGTATTCCAGGCTCGGATCCCGAAACCGGAGGCCCGTTGCCCGTACCCGGTTTTGGCACCCAATTATTTGACCAGGCAGTTTTTGGCGTTCAACCCGAAGCCAGAGTGAGTACAACTTACACTGAAATCGACGGACAGTTTGGAGACGGCACCCCCTATAAACTACGCAAGCCAACCTTCACAATTGTTGACCCTTATACACCTTTACCGGAAGTCTATATGACGTCACCCCGTGTTGCGCCACCTGTGTTTGCACGTGGATTACTCGAGGCTATTTCCGAGAAGACGATGCTTGACTGGGCCGATGAAGATGATGCTGACGACGATGGTATTTCCGGACGCCCTAATCGTGTCTGGGACCCGGTTAGCCAAACAACAGCTATCGGCCGTTTTGGATTAAAAGCAAATGCTTCCTCGATTCTTGTTCAAACAGCAGGCGCTTATCACGGTGATATTGGCATTACAAATCGAATATTCCCACAGGAAAGTACTGCTGGCCAACTTCAAGACGATGGACTCTCGGATGACCCGGAATTAGGTGAGGGAATACTGGATGATGTGGTGTTTTATATACAGACATTAGCGGCACCGGCGCGAAGAAATATTGACGATCCAGAAGTAAAACAAGGCCAAATTTTATTTAACCTAACAGGTTGTACCGCATGCCACATTCCCACCGTTACTACAGGTGAACTCGAAGGCGTTCCTGAAGTGTCCAATCAGGTCATTCATCCCTATACCGACTTATTACTGCACGATATGGGTGAAGAACTGGCAGATGGACGGCCTGATTTTTTGGCAACAGGACGGGAATGGAAAACACCACCATTATGGGGAATCGGTTATACCAAGGTCGTTAATGGTCATACCTTTTTTCTCCACGATGGCCGGGCACGGAATCTGACCGAAGCTATCCTGTGGCACGGCGGTGAAGCCGAGAACGCAAAAGAATCGTTCCGGAAGTTATCCGCCAGCGACCGAAATGCATTAATTAAATTCCTTGAATCGCTATAACATAAGTAGTCATTTTTGACCAACTCTCAGGGCTTTTGACGTTTTTCTCGTAATAAAAGTCCTATGTTGGCACAAGGTTTAGTCCCTTGTCCTTGTTGTAATCAATGAATCTTATCTATAAGAATTTTCTTTGCCACTAAACCGATTACTTGATCCAGCCTACAGTACGTAAAATATGTGCATTAAGCGTTGCACTATTCTACGGTTAATCCGCATCACCAAACAAATCGCAAGAGCTGCACAACATATGATTCATGCAGTGCAGCCCAATCTATTTTCAAGAACGTGAGACAGAATACTTTATGAGGAATACCGACTCGACTACTACGCTACTCCGCCCCTTCTGCATCAATCCTAAATAATACGCCCAGATTGATACTACCGTGCTCACTTGGGTCTTGCGGCAAGCTGGTTCCAGGATTGCCCGGATTTAAATTGGACGCGGTATCATCCGGTGGAAACAATACCAGCGTTTGTAGGAACTCTAAAATAGAACGCTTCTCTGACGCGCTAAGCGCGATATACGCATCGGTAACCGCTTCTGCTTCTCCCCCGTGACGACGAATCACTGCATCAAGATTGATACTGCGGCCGTCATGCCCATACGGCGCCGTTGTTCCCACACCCCAGAGCGGCTCGGTTACGAATTCCGTGACCACGGTGCCGTCCCAATCACGCTCATGAAATTTTGGTCCCAAGTCATGGCGTTTAAAGTCCGAAAAGATATTCTTAACCGTAAATGACGCTTCATTGGGCACAGCAAGCGGATAATTATCACCATCATCTACATCTGTAGTAAGCATCGTAGCAGTGGCGTAAAGTTGATTAAATATTCCCTTTTCCGGGTTATATCTTGTTTCAACATCTGCAACGCGCCGATCCTTCTCAATGACCATATCAGCTGTATGGCATGTCGTACACCCGATGTCATCCATTAATTGACGCCCATGCCGCGCCTTGTTTGTAACCCGGTATTGTCCTGGTTTAAAATAATTTAAAAGATAAAACTCTATATGGTCAACCACTGCAGCATCGATTTCATTAGAGACATTATCACCATCTGGATCAGCATTTATATCGCAAACTTTGGGACGCTCAAAATCATCAAGTTCCGGGTCATAAACAAAACCGGCAGGCGATTTTTTCTTCTTAGGATCGGCTGGATCCGTCACTTTGCATAAAACCGGATCTACCGCTTGTAGCCCCATTTCATCATTTAGCGCACCAATGACAAATTCTCTGATCGATGCGGTACCTCCCTGATGAAAGAATGGTAATACGCGTAAATTTTCATTGACCCCTGCGACTTGCGAAGTGTCGACATTTCCAGCTGAATCTGCAGTAATCGACCCAAAATCAATCCCTTTTGTAATCAGTGGACGTGTCGTCATTGCACCTGTTCGTGCAGCAATTCGAATAACCTGCTTACGAATTTTACGCAAATCACGGGTCATCTCATCCGCCAGTTGTTCTACGATACCCAAACCAAATAAATGCGGCGCATCCCGGCCATCAGGTCTGGTTTGAACAACACCGCCATACCCAGCCGCACCGCGCGGTCTGCCATGACAGCTTGCACAACTATCGCTTAACCCAGCACCCAGTGCGCGACTATGCGTAATATCGCCGGTAGACGTACCGTTAACACGCGGACCCTGGCCTTCTGCAGCTGAAAATTTGCGTTGAAATAACTGCCGACCACGTCTGATTGATCGAGCCGGATCCCGCTTAATCAGATAAACCGCAGAACCATATTTGGATTTGTTACCGTGTCCTGTACCAATCTGTTCCTGCAGCGTTTTAGCTATGCACCCTCCAACTGCGCTAGCACTGATGTTCCCACCTTGATCAACTTGCGTACACTCAACCAACTGTGCATTAACTGGCGCCCAGAAGATTAATAATAAACATGTTACAGAACTTGCCACCAACTTATGAAAATGATTCATTTTCATGTATCTCTTTCTTATTTTTGAATTGAAATGGAATGCTGACTTAGTTACAAAGCTGCTGTGCGACTCAGCACCTAAATTGACGAATATGCATTATAAACCAAGTTTGTTTTTTAGCATTTCATAGAGTGTTTCCCCACCGTGAGCGAAACTAGGTCGATGGAAATTATAGAAGGGGCCAGTTTTTTTGCGTAAATCGACATCATCCCGATAATTCAGAGCAATTGATAAAATTATTTTTTATCAGTTAAACGAGAACGTTCAACTTTGCCATTGAGTCTTAGTGTGGCGGGATTGAAATTGCATTCGCCTATGTATGCTTTGTGTATACTTTTAGGTCCTGATCCGTGTTGCATCATTTATCGCTTTATATCGCAGCCGTTTAATACAATTGCCTTGAGCATCTTTAAAGCACATAAACTTGATGTCAATCTGTACATGATGTACCGACATCCGCTTTTCATAACGCATAAATTCGAACATTGAATGTTTTTTTACAATATTCGGGTAAACGCTTAAGTCCATTTTTAAGCAAAATATAATCACAACCAGAGCGGGGTATTTTGGTGTCATGAGAAGGTCCCAGGCAATCTTTAATGGACCAAAATGAAACTAGAACGAAGATATAAATAATCTTCTCTTATATGACAGTACCTAATTTAGGATCCTCGGACATGGTTTGTTATTGATTAGACCAGCCTCATCGTTTTTCTCGTGGGCTTTCTTACACATCCAAGAGCTTAAAAAAAACGCATTATCATGCAGCAACCCACACGATAATGCGTAACACGTCTAACTTTTGCTATCTCAATTCATTCTGATAGTCCGAAATCAAATCGTTTAAAGTCTGCAGTGCTGTCTGTGCTTTATCTTGATCGCTATTCTCACTGGCTTCGACCAAATCTTGCAATGCGTTCTCAATTTTGACACGTTTCGTCGCATCCAAACGCAACCCGAGATCCGGCAAAAAGATTTCCGTATACAACGCCGCAATCTCAGCAGCCAATCTGGCTTGCGTTCGATCCGTACCCAGTGACTGCTCGACTCTCGTCAACTCCATGGTAACTAATTCAATTAGCCCTTTACTGATTTCGCTAACCATGAGATCGGCGTCGACATCAAACACATTGCCATCCAATTGTGATTGAACCAGTGTATGACTGCTCGGGCTATGCAACCGAAGCGCCGAGTCGACAATTCTGTAAAAATAAATACCCTCGACTTGTTTCTCCAATGCCTCATCCAGGTCACGTTCTCTGTTGCCGACAATACCTTCAATTTCACGCAGCACACCGATGAAGAAACCCCGCGCCAGCGGCGCGATTATTCTTTCACGCTCGATCGCCAGCTGGTCGGCTTCGCCTGCTGCCGAGCCGTTGATTACTGCCTTACCCTGAATAAATGCCAAGGTTATGCGGCTATCCAGCAACGGATTGCTACCGGATTCAATTGCCTGCCGATCGGCCGTCAATACTTTATTTTCTCTGGCTGCAGTACCTATCACCGCCTGAAATGCTGAATAGGCTCTATCCCATTCCAGTTCCAACTCAGGAATCGCCAAATCTGCGAATCTATTCAACGTAAACGTAACGCGATTATAAATAGTCAACGCAAAAACACGCTGCAAAGTCTTATCGATAGCCTGTACGGCGAGCGCTACCGGTTGACCGCTTGTGATATCGTCTATGGCTGACAGTACATCGCTATCCATAGACGTTCCATAAAGGCTGTCAATAATCTGTGTTAACTGCTGCAACTCACCATTGTATGCTTCCAAGATCGCTTGCGCGTCCACTGGATTTTGTCGGCGAAGCAAACCTATCTCTTGGAACGCTGAAACTGCGGCATCGACAAAAGGTGTGCTTGTTGTTGGTTGATATTCCGAAATAATCGATAATGTTTCTTCATATACTATCAACTGATCCTCTATACGCTGTCGCGCCTGTTCAGCACCTGCAGCATCTGAAGCGCTACTTGCTACTATTAAATCGTTTAACGCATTTTCTAACGCAGCTCGCGATGTAGAATCCAAGCGTATCTCAAAATCATCCAAAAAATTACCGGCGTACAGTAATGCTTCTTCGGCGACTTCCATCGCACGCCCGCGATCGTCTGAGATACTGGATTCATTGGCTGACAATTCGGCACGCACACGTCCGATAAACCCTTTACTCAATTCGCTAACGACAGTATCAGCATCGACATCCGTAATGTTTCCAGTCATTTGCGCCTTAATGAATTCACTACCTGTTGCATTTTCTCGAATAATGAATTCCTCAAGGATACGGTAAAAAATTTCGCCTTCTTTTTGTTTTTCTCTGGCCTCAGCAATATCGCGATCACGATTTGAGACGATACCTTCGACTTCACGCAACACGCCGATATAATAAGCACGCACCAGCGACAGGCGGATAATCTGACGTGCAATTTTTATTTCGATCAGATCTTCGGTCGGATTCTGCTTATTTAAGGCTGTTCTGCCCCGTGCAAACGCCGCAGCAATCTGAACGTCCAAAGCTGGGTTGTTGCCGGTTTCTATGGATTGCCGATCAGCGGTAATGACTTTGTTATCTCTAGCCGCAGTACCACGAATCGCCTCAAATGCTGCCTCAGCTTCATCCCAAGTTGCAGTTAAGGACTCCGTACTAGCCGTTTCAAAATCATCACGAACCGCCGTTACACGATCCAAGATTGTTAAATAAAACACACGCTGCAGCGTTTTATCAATCACTTGTACAGCCAGAAACGTCTCATTGCCACTGTTGATTTCGTCAATAGCCGCAAGAAGGTCGCCATCTAGCGTCAGGCCATGATCGGCGTCAACTTGCTGTACCATCGCCTGCAAGGAATTCACATAAACACTGCGTATAGCATTCCCATCAACCGGATCCGCATTCCTTAACGTACCGATTTCTTGAAACGCACCAACCGCCGAATCCACAGCTTCAGTGTTTGACGTCGATTCAAGTATCGCGGCATGAGCCGCGAATCTGTCTTGATCAGCAAGACCCAAAAAACCCATTAAAATCAATAATACACTAATCGAAATTAGCCCTCTAACATTCAAAAACATAAATATTTCCCCCAAAGAAAAAACGTGCTATAGAAAATAATAACACTAATAGTAATGATAATAATTATTATTATAGAAATAGGTTAATTCATATCATCATAAGCATCCTGTAAATCTAGAAATTAGCGACTAAAGTAGCGCGTACCGCAATCGGTGAACCGGGTGAGATATTGTTGTTGTTATGAACCGACGCAAAATATTTGGTATCGAAAATATTTTCGATATTAATTTGCGCGCGGACGTGATGAGTCAATCGCGCAAATAAAGCTGCATCTACACGGGTAAAATCAGGAACGACAACGGTATTGTCCACTCCTGCGAACATCGAACTTCGATAAATCACACCAAATGCGGCACCAATCCGCGGTGTAAGATCGTATCTGCTCCACATGGAAAAAGTATTACGGGGTAACTCTGCCACAGTCGCACCCTTCACCGCTTCAGCCGATTGTGTACTGGTCAATTCACCATCTTGATAGGCATACCCCCCCATAACGCTCCACTTTTGTGTCAGACGGCCGCTTAACCCGATTTCAACGCCTTTTGTACGTTGCCCTTTAGCGAGAAACGTACTTGAAGCGTCGTTGGGATCGACGGTAATTACATTGGATCGGTCCAGCCTGAATACCGCGCCCGTTAGTGCCAAATCCGGAAAAATATCCCACTTGACACCCGCTTCCAATGTCGTAAATTTTTCAGGTTTAAGTGTCGCCCTTGTAACAACAATTCCTGTCAACTGTTCACCGGCTCTTGGCACAAAAGCCCGACTATAACTTGCATAAAAGGAAAGCGGCTCTATCGGTTTGAAAATCAGGCCAAAACGCGGTGAAATCAAATGATCGGTTGTTTTGATCTGAGCGCCGTCACCGTTGCGTTTGCGAAAATCCACTTCAAACAGGTCATATCGTACTCCAGCTATAGCGTGCAATTGCGGTAGCAGTTCAATTTGATCCTGTATGTAAAGTGAAGTGATGTTGACAACGCTGCGATTATCGGCATCTGCGTCCCGTGTCATAAATGCAATTGGCACATCGGTCACAGGATTACTCACAGGAACACGAATACTTACCCCTCTCGGATCATTATTAAAAAACCCCCTTTGCCTGACATTGCTGGTAATCTGCTGCCCCACTTCTATGCCAGCCAACAATGTATGCTTGACAGGGCCTGTATCTAGTGAATAAAGCAAGTCGGTCTGGTTGAAGACATTCTCACGGTCAGTCGTGTCGCTATAAGCCCCTAACGATACACGATCAGAAAAAACAGCACTATTGGCAAATACATTCTGGTAAAACTTGTCGTATTGGGCATAGTTCGTTCGGTTACGTAACGTCACGCCGAAATCAAAACGATGTTCAATCAGTGAATTAAAAGACAGTACTTCCGCGTCTGAATGGCTGCGGTTGGGGTCGCCGAAAAACAGCGATCGCTTGACGTTTGCGGGCCCACCCATAAACGAAGGGATACCCCGGTCTGCAGTTCTGTCGTCATGGAAGCGTTCCATATTCAACACAATTTTGGTACGCTTGGTTGGTTTTATGGTTACCGTCGGAGAAACGCCGCGGCGGCGCATCACGACACCACTTCGGAAACTGTCAGAATCTTCAAAGAGTCCGTTCACACGGAATGCGACTTTGTCATTCAACGCATAACCCAAATCTCCGGTCAAACGCTTTCGATTATAAGACCCGCCCTGAAAAGATACCTCATTGACAGGATCCCAGGTCGCCTGCTTGGTGACCCGGTTAACAACACCACCCGAACCGCCACGCCCGAAAATCATACCATTTGCGCCCTTCAACACTTCAACGCGCTCGATGTTATACAAGTCACGAAAAAAGGCGACGTCATCACGTACACCATCTAGAAAAAAATCACCCGTCGAACGGTTACCGCGGAAAATTAGCGCGTCACGATTCCCTTCACCCTGCGATACGCCCACCCCCGGCACATAGCGCACGGCATCACCGAGACTCTGGATGGATTGATCTTTAATCAGCTCTTCCGTGATAACGGATATGGATTGTGGTACATCACGTAGCAGCGTATTCGTTTTAGTCGCGGTCACACTGCTGGTTGCTGCGTAACTGCCAGTGTTATTGGCGGCAATTTCGATGGTGGGCAATACTGTCACTTTGTCACCCGATTGCGTTCCCGCTATTTCCAGACCATTGGAAGATGATGCAGCTATAATTTCATACCCTCCCGGCTGTGCTACAAAGCGGAGCTCGCTACCCACTAACAAGGCACTCAAACCGGAAGCAACATCAAATGTTCCATCCAGACCCTGCGTTTTAATATCCTTCAAGAGAACAGGATCATAAATCAAATCTATCTTCGCCTGCCGCGCAAAGCGGTTCAATGCATCCAGTAGCGAACCTGCAGGAATAGTGTATGCACGTTTCGCTGTTGCAACCTGCTCATTTTCAGAAGTCTGGGCAACGGCGTGCTCGAGCAGCAAACAGCACAAAAAAATACAGCAGCTTAAATAAAAACGGCAGTAGTATCTGAATCCATCCTGATGCTTTTGGGTCATATGAATCATTGCGATGATTAAAATTGTTACAGTTCCACGTTATTTCCGCCAAACGATTCATTTTTGACACGCGATGGATATATTGTAGAAAAACAACTGGGTTTATCGATGGTGCCTATCTTTTCAATACTTGAGAAGCATTCCATCTCATTAGTAAAACGATTACTCCTGCCGCTTAAATGCAATACACGAATTGCTAAGAATTTCTAGTAAATCGAAACACTACATCTGGCTTTGCAGCCAGTTTTGTATACCGATCTTTTGCATTACATCAAGTTGTGTTTCCAGCCAATCGATATGTTCTTCAGTATCTTCCAGAATACTTTCCAGAATCTCACGTGAAATATAGTCTTTCTCCACTTCACAGGCGGCAATCGCACTTTTTAAGGTGTCATGTGAAATTTGCTCCAGTTTTAAATCACATGCCACACACTCTTCAACTTTTTCTCCAATCATGAGCTTACCCAGTTCTTGCAAATTGGGCAGGCCTTCAAGCAATAATATCCGCTCAATCAATTGGTCAGCATGCTTCATTTCCTCGATCGACTCATCGTACTCATGCTTTCCCAGACTGTCGAAGCCCCAGTTTTTGTACATACGTGCATGCAAAAAATATTGATTGATTGCAGTCAACTCATGTTGCAATTGGCGATTCAGCAATTGGATAATCTCAGCGTTACCTTTCATTGTTTGTTGTTCTCCTCAGGTAGTTATTTCTAATCAGTAGTTTATATACCGGCACCATATCCATATGCTAATTCAGGCACTGATTCAGGCGCCGGAAATTGTATCGGAGTCTTTTGGCTGCGCGCTTGTTCTAATACTTCTTTCGCATGACATGCACAAACACCGCACTGCTCGGTCACACCTAGACAGTTTTTCAAATCACGCATCCGTTCTGCGCCGTTATTAACGGCTTCCCGAATTGCACTGTCAGTTACTCCTTTACATACACAAATATACATGATTAATGACCTAACTCTAAAACAATTAAGTTATGCAACTTAAACCTACCCAGAAAAACAAAACAAACTAATAATAATGGTGTTAATGAGAATGATTCGTAATTATATTCATCTTTAAAAAGATTGCAAGTAAATTTCGATAAAAATGTTCCAAACTAGCATACGTGTTAATAAGACCTATAAAAAAGTCATAAATTCGACTTAACCGACAAATAAAATCTATTAGAATACGCCGTATAATTTCCTATTCCGCACGTTAGCTTATCCGTGCGCTGTATATGCCATGCAAAGAACACTTTATCTCGTCGCCGGGGCGCGACCCAATTTTATGAAAATCGCACCCATTGTGCGTGCACTGCATTCACATCAAATGCTGACTTACCGGATCATTCATACCGGACAGCATTACGATCCAGAAATGAATACGGTTTTTTTTGAGGAATTAGGCATCCCCCAACCAGACATCTTTATGGGCGTCGGCGGCGGCACTCATGCGCAGCAAACTGCCAAAATCATGACCGCGTTCGAAGCATATTGTCAAAAAGCCATACCCGATGCCGTACTTGTCGTCGGCGATGTCAATTCGACGCTGGCCTGTTCAATCGTCGCCAAAAAACTGCAAATCCCTGTCGCACACGTTGAAGCGGGTTTACGTAGTGGTGACATGCGCATGCCTGAGGAAATCAATCGCCTGGTTACAGACAGCATTTCAGACTGGTTTTTTGTCACCGAGCCGAGCGGCATGCATCATTTACAACACGAAGGCAAACCGGATAGCACTATTTTTAACGTCGGACATGTCATGGTGGATAATTTGCTCTTTCAGGTTGAAAAGCTGGCACATATGAACACCGACGACCTTGCTACATCGCCGTTTAAAACCAAGCATACGGACACAGGCAAGCGTTATGGCGTTGTCACCCTGCACCGTCCCAGTAACGTCGATAACGAAACTACGTTTACACAAATCAGCCTGGCACTCAAAACTATTGCCCGAGAATTACCGCTTATTTTTCCAGTTCATCCGCGAACGCGTCAGTATCTCGATAAATATGCCATTGATCTTGGCCCCAATATCACGCTGATTGGACCGCAAGCGTACATGTCTTTTCTTCATTTGTGGAAAGATGCAGCCGTAGTTTTAACGGATAGCGGTGGACTGCAGGAAGAAACTACTGCATTAGGCGTGCCGTGTATCACTATACGTGAAAATACAGAGCGTCCTATCACTGTTGAAGCAGGTTCAAATACGTTGGCGGGAACGGATCCGGATGTAATTGTTCATGAAACGTTAAAAATCCTGCATAATCCCCATAGAGTATGTCACAGGCCCGAGCTTTGGGACGGCAAGGCTGCCGAAAGAATTGTTGCAATACTGGCCGAAAAACTCACTGAATCACCCGCTAAAGGCAAATAAATTTTGTGAATTGTACACACAATTACGCATCGCTCTCGGCGAATTTCATGGAAAACCGCTATGCACACATTAATACCCGTTATTTTATCGGGGGGCTCAGGTACACGTTTGTGGCCGCTTTCCCGCGAAAAGCACCCCAAGCAACTGTTAACGCTGGTTAGCGACGATTCATTGCTGCAAGCGACAGTCCGCCGCATTGATGGAATCAGCGGTGTCAATGTTACCGACCCCATTGTCGTTTGCAACGAGGAATACCGTTTTGTGATCGCCGAACAGTTACGCATTATGAGACGACAGGGCACTATCCTACTCGAGCCAACCGGACGCAATACAGCACCGGCATTGACCATCGCGGCACTTACTGCACTGCATCAAAGCGATGACCCGATATTACTGGTCATGCCTTCCGACCATGTCATTGTTGACACGACTGTTTTTAAACAGTCAGTACAACAGGGTATTCAACTGGCACTTCACGAGAATATCGTCACTTTCGGCATAACGCCAGACAAACCTGAAAC
>JAUIIB010000001.1 GCA_030431985.1 Gammaproteobacteria bacterium
GAGCCGTTGGGGTTATCGGGGTAGGACTCAGTAACATTCCCGTAGTTATCAATATATCGTAGTGTGACCAGTGTTTCGTGGCCTTTCTCTCTATCATCGTTGAATGCCGTGCGCCCTTCGCCGTGTGCAACGGCGACAGGCATACGGCTACCCGCCATATGCTTGAATAATATCGACGGACTATCCTGTACTTCTACCATGACAAAACGCGCTTCAAACTGTTCGGAGTGATTGCGTACGAAACGAGGCCAGTGTTCTGCGCCCGGTATGATTTCATGAAGATGACTCATCATTTGACAGCCATTACACACGCCGAGTGCAAACGTATCTGTACGTTGAAAAAATGCCTCAAATGCATCGCGTGCGCGTGTATTGAATAAAATTGTCTTTGCCCATCCTTCACCGGCACCCAGAACGTCACCATAGGAAAAACCGCCGCATGCAGCCAGTCCCTTAAATGCATCAAGTGGAGTGTTACCCGCCATGATGTCACTCATATGGACATCGATTGCGGCAAATCCTGCTCGGTCGAACGCTGCAGCCATTTCCACATGACCATTAACGCCCTGTTCACGTAAAATAGCTACAGTCGGGCGTGTACGGCCCCGTCGAATAAACGGCGCGGTAATATTTTCTTCCGGATTGAAACTGAGCGCGGTATGTATGCCCGGATTCTCACTATCGAGCAGTCGGTCATATTCTTGCTGTGCACAAATGGGGTTATCACGCAGTTTCTGCATATGAAATGTTGTTGCTGACCAAGCACGGTGTAAATCAACGCGTTTTTCTATCAATACGGGTTTATTGTTGCGCATAAACCGTAAGTCGTTCGTTGTATTGAGGCTGCCGATAACAAAGCTTGTGTCACGCAATCCGGCTTCTGCTAGGGTGTTCATCACAAAGGCATGTTTTGCGCGGCGAATTTGTATGACGACACCCAGTTCTTCGTTAAATAATGCAGCAAAAATCTTTTCCATAAAACGACCGTTGAGCTGTACAGAACGCAGTTCCGCACCGTCAATATCGTTAGACAACGAATCGAAACAAAGCTGGTCAAGATTAACAGTAATGCCGGTGTGACCGGCAAATGCCATTTCACATAATGTTACAAACAAACCGCCATCCGAGCGGTCATGGTAGGCTAGGAGTGCATCGGCTGCGTTTAGCAATTGAATGACGGTAAATAGTGCTTTGAGTTTTTCTGCACCAGATTGGCCGTCAATATCCGGTGTCGCATTACCAATTTGCTTATAAACCTGAGCCAGTGCAGATCCACCCAAGCGATTTTTCCCCTGTCCGAGATCAATTAAAATCAGTTCAGTCTCACCGCAGTCGGTACGTAATTGTGGCGTCAATGTACGGCGTACTTCGCTGACCCTGGAGAAAGCCGAAACGATGAGGGATAGCGGTGCGATAACCGTTTTGTCGCGTGTCTCTCCTGTGTGCTGATCGGTTTCCTGCCAAGTCGTTTTCATTGACATTGAGTCCTTACCTACTGGAATGCTAATACCCAGTTGTGGACAGAGTTTCATGGCAACGGCGCGGACGGTATCGTATAATCCGGCATCTTCGCCAGGGTGTCCGGCTGCGGCCATCCAGTTCGCAGATAATTTGATATCGCTGAGTTGTTGAATAGAAGCTGCTGCAATATTGGTAATGGCCTCTCCAACCGCCATACGACCGGCCGCAGCTGGATTGATTAAAGCCAGCGGTGTGCGTTCACCGATTGCAAATGCTTCACCAAAGTAGGTTTGATATCCCATTAAGGTTACGGCAACATCGGCTACGGGTACCTGCCAGGGCCCGACCATTTGGTCGCGTGCCGTTAAGCCACCGATGCTGCGATCGCCAATACTGATGAGAAACGTTTTGTCGGCAACGGTTGGCAGTCGTAAAATCCGGTAAGCTGCCTCCTTGATATCGAGCGTGTCGGTATGAAATGCAGTAACCGGCCGGGTTTTGTGTTCAACATTTCGGGTCATTTTGGGGGGCTTGCCGAGTAATACCGGTAGCGGCATATCGACGGGTGGCGGCGCAGAGGGATGATGCTCATCCGCTACAACCAGCTGGGGTTCCTCAATCGCTTCGCCAACTACTTCAAAAGGGCAGCGTTCACGTTCACAGATTTCCTGGAAGCGGCCGAGCGATTCCGGGTAAATGGCTAGCACGTAACGTTCCTGCGCTTCATTGCTCCAGATTTGCATTGGCGACAGGCCGGATTCTTCAACCGGTATTGAGCGTAAATTAAACTGTCCACCGCGGTCAGAATCGTTGACTAATTCAGGAAAGGCATTTGACAAGCCGCCAGCGCCAACATCATGAATAAATAGAATCGGATTCTTCTCTCCGTTTCTTTCCATCTGCCAGCAGCGATCAATAACTTCCTGTGCCCGCCGTTGCATTTCGGGGTTACTGCGCTGAACAGAATCAAAATCCAGCGTCTCGGTATTCGAGCCGGTATCCATACTTGAGGCTGCGCCGCCACCAAGACCAATCAACATGCCCGGCCCACCCAGTTGGATCAATAGCGTACCGGGTGGAAATGTTTCTTTTTGGATATGTTTTGCCGAGATCTGCCCGATGCCACCTGCAAGCATAATCGGTTTGTGATAACCGCGTATTTCACCGGCAACACTTTCCTCAAAGGTGCGGAAATACCCTGCTAGATTGGGACGCCCGAATTCATTATTGAATGCGGCGCCGCCAATTGGTCCTTCCAACATAATCTGTAAAGCTGAAGCAATGCGTGCAGGTTTACCGTAGACTGTTTTTTGATCAATGTCGTGGTATTCCCATGGCTGCATGAAGTCTGGGATATTTAAATTAGATACTGAAAATCCCGCTAGGCCAGCCTTTGGTTTGGCGCCACGGCCGGTTGCTCCTTCATCTCGTATTTCACCGCCCACTCCTGTGGCCGCACCGGGATAGGGAGAAATAGCGGTAGGGTGGTTGTGTGTCTCTACCTTCATGAGTAAGTGCGTCAATTCCTGCTGGTGCAGATATTGATGGTTTTTCCCCGGATAAAAACGCCCAATTTTGGCGCCTTCAATAACGCTCGCATTGTCCGCGTAAGCTACCAATGTACCCTGAGGGTTTCGTTGATGTGTATGTCGAATCATAGCAAACAGTGAACGATCTTGTTTGTGACCATCTATAATCCAGTCTGCGTTGAAAATTTTATGGCGACAGTGTTCTGAATTGGCCTGGGCGAACATCATGAGTTCAACATCCGTCGGATTGCGTTGGGCGTGCTCAAAGTGTTGCATCAAATATTCGATTTCATCGGCCGACAGCGCAAGCCCCATTTCTGAATTCGCGGTTTCCAGTGCCGGTAATCCACCAGTTTCTGTATCGATAACGCGTAAGGGTTGTGGTGTAAAATGCTGGAATAACTGCTCAGTTGCATCAAAAGAATGCAAAGTGATTTCAGTCATGCGGTCATGGAGTAATCCTAGCAGGGATTGTCGTTGTTCGACGGAAAGGGATTGATTTGTCTGAATATAATATGCTGTACCTCGTTCAATGCGTTTTATGCTTTTAAGTCCACAATGATGCGCAATGTTTGTAGCTTTGCTGGACCAGGGCGAAATGGTTCCCGGACGAGGAACGACCAATGCAAATTCTTCATGCGGTGTGACTTGGTATGGGGAGTGGCTATTGAGTAATTGTTCGAGTATTGTGGTCTCGGCTTCAGTCAATGCCTGGTTGACTGCACAGAAAGACCAATATTCTGAATGGATATGAGACACTTGAATATCCAATGCATTGCATGCATGGATAAGTTTCTCCAGCCTGAATGCGGAAAGTGCGCTACCGCCACTAAATCGAAGCATTGATTGATAGAAAGAGTTTGATCAAATCTAACATTCTACACGAGAAATATAATTTTCCGATCATAGACACAGTTTGAATGATGAGCATGATAGAGCCGGTTTTTTTGACAGAGGAAATACGCAGGGTCGAGCAAATAGCATTTGCTCAGCCTAACCCACCGGATTTAATGGAGAAAGCAGGCTATGCGGCTGCAGAAATTGCTAAGCGACATTGTATTCCGAGTCCCGTTAGCCGTATCTTGGTGTTAGCCGGTCCCGGTAATAATGGTGGCGATGCATTTGTCGCGGCGCGCTATCTTAAGCAATGGGGGCATATCGTTACAATTGTGTTCAACGCCAATCTAGAGCGTATGCCGCTGGATGCGAGAAAGGCCCGGCAAAGCTGGCTTGATCAGTGTGGTTCTGTTGAGATGGATATTCCTAATGATCTGCAGTGGGATTTAGTTATCGACGGCTTGTTTGGGATTGGCCTACAGCCTGACCGTCCTGTCGCGGGTCATTATCTGGATTGGATTAATGTGGTGAATGCTATGCAAAAACCGGTTTTGGCCCTGGATATTCCATCCGGACTAGGCGGTGATGACGGCGGGATTCATGGCGCTGTGATTCGTGCTGCATTTACCGTTACGTTTATCGGTCTTAAGCCGGGCGTATTAACCCAATACGGTCCCCAATATAGCGGTAAACTTTTTGTCTGCAATCTTGGACTTGATCCTGCTGCTATGGTGTTGCCTCGTAAGTGGGTAATTAACCAGAAAATGGTTCAAATGCTATTGCCACCGCCTCGACCAGCGAATAGCCATAAGGGTGATTTTGGCAGTGTCGGTATTCTGGGCGGCAATGCAGGCATGGTTGGCGCCGCTATTCTTGCCGGACGGGCGGCATTGCATCTTGGTGCGGGGCGTGTTTATCTTGGTATGTTAGCGTCCTCAGTACCGGATATTGATTTTACAACCCCAGAATTAATGATGCGTACACCAGCAGAATTGTTTGAGCTCAGTTCGATTAACTGCTTGGTTGTGGGCCCGGGGATGGATATGAACGAATTAACCTATAAATATCTGGAAAGTGCTTTGTGTTGTGATGTGCCACTGATTCTGGATGCGGACGCGTTAAATCACATCGCGTTTCATAACGAGTTGGCGAATCAACTTAAACGGCGTGAGCCGGCCACTATTTTGACGCCGCATCCGATGGAGGCAGCACGTTTACTGGATACAGATGTATCTATCGTGCAAAGTTGTCGTCTTGATGCCGCGATACGTTTATCGACAAAACTCAATTGTTTTGTATTACTGAAAGGTGCTGGCAGTATTTGTGCAAAACCGGATGGCACATGCTTTATTAATACCAGCGGCAATCCCGGTCTAAGTAGTGCAGGCACTGGGGATGTGTTATCTGGCATTATCGGCGCATTGATTGCTCAAAAACTAAAACCGGAGGATGCTTTGGTATTGGCTGTTTATTTGCATGGCGCTGCTGCGGAAGAGTTAGTGAAACAAAACACTGGTCCAGTGGGTATGACTGCATCTGAAATTATTCTTGCAGCCCGTTTATTGTTGAATCGTTGGATTTATCAGCATGATTCATTGAAAGAATAAAGGCGCCGAATTTTAAACCCGAGGTAATATTGGTGCCGGATATTCTGGCGGTAGTAAAAATGCACCAGCTATCTAATTAGATAGCTGGTGCAAGGGGGAGGACAACACTTGATAATGGTCAACACAACTTAAGTATCTATTTGCGCTACTTTATTCATTTCTTCTTTTAATTGTCTCGGAACAATTTCGAAATCTTCTCGAGCCATTCTGTAGTGGAAATCCGCTTGAGTCATCGCTTCTTCCGCAGCTTTTGTATATCTATGGATTCTGGCAGTTATCCGTTTTTTTATTTTTTCCCCATCTCGCCCAAAGAAACTGGTGCTGGGTTTGTTTTTAAGGATATTTTTTTGCTGCCCCACTTTAGCAAGCATTTCCTGTGCTATTTTTTCATATTGAATAGCCAGTGTTTTGTGATCAAGATCGGCTTTACCTTCCTGAGCATACACAATACTGCTCATTGACAAGCCAATTAATAGGTGAGGTATTAGCAATAAATACTTTTCTATGGCTATTTTCATAGTAAAACCTCAATTCATTAATAAACTTATAACATTTAATCCTGATAATTACTGTGTTGGTTGAAAATTAAAACAACAACAGCACTTTAAAAATTCACTTGCTTATTTCTAAGTGAAACCATTAGATAATCAAATTATAGGGGCGTTTAATGTAAGTGTCCAGCCTATTTATTAAAAAACTGGACCAATTTTGAATAAATAATAAAATTGTTATGAGATATCAAATAATTATATTCGTGATCAAAAATATAATATTTGATGGAGAAAGATGCATAAATGTACGCGGTAGATTTAACTTGCCCAGTATACCGGTGAGTTAATACAATGATTATAAGGGTTTGGATTGTAAATTAATCAGTTTGCGAGGTGGATGCGATCAAAGTCTTAAGTTATTTCCATTTGCCGAGTCTGATCAGTTTTTTCTTGAGTCCCGGCAGCGGAAAGTTGTGCGAGTAAGCTTTTTTTGCAAAACGTACGGCATTGTCGTAGTCTTTTGTCTTCAGATAAAGCAACCCTAGGTTATAGTGAATAGTTGGGTTGTCCGGCTCAATATCGGCCGCAAATATAAGCTGTTCCAAGGCCAGATTTATTTTGTTAATTTTGACTAAATGGCTGCTAAAAAGGCTGCGCACCATGGCGTCATCAGGTTTGAAACGAACAGCTCTGTCAAAATAACACAGTACCGAGTAACGTGCGCCATCTGGTTTGGGTGTTTTTTCCTTTAATGAGAGTCTGCTCATCGCGTTTAATGCGCGATGATGGCTGGGAAAAATATTTAAAACGAAGGCAAGGTCGCCACCAATTCTTGAAGTGGATTCGCCGGCGATGAGCTGCTCTACTTTTTTGGTAAAATGGTGTGCTTCTACGACTTTTAGTCTTTCGCTAACACTTGGATCCCTAAAATCAAAGGGTCCATTATATATTTCCGAAAAATCACCGCAAATTGAGGAAGCAAGAAGAGTATTCGCATTTAACAGCAATATTAAACCGATTATTGGGTGCAGGTATTTGATTGTATGCATATCTGTTCTGATGGGATGATCAAAAAACGACTTCGCTTTCATAATTCTTGGATAAATGAAGTGTAACGAAAGTTCGGTGATATTATCTTGCCACTAAATACACAGTACTTACAACAATTAATTGATAAAACGGATTCTGGTTTCTGGTTGATTTTTATTGGCATTCGTTCAATAGCATGACTCTGGTAATAGATTAGTCAAATTTTTTTAAACCGATTGGTTGCCTGGTTTTTCAATTGAGAAATGACTGTCTTTAGGCGATGTTCCACGGAATTGCGTGGCAGCTATGCAGGTAACTATCCAGGACACATGATTTTTTGCGTACAGTTTCTTACAAGCTGCAATGATAGATATGTTGCCTTGTTTGAAGAATTTTTGGATAAATGACGTGGTGCGGATACAAAAAAAAACAACACATGACGAAGTGCAGTGCAGTACGATTATAAATCACTCACAATCACCTGGACTGGTTCATGCCATAATTTGTTTCTTAGGGGTATTCTTACTGATATCGCTTGGTTTGTTTGTGTTTCAGATCAGTCTGCATACGCTTCTTTTTTTGGCGCTGGTTTGGAGTGTAGTTCAAGCATCCAGGCTGGGTTATTCTTTCGCTGCCATTCGGGAAATGATGAATAGTAGTATTCATAAGGCACTGCCTGCACTGTATATTTTTTTTCTGATTGGTATGATTATCGCTAGTTACATGCAAAGCGGCACGATCGCCAGCTTACTGTACTATGGCTTAAATGTTTTGAATCCAGTGATTTTTTTGCCGATTGGACTGATTTTGTGCAGTTTAATGTCGGTGGCAACAGGTACGGCATGGGGCACCGTTGGAACTGTTGGTGTTGTGCTCATGAGTATTGGTGAGACAATGGGTATTCCGTTGTCGATAGTCGCAGGTATGATTATTTCGGGCGCAACCTTCGGTGATAAGATATCTCCGATATCTGACACGACGAATTTGGCAGCAATCAGTGCTGGCACCAGTCTTTATCGTCACATCCATTCAATGCTGTATACAACTGTACCTACGTTCATTATCGTACTCTGTTTATTTTCGCTAATTGGATTGCAATATACGGATACATTGCAATCTGGAAGATCTGTCGAGGATGCCAGTCAAATAATCAGATTGGCTCTAGCAAATATATACCAGCTAAATCCATTGATCACGCTGCTGCCGCTTATTGTCATGTTCGTTCTGTGTGCGAAGCGATATGCGCCGGAAGTGAGTATGACTGTCGGGATTATACTTGCCATACTCATAGCAATTTTTTATCAGGGAAAAAGTGCCATTGATGTTCTGAATGCACTTTGGATTAATACTGCAGGTACGACGGGTATTGCGAGCCTAGATTCACTCCTGGGTCGCGGTGGAATATACAGTATGGCATGGACAATGTTATTGTCGATTATGGCTTTGGCATTAGGTGGCATTTTGCACCACGCTGGATTTCTGCGGGTAATGTTGGTCAATATGATTGAACGCATCAAGCGCATAAGCGCACTCATTGCTGCGACTATCGCTTCAGGATTTGCCTGTAATCTGGCTATGGGGGAAGCATATATATCGATAATATTGAATGGTCAGTTATTTAAGGATACATATGATGAAAAAGGTGTAGATAAAGCGATTTTGTCTCGTTCAGTGGAGGAAGGTGCAACGTTAACAACCGCACTTATTCCATGGACAACTTCAGGTACGTTTTATACCGCAACGCTGGGCATCTCAACATTGGAATACGCACCCTATGCTTTGCTCAATCTGTTGAATCCATTCATTTCAATCATCATGGCATTTCTGGGTATTGGTTTGTTAAATGCTGTATCTCAACGAAATTCCTGATTTTTGTGAACCCCTGAGTACTGTGGTATGGCGATTAATTGTTTTCGTTGGATTGTTTACTGGATATGTGTTGACTGGGTTTCGGCAACGCGCGATGGATACATCATTCTGTGCGGTGTATCCATTCAAGTTAAATGAATTTGCACGATATTAGAAAATAAACCTATTCTATAATTAAGAGATAAATGTACACATGAGTGTGAAAGGTACCGACCTCACTTTGATGGTTATTACTTTTATGGGTGCATGAAACGAGCGGTACCATTTGACGAGGATAGTCGTAGGCACTATTCATTATGACTATTTTCAGTATCGATTGATCTTGTTGTATTGCCGTGATTTAATATGAATAACAATGGTTTGCCTGCCGATGACACAGCTATTACTTGATATTAGGCCCAAGGCTTCTCCAAGCTTGACTAATTTTGTGCCTGGACGTAATCACGAATTGCTGCATACGCTTAGAAGAATGCTTTTTCGACAAGAGAAAGAGCGTTTTATATATGTTTGGGGTAAGTCTGGATGCGGTAAAAGTCATTTGTTACAAGCAGTAGTCGAGCATTTCATGCAGAAACAATTTGCCGCTCATTATTGTCTTGGTAAATTCGGTTTGACATTTCAATTGAACGATAATTTAGGATGTGTTGCTGTTGACGATGTGGAGCAGTTGGATGCAAGCGCGCAGATTGAATTATTCAATATTTATAACGAATTGCGAGACAACGGACAAACTCTTTTATTGGTGAGTGGTTCTTCAGCACCAGCGCAACTCGATTTAAGGCAGGACCTGGTTACCCGTTTAGGGTGGGGGCTGGTTTATCAGATACACGAAATAACTGAAGAAGAAAAAATAGAAGTATTGCAGCAACATGCAAATGAGCGTGGATTTGAGTTACAGGAAGCTATTTGCAAATACCTGTTGCGGCATAGTCAGCGCGATTTACCATCATTGATGGTAATATTGGATGCACTTGATCGCTATTCTTTAACGCATCAAAAACAAATAACCATTCCATTATTAAAAAAACTGCTGCAAGGCATATCTTAGAAACTAAACAATCATGAAGCTTGCATTATTTGATCTAGATAATACTTTAATCGCAGGTGATAGCGATTTTGAGTGGGCGCAATTTTTAATCGAGAAAAAAGCACTTGATCGCGAATTGCACGAAGCAAAAAACCTGGAATTTTATGAGCAATATAAAACCGGGACTTTAGACATTCATGAGTTCTTGGATTTTCAGCTAAAGCCGTTATCAAGGCATCCAAGAAATCAGCTTGAAGAATGGCGGCGTGAGTTTATGGGTAAGAAAATCAAGCCGTTGATCGCGCCAGGCGCGAGAGCGCTTATTGAGAAACATAGATTAGATGGCGATTTGTGCATAATTATTACTGCAACAAATAGTTTTGTAACCCAGCCCATCTCAGCCGCATTGGGAATTGAACATTTAATTGCGACAGATCCTGAAGAGCGGGATGGCGAGTTTACCGGTAAAGTTACAGGTACTCCCAGCTTCAGGGAAGGCAAAATCAAACGTTTGGAAGATTGGCTGAATAAGCACAATTTGACTTGGTTATCTTTTCTACAAAGCTGGTTTTATAGCGACTCATTGAATGATTTGCCGTTATTAAATAAGGTTACGCATCCGGTTGCGGTAGACCCTGACGATACATTAAAGAAACATGCTGAAAGTAATGGCTGGCCGGTAATTAGCTTGCGTTCGAATTGATCATGCAGGGCGGTGATGTTTATCAATGTTCCAGTATTTGTTGATACAATTTGGCAAATGTATCGCCAACGTAGGTCATTTGTTCGGTTGTATGGGCCGCATTGACACTGCAGCGTACTAGAGATTTTCCATCCGGTGCGGCAGGCGGTAAAATTAGATTGACATAAATATTGTGCTCTAACAAACTCTGCCAGATTTGTAGTGCTTGTTTAGGGTTGTCTAGTATTGCAGCAATAACTGGACCCGGCTCTGGTCCCAGTTCGTAGCCCGCTGTTTTGAGGCGTTCATAAAGCTGAGAGCAATTTTTCCAGAGTTGCTTGCGCAAATTATCGCCGTTCTTTAATAATGCTAATGCGGCACGTGTTGACGCAATAGTTGCGGGTGAGGGGGATGCTGTAAAAATATAAGGGTGGCTCACAAAGCGTAGTTGGTCGAGTTGTGAATGGTTGCTAACACAAAAACCGCCAATACTGCATAGGCTCTTGCTGAATGTGCCTGTAATAAAATCTACTTCATTCAGTAGTCCCGTTTTTTCTACCAGCCCTTGTCCCGTTTCGCCTAGAACACCTAGCGAATGTGCCTCATCCAGTAATAAGGTACAGTTGTACTTATTTTTGAGACGTACAATTTCCGCCAGAGGGGCTTGGTCGCCCAACATGCTGTATATGCCCTCAACGATGATTAACGTTGTTTCGGTTCGATTGCCTAAGCGTCGCAGCCGTTTTTCCATGTCGGCCATATCATTATGTTTAAAGCGAATAATCTCGGCGCCGCTTAAAATACAACCATCGTAAATACTGGCATGAGAATCGCCATCAATGAGTACGGTATCACCGCGACCTACTAAGCCAGAAATTGTTCCCAAGTTAGCCTGATAGCCCGTAGTAAATACGATGCCTGCAGAGCATTGATAAAAATCCGCAAACTCTTGCTCAAGTGCTCGGTGGCCATAATAACTGCCATTGGCCATTCTTGAGCCGGTAGTACCCGTTCCTTCGTGGTTGAGCGCTTGGTGGGCTGCTTCGATACATTCGGGTGCGAAGGTTAAACCGAGATAATTGTTGGTTCCAAGCAAAAGCACACGGCGCTCGCCAATTTTTGCTTCCGTTGCAGAATATACTTCCTCTATGGGAATTCCAAATGCGCCCACACCGTCAGGCAACATCGCTTTTCTCGCAGCAGCTGCCGCATCTAGTTTTTCTAATAAGTTCATTTAATGAGTGGATTTGATTCTTGAGATAAGACCCGCAAGTTCATCAACTGTTTGCACATCGGCCAACGCGTTGATAGGTATAGAAATATCAAATGTATCTTCAATTTCCATAATTAGATTGAGCAGCTTAATAGAATCAATTGAGAGCTCGCTGATAAGATTGGTTTCAGGCGTAACAGTGGCCTCTGAATTCGTTAAGCTGTTGAGGCGATCACACAATAATTGCATGATTTCATCGTAGTTACTTTCATTCATAAATCAATAGTGCTCCTGAAACTCCCTGTTAAACAATGGAGGGTAACGTTTCGCGCAAACGCATGCCTGGCCGCCACCCTGGAAGTGCTCGAATTAAAGATGTATTATCGCATACCCAGTCATGGTATTGCAGTTCTTTAACTTTTCCGGGTGTTAACATGGGAGAGTAGTTAAATAATTGTGCCATCCCGAGATTCAATAGTGCTGTGGCTTTAATTAAAGCATGTGGAATCATAATACAGCGAACTGGTTTTTTCCAAACTTCTTGTGCCAATTCTGCGAGAGTTTCAAAGCTGTAGCCATCAGGAGTGCCGTCATCCAATTCAAAAATGTCGTTACACGGCGTTTTTGAATTCAGCCAAAGACGGATGGCGTTCACTAAGTCGTCTACATGAATAAGACCAAATCGGTTGTTTAATTGTCCTACAACCGGGAGTATTCCTTTACGTGTCGCTTTAAAAAGTGGTTTGAGTTCTTTGTCACCTGGACCATAGACTGCTGTTGGTCTAAAGATTGTCCATGATAAGTGAGTTGAATGGTGAATAACTTGGTGTTCAGCCAGGCGTTTGCTTTCAGCATACCAAGAAAGCTCCGGATGCTTGGCTGCAAGGGAGGAAATATGCAGAAAACGCGGGATTTTGTTTTGCCGGGTTGCGGCATCAAGTAGATTCTTTGTTCCAGTTACGTTGGTACGTACAAATTCTTCAAATGAACGCCCTCTAACTGAGCCGGCACAATGGACAATTGATGAAACATTCTGTGTCAGTGCATTTAGCGCTGATTGATTGTCCAAATCCCCATGAATCCACTCTATAGTTGACTCGGTATCTGCTTTTTTTTTTCTTGTAAGTGCTTTGACTTGCCAGCCTTCACTGGCAAGTTGATGAGCTAATCGATAACCGATGAAACCAGTAGCACCTGTTACCGCTACTGGTTCTCGCATGACGGACTAACGATCTCCTGATTCAACCACAGATAGTTCATTATTAAGATTTGTACGCTGTATATAACCCTGGCGTGCCGCAAAACGAGATAATTTGCCGGAGGACGTTCTCGGCAAAGTATGTGGCGGTACGAGTTCTACTATACAACTCACACCAAAGGCCATATAAACCAGTTGTTGCAATCGTTTTATTAATGAGTGGCGCTCTGATATTGCGGTTAACCGGCACTCGATAACCAATACAATTGTCGTGGTTCCGTCAGCATCATTAACACCAAATGCAGATGCCTCTCTGGATCTAACTTCAGGTTGTTGTTCTGCAAGTTCTTCAATATCTTGGGCACGAATATTACGCCCATTTACAATGATGACATCTGTGCGCCGACCAGTGATATATAAGTCGCCTTCATATAAAAACCCGATATCGCCTGTATCTAACCAATTGTTTGGTTTTAGGGCTTTTTGTGTTTCTTCCGGATTATTGTAGTATCCCGTCATAATGCTTGCGCCCTGGACTAAAACACTGCCAACTTTGTTTTCTGCTAACTGCTGACCATTTTCATCGACAATCTTGACAATGTGACCTGGAAGCGGGCGTCCACAATTGACAAACTCGTTATATTTACGGCCTTCAGCTTGTAATTTAACGGCCATTCGCTGATCGATAAGCGTTTTGCTGTCAATTTGTATGCTATCAAACCCGTTTCCAATTTTTGAAAAGGTGACTGCCAGCGTTGATTCGGCTAAGCCATAGCAGGGCAGGAAAGCACTTGAATTAAAGCCAGCTGAAGAAAATTTCTCAGCAAAATTCCTTAATGTTTCCGGGCGAATCATTTCTGCACCGATACCTGCAGCACGCCAGCAACTTAAATCTAGGTCCTGTAAATCCGATTCTCGTACGCGCATGGTGCACAATTTAAGCCCGAAAGGCTGGCTGAACGCTACTGTACATCGATTGCGGCTAATAAGTCTTAGCCATTGTAATGGTCGAATTGCAAAATCTCGTGTTGCTAAATAATCAACCGAAAGCTGTGTGACCATCGGTGCCAGAACTAAACCCACTAACCCCATGTCATGATAGAAAGGCAACCAGGATGCAGAGCGATCGCCAGGCCTTATTTCTAAACCGTTTCTGACAATACCTTGCAGATTGCACATCAGTGCATGCTCTGTAATGACTACCCCACGTGGCATACGTGTACTGCCCGAGGTGAATTGCAAATAAGCTACTTCATCCGGTTGATTTGATTGCGGCTCAATTTCTTGTGCGGGCAATTCCTCCAGTTGATCTGCGGTTCCAATCCATTTCAATGTTGCTGATTTTTTTGCAGCTTCATTCAGGAAATTGATGTAGTCTAAATTTGCAAAAGCCAGACTTGCATGACTGCTATCCAGCATTCCTTTAAGTTGTTGGACATAAACGCCATGACTTCCCAGGTTAACCGGGACAGGCATGGCGAATGGCGCAAGCCCAGCATAGCGGCAGGCAAAAAATAACTCAATAAATTCAGGCGATGTGTCAGCAATGATAGCAACTCGACTACCGCGATCCAAATTAAATCCGGCAAGATGTTGTGCTAATGCGCGCGCTTTGTTTCTGAGTGAGCTGTAAGGTAATACTGACCGCAAACGACCTTTTGCGTCATAGAAGTTATATCCGGTATTTCCCTGTGCAGCATACTCCAACGCATTTGTCAGGGTGTCAAATCCTGCCAAACGTTGCGTAAGCGTATTGCGAGTCGGTGTCGGTAATAATTCGCTTGAAGGCTGAAAATCAAACGCTTGCGTTAGCGGAGCGTTCAACTTGGCTATTGTCGAACTCAAGATCTTCCCCTCGAAGTAATATAACTTGTACTTTTCATCTTGCTTTCCTTAGCAAGGAAGTGCGTGTTCTGTGCATGTCAGCTTTGATTAATATAGCTTCAAAATTTATTTGCTGATATGCAAATCGCTATTCAAATGGTGACATTTTTCTTAATATTATGTGAATAAAAGGTCGTATTCGACCAAAACGCAGCTTATATAAGGTGGTTTTTCCTGTCAAGGCAATATTCATCTGCTGTTGCGCCAAAACAACAATTATGCGAATTGCGCAAATGGTATTTGTTAGATAAATTAGCAAGCGGTTTTATATTTACTACAGAAAATTAGTGTAATTCTACCGCATTTGTATTATTACGATATAAAACTTAATTATATATCAATATGTTGGTTGAGGTGTGCTGTTACTTAAGGCTATTAATAAATTGTTGGTCAATGTGATTTTTCCAGTACCAAACCCACGACCCGTGAACGAAGATAGCACCTCGAGAAGCGGCAGCGTATTTTTTACCCATGGTTAATAAACTCAAGGAATGTTTTTTTGGTTGAAAAGGAACGAGTGACTGATTTCTACATGCGGCAACCAGATTTTTGAGGAGTGTTGGCCCTTGACGTACTGCAAAAACTCCGGATTTTGGTAATTTTTGTGGCATAAATCTAGCGCAATCGCCCGATGCGAAAATATTTGAATGAGAAAGGCTTCGTAGATATCGATCAATTTCTATGAATCCATGCTGATCGCATTGTAATCCACTTATGCCCGGCCATTGATATGCATCAGCATGGGTCGACCAAACCGTAAAATCATAGTCTATTGTAAGGCCGTTTTGAAGGTGTAGTTGGCGTTCGTCTATCGCTTTAACTCGGCCGTATTCGATTGTTATTTCATGGGATTGTAAATACTGTTGAAAGAATTGCTGAATAGAAAAATTGTGTGTCGGTAGAATTGTTTTTTCTGCGCATACTAATGTGAATTTGGCTTTCCTTGATGAAGTATTTTGCCAGCAATGGTGCAAAGAAAGTAGTGTTTCAATGCCTGCTGCACCACAGCCAACTATTACTATTTGTTGCGTGTGATTTGAATGGGGTCGAGATGCTAGCCAATGATGCCATTTGCACAAAAATCTTTTTGCCGGCTTTATAGGCTGGCCATATTGTTTTGCCCCGCGAATGGTGCTTATGGCAGGTCGTGAGCCAATGTTTATTGACAGATAGTCATATCTAATCGGCGAGGATTGAATGCACTCTATAAGATTTGAGTTTGGCTTGATTTGTTTAACTTGTTTTTGGGTAAATTGTACGCCATTATTTTGGCAAAGATTACGCAAGTCGATATGGCAGTCTTCAAATAAGTAATGACCGGCAAGCAAGCCGGGCAACATTCCGGAATACGATGTGAATCTATCGGTACTAATTAGCGTGATACAAATGTCAGGAATCGATAGTGTGGCCAACTGTTTAATAGCGGTCAAGTGCGCGTGCCCGCCACCGACTAAGCATATATGCTTTTTATGGCTATGGGAGAAGGGGAGGGGTTGCATATTGAGTACTGTCTTGATTGAAACGATTATCGGTAATTTGACGTGAGAAAAATTAAAGTCTAATCTGATAGAGCACAAAATATTTGACCGGTTCGGATCAAATAATAATTAAAATCTTAAATTGTTTATACAGTTAATAATTGGAGGGGTGATGGAGCTGAGAAAGGTTGGAGTATCGTTGGTATATGTTTCTCTACTGTGTATCGTTGGAATGTTATCGGGCTGTGGTGAAGAATCAGAAGAAAATGCAACTCAGGGTAAAGAGACTGTTTTGGATGCACCAGCACCAGTCTATGACGTAGACGAAGAGAGTATAGAGGCTATTCAACCTTCAAGTGACATTAATTTGGATGAGCAGTTGAATTCGGTGGAGCTAGGAGTAGATCAATTAACTGAATCTGTGTTTAATGAAGCTGCTGAGGTGGAAGAAAAATCAACTGAAGCTGCGAATGAGATGATTTCCTTCATGGAGGAAAGTGTGGCGGATTCCCAGGATGAGATGAGAGAGATGCATGAAGATATTACTGGGGTGCTTGAAGAAACAGCTGTTGAGCCGGTCGCTGAAGTGTATGAAGGTGCAGAGGATATTGTTGTCGTTAGCCCGGATTTGATTCGCCGTGTTCAGCAAGCTCTCGCTCGAGCGGGTTACAACCCAGGGCCGGTTGATGGTGTGAGCGGACCCAGAACAGTAGCGGCCATAAAACAATTTCAGCAGGATAATAATCTTGCGAGTGGCGAATTGACCAGAGAGACATTGCGTACATTGGGTGTGGAATTCTAGTACAGTCTTTCGACAGACGGTGTCAATTCATCTCGGTAAATCTCGGGGATTGCATATACTGAATGGGTCATTGCTAATTCGACGGGAATGGCATTCATGTAGGTACATGAAGATGAGTAAAATCTTGCAATAGGTGACAGTGCAAAAAGTGTTGTTTTTATACAAAATGTACCTTGTATATAAAAATTAGAGGGTTGTCTCGATAACTGATTGTTATTTGTCGGCTTTTTGTCTGGGTAGTGATTGTTGCTGCATAGTCTGAGTTTCAGTGTTCGACTATAAGGCAGATATATTACGATATAATTCAGCAGATTGGATAATTGAGTTTTGAACTGATTCAAAATCAATTGTTATTAATTGTTAATTGATCGATGATTGATTGAATGGAATATGATCAATTTTTTAATAAATTATAAGCTATAAGCGCTTGGTGTGTGATTTAAGTGCTAAAGCGGAAAATATAAGTTATTGGAGGGTTTTGCCCATGGGAGTACCTTTACGTCAACAGATAGCGGTAGGCAGTTATTTAATTAAGCAAAAGATTAAGGGTGTTAAAAAATATCCTTTGGTGCTGATGCTGGAGCCGTTATTTCGTTGTAATTTAGCATGTGCTGGTTGTGGAAAAATAGCGCACCCAGAAGATATTTTGGACAAGCGTTTGTCTTACGAGGAATGTATGCAGGCCGTTGACGAATGTGGTGCCCCAATGGTTTCAATTCCTGGTGGAGAGCCGCTGCTGCACAAAGAAATGCCCCAAATTGTTGAAGGCATTATTAAACGAAAAAAGTACGTCTATCTGTGTACTAATGCATTGTTGCTCAAAAAAAGGATGGATGATTATAAACCATCGCCATACTTGACGTTTTCAGTACATCTGGATGGAATGAAGGAAAGGCATGATGCCTCAGTTTGCCAAGATGGGGTGTTTGATCGAGCGGTTGAGGCTATTAAGCTAGCGCTCGACAAGGGGTTCAGAGTTACCGTTAATTGCACCCTGTTTCAGGGAGAAACACCTGATGACGTTGTTGAATTTCTCGACTATGCTATGGAGCTTGGTGTAGAGGGCGCCACAATTGCACCAGGATTCAGTTATGAACATGCTCCAAAACAAGATGTATTTATAAAGGGTGCGGATACCAAGAAACTGTTCAGAGGAATTTTTGAATTAGGTAAAAAGCTTAAACGAAAGTGGCGGCTTAATCATTCTGCGCTTTATCTGGATTTTTTGGCAGGGAACCAGAACTACAAGTGTACGCCATGGGGCAACCCGACACGAAATGTGTTCGGTTGGCAAAAGCCATGTTATTTGTTGGCTGACGAAGGTTATGTTGAAACCTTTCAAGAATTACTTGATACAACCCCGTGGGAGAAATATGGTAATGCTCAAAATCCAAAGTGTGCTCAGTGTATGGCGCATTGTGGATATGAGGCAACAGCAGTTGAAGATACCATGCGCCACCCTTGGAAAGCATTTGTAACAGCCGTTAAGGGACCTAAAACAACAGGGGAGATGGTTGCGGAACCGATGCCACAATGGATCTCTCAAGAAGACAAAAAAGACGAAAAATTGTCTGATATACCTGTAACTGTTTCGAACAAATAGCAAGAAGGTGATGCATTATTGATGCTGTTTTACGCCAGCGTCTTTGAGCGTAGATAATGGGTTATCTTTTTCCCGATTTACTTTTTAGTGTTGGGCTGGGGTGCGCGGTAATTGGCGCTATATGCTGGTGGTCAATATTGTTGTTGCCCTGGCGTCCTGCAAGTGTCCGCGAAAATATTGAACCGGCAGTTGCGATCCGGTCCGGTCGTCAGTTGAACGATATTACAGTGTTGATACCTGCGCGTAATGAAGCGCAGTTTATTCAACACACAATTGATACAGTCAAAATTCAAGGTGATGGTATAGAGATCATCGTAATCGATGATCAATCTACAGATGAGACTGCACAATTGGCTCGTAAGAAAGGTGCTAAAGTGATAAGCGGAACGGCGCCTCTGCCCGGTTGGAGTGGTAAACTTTGGGCGCTCGAACAGGGTTTGCGTAAGGTAAAAACCCCTTATACATTATTACTTGACGCTGATATTGCATTGTCGCCCGGTACTATTGCGACTATTCGAGATAAACTCGAAACCGAACAACGTGCTTTGGTATCGCTGATGGCAGCCCCTTCATTAGATAACGTTATCGAGCGTTTTCTAATGCCCGCATTTATTTTTTTCTTTAAGTTGTTGTATCCATTCGGTCTGGCAAATAAGCCCACTTCTCGTTTGGCTGCTGCTGCGGGCGGTTGTATTTTGGTCAAAACACAGGCATTGCATTCGGTGGGGGCTTTCAAAAGTCTCCACAATGCGATGATAGATGATTGTACTTTGGCGACACACATAAAAAATGCCGGCAACAAAATATGGGTAGGATTAAGTCATGCTGCACAGAGTCATCGTGGTTATCTTTCATTGTATTCAATATGGGAGATGGTGGCACGTACGGCGTATACTCAGCTTAACTATTCTTTAATGTTGCTCATTCTATGTACCGTTATAATGCTTTCGATGAGTTGGGTCGCGCCGTTTATTTTTCTGCTGTTGCCAAATCAGAACACTTATATGATCAGCGCATTAACATGGGTGGCTATGTTTTTTGCATATAGTCCGACTCTAATTTATTATCAACGTTCGTTATTCTGGGTATTGTCATTACCATTTATTGGCACGTTATACCTTGCCATGACGTGGACTTCTGCAATACGTTACTGGCGTGGCGAACGTGCTCGTTGGAAAGGCCGTCAATATGAAAGTAAAACAAGTTATTAGAAAATTTCATTGGTTGTGGTTTCAGATGGGTTTGATGGCGTTATTGCTATGCGTTGTAATGTCAGCGGTTAACGCGGCCGAGACAGATGAACTGCAGTCAGATAACGCACAAGCTGTTGTAGAGCATCTTCAGAGGTCTTTGATTCAGGCAATGCGCAAGGGCGAACAATTAGATTTTGAAGAACGGATAGCTTTTTTGTCGCCAGTGATCGATCAGACGCATGACATTAAATTGATAATTAAAACTATTCTTGGTGCTACGTTGTGGCGTCAATTAGATCAATCACAACAAGATTTGATTGTTGAAACATTTCGTCTGTTAAGTGTTGCGACTTATGCAGGGCGGTTTAAGTCATATAGTGGTGAACAGTTTGAATTGCTGGAGGAACGTGATTTGGCTGGAGACCAGAAGCTGGTTCGTAGTCGGCTGATTACCGGCGATGGCGGCAGCGTTAATTTTGATTACGTTTTGTATAGCCATGATGGCCATTGGGTCATTATCAATATTTTGTTTGATGGAGTAAGTGACTTGGCAATTAAGCGAAGTGAATATCGTTCAATTATGCAACGGGAAGGATTTCAATCATTAATAGATATGTTGAATATCAAAATTTCTGAAGCAGAACAAAATGAATAATTGCATTTGTCTCTAATTTAGAAGGAAATTCTCTGTGGGAGTTGCTGGTCGCTCAGGTAGTCGCTTTTTCGTCCGCTGGGCTGCGTTTTCCTATCAGCACGCTATTTGGGTCATCATAACGGCAATAGTTATTGCTGGTTTGAGTTTGACCTATACTGCAACAAATCTGGGTATACATACAGATACAACGGACATGCTTTCTGAGGATGTTCCTTTCCGTATCAATCACAAACGTTATAAGGAAGCTTTCCCGCAATATGAAGACGCATTGCTTCTGGTGGTGGATGCACCTACACCAGAGCAGGCCCATGAGGCTGCGAAACGCTTGGCTGGTAATTTACAGAAAGATAAGGCGCATTTTTATGAGGTGAATTATTTAAGTGGCGATCCTTTTTTTGAGAAGAATGGTTTGCTGTATAAAGATGTGGTCGAGTTAGAAAAAATTACTGACCAGCTTGCTTCTGCACAACCATTGATTGCACGTTTGGCGAAGAATCTGACATTGGGTGCTTTTGCATCGGTGTTAACAGAAGCTGTCAATGAAATCAATAAAGGAAGGGACTTAGATCTTGATGCCGTTTTCAGGGGTGTAAGCACGGCATTGAATGCCAGATTTGCAGGGACACCGCATGCATTGTCATGGCAAGCACTGTTGGGGGGGGTACAACAAGTTGACCATTATCAAGAATTGGTATTAGCGAGGCCCAGACAAGACTATACACAATTATTTGCTGCTGAAGCCGCTTTAGTAGCTGCACGTGAAGCGGCTGCGGTTCTTGGAATATCGCATAATGCATCTGTAAAAATGCGCATTACCGGAGAGGCGGCACTGGCTTATGATGAGCTCCACAGTGCTATGAAGGGTGCTCAAGATGCAGGTGTATTAGCGCTTATATTAGTGATAGTGGTATTGTTTATTGCATTGCGTACTGTGGGTGCAATTATGACGGTAATTTTCAGTCTTGTCTTAGGATTGATTTTGACAGCCGCTTTTGCAACCTTTGCCGTTGGACATTTAAACTTAATTTCGATTGCTTTTGCTGTGCTGTATATCGGTTTGGGTGTGGACTATGCCATCCATTTTTTGTTGCGGCAGGAGGAGATCAGAGGCGCCGCCCATACGGTTGCCAGAGCAGTGCCAATAGTGGGTGGAGATATAGGACAGGCGTTGATGATCTGCGCATTGACTACCGCAATTGGTTTTTATGCGTTTATACCAACGTCATATGATGGGGTGGCTGAGCTTGGTTTGATTTCCGGTTCTGGAATGCTTATCAGTCTGTTGGTGACATTGACGATTGTACCTGCTTTGCAGCGCTATTTCCCGATAAAATCCATTAAATCGATTCTGTCAGTTCGGTCGATACAAACTGTTTTAGAATGGCCGGTACGTGCGCGAAAAAGTGTTTACTTGCTGACAGCTATCACCGTCCTTTTATCGGTCATTGCTTTACCGCAGGTGCGTTTTGATTATAATTTACTCAATCTAAATGATCCAAAGAGTGAATCTGTAGAAACTTTTCGTGATTTACTCGAAAATGCTGATGACTCACCTTGGCATATTATTGTGCTTGCCGATAATCAACTTGAGGCAGCTCAGCTAACTCAGCAGCTATTAGCGTTACAAGAAGTCGATAAGGTTGTAACCATTCTCGATTTTGTTCCAAATGACCAGGAAGAGAAAAGGCAATTGATTAATGAGATGGCTATGATGCTTGGTCCCGTTACATTTCCTCAGATGCAGCAGCAACAGATTGATGTGGAGTTACAAAAAGCGGCGCTGGAGGATTTGGGAAATGCGTTGAGCCGACTGATTATTGAACAACCTGCACACCCATCGATTAAGTTAGTTCATGCTTTGCATGAATCACTTTCTGAGTTGTCATCGCAACTCGAATTAAACAATACACCCGAAGCGCAGATCAGATTGTTATCCGCAATTGAGAGAGATTTGTTGTATCTCCTGCCTACATCGATTCATCGATTGCAGCTTGCGTTGGCAGCCACACCTTTTGCCCTGCAAAGTATCCCGGAATCAGTCAAGGTACACTGGCAGAGTCGTTCGGATGTTTATCGGATTGCCGTTTATCCTGCTGAAAATATTGATGATAATGATGCATTGAAGCGATTTGTTCATGCGGTACAGCGTATCTCCCCCGGTGCGACCGGTGTACCTGTTATTAGCCTGGAGGCCGGCAAAGCGGTTGTTGAGGCGTTTATCTATGCTTTCTCGTTAGCGTTTATTGGTGTTGTTCTGGCTTTGCTGGTGTTGCTAAGAAGTGTTAAATCAACCGTGCTGGTTTTTGTACCATTACTTCTGGCAGCGCTATTTACAGGAGCAGCGACTGTTCTTCTGGATATACCGTTTAATTTTGCTAATATCATTGCATTGCCGTTGATACTCGGCATAGGTATTGATTGCAGCGTGCATATGGTGCATAGAAGCCGTAGCAGCGGAGAAGCATACGAAAATTTACTGCATAGCAGTACGGCTCGTGCAATTTTTTATAGTGCGTTAACTACAATGGCTGGATTTGGCAGTTTAATCTTTTCACAGCATCAAGGTACAGCAAGTATGGGATTATTGTTGCTTGCCGGTGTTGTGCTGACACTGGTTTGCGTTTTAATTATTTTGCCAGTTCTACTCCATACCGTGGACAATCAACGGTCTGAATGATGGTTCCTAACTCTTTTTGACAGATAAAAAGCGGAAGGGACCGTCATTTCTTGCGCTGCAGTGCGGCTGCAAAAAAACCGTCAGTATTGTGGGTATTTGGAGTGAGATGTAGGAACTTCCCAGTATTGACTGTGATATTTTGTTTTGCCATCAATTCAGAACAATCCAATAAATCGAATTCGGTGTGTGTTGATTGAAAATTTTCAATCATTTGCTGATTCTCCTCAGGTAAGAAGCTGCAGGTTGCGTACACTAATCGACCGCCCGGCTTGACCAAGCCAGCCGCTGCAGACAGGATTGCTTCCTGTTTAATTTTTAGTTCTTCTATACTTTGGGGCGATTGGCGCCATTTTAAATCTGGATTTCGGCGTAATGTTCCAAGTCCGCTACAGGGTGCATCGACGAGCACCCGATCTATTTTCTTAGAAAGACGCTTGATCTTGACATCTTTTTCATTAACGATACGCTGGGTCTGAACATTGGATAAACCTGAGCGCTTTAGCCTCGGTTTGAGGTTACCCAACCGTTTTTCATCAATATCAAAAGCATACAGACGCCCTTTCGAATGCATTAGTGCGCCAAGTAATAATGTTTTACCGCCTGCCCCGGCACAGAAATCAGCGACCATTTCACCGCGCCGCGGAGCCAGCAAATACCCCAGCAATTGACTGCCTTCGTCTTGTACTTCTATGGCTCCCGAGAGAAAAAGTGGATGGCGGTTAATTGAAAGTTTTTTATACAAACGAATACCGCATGGTGAATATGGTGTTGCTTTGGCTTGTATATTGTCTTGAGCCAGCGTTTCGAGGATTTGCTCTCGTTTTGCCAGTAATGTATTTACGCGTAGGTCCAGTGGAGCAGGCCTTTGCAGTGAAAGACCGAGGTTAAGAATTTCATGATCTGGCATAAACTGTTTTAGCTTTTCTAGCAACCAGTCTGGAAATTCTGCTTGTGCTGACAGTGGCAGGGGATTAAGCTGCAATGCTTTGATATCTGGCAGCCATTTTAATTCAGAGTCTCGGGCCCATTTTTTTAATTCTCGTAGATTAACATTTTCAAATTGGAATAAATAGGCCAATAATAGAGATCTAGGAGTTGCAGTATGAATTTTCTGCTCAAGGAATAATCGATGACGCAAAATGCCAAAAGTTGTTTCCGCGATAAAGGCCCGGTCATTTGCACCGAGTTTTGGATTGCATTGGAAGAAACGCCTCAGAATAGCATCTGCTGGATATTTAAGCGGCAGTAAGGTCTGCAGGGCTGCTACAGCCATGTCTAGTTGAGTGGTTGTAAAATGCATCATGCTATCGTGTTATTGTGTGCAGCAGGGAGGGGGTACAGTGTAATCAATATCTATTTTTGCAATCATACTTTCAATTTCCAGACCGTCTTTTTCAATAGACTGTATATGTACCGGAATCATATGATACGCCGGAGACAACCAAATTTTTTTTTGCATTTTATCGTTATTGGTTTGCTGCTTGGTTAATACAACCGTATCCAGCGGACCAAGAGGTGTGTTCAATGTTTCACGACTAATCTTAAATTGCATTAATTGCAAGCTGTGTCCATCAGTAACATGAATGGCGAGAAGGTCTCCATTCCGCATGTCGCTTATTGGAGTGAAAATGAAATTATATGGCAGACTTAAACGGTCTAATGTGCCTGAGGTCAGTGGTTTTAGTGTTTCTCCTTCCTCGTTCTTGAGTGTTAAGATCTGTTTTTCCCAGTCAAATAGCGCCAAACTGGGTTGATTGTCTACGCGTTGGTCAGAGTAATAATTCGGTTGCAAGCCATGCTCAGTTACGACTCCTTGACTGTTTCGCAGAATTTTACCCGGATTAATTATTTTGAAGACGCCAGTTGCTTGTGCGTCACTTGTGATATTGAAGGTATGTGATTCATTATTCTGATCAATATCGACGATTTCATTTAGCTCACCATAGCCAATGTCTGCTTTGACGGTGTAATTAATTTGAATGCGTTTTGGTATTTTTGTGGTCGTTTCGAGTGCAATATGATTCTCGGATGCGAATGCTGTAGATTTGAGTCCAAGCAATATAAGAAATATTAAAAAAAATCTCATTTTTGTAATTCTGGTGAATAAATGACTGAGTTATGCGTTGTTGCATCGGATATTGTGACCATGTTGTCACTAAAATTTAAACGGCCCTGTAGAAACCAGCGTACGGCCTGAGGGTAAATTTGATGTTCCTGTTGCAGTACTCTTTCGGCTAGCGCTTTGTCTGTATCATGGGCGAATACCGGTACGGCCGCTTGAATCACAATAGGACCATGATCCACAGTTGGCGTTACGAAATGAACTGTGCAACCGTGTATCTTAACCCCTTCTTTTAATACACGTCGGTGAGTATATAAGCCCGGAAAGGCCGGCAGTAAAGAGGGATGAATATTCATTAGCCGATACTGATAACGCAAAACAAAATCGTCTGTAAGTATGCGCATAAAGCCGGCAAGTGCGATTAAATCAGGCTTGAGGCGATCCATCTCATCAGCTAATGCCGTATCATATGCCGAACGATTGGGAAAGATGCGGTGATCGATACATATAGTTTGTATACCCATTTTTGCAGCGGTCTTAAGTCCCTCGGCATTCGGGTTATTGCTAATAACGAAGATATTGTCAACAGGTAATTTCGCCTCAAGTAAAGCAAGCATATTACTGCCGCGACCTGATATCAATATAACAAGGGTACTCATGAAAACGTTGTAAAATACTTACAGTAGTTCAACAGCCGGTTTCCCGGATTCACGTACCTTGATTTTACCAATCGAATAAACAGTTTCACCGGCATCACTCAGTCGTTGCATCGCTTTTTCAGCTAAATCAGGGGCGGTAATGGCAACCATGCCGATACCGCAATTAAAAACGCGAAATAATTCTGTATCATCAATATGTCCCTGTTGTTGCAGCCAACTGAAAAGTGGCGGTAATTCCCAGTTGTCTGTGTACAATTCAGCTGTAATATGAGCCGGTAGAATACGTGGTAAATTTTCAATTAGTCCACCGCCTGTAATGTGCGCAAGACCTTTGATTGGTAACATTTCTAATAATGATATCAATGGTTTTGCATAAATGCGCGTCGGTGTCATAATGACGTCGCTGAGTGGTTTGCCATGAAAATCCTGAGATAGATCGATATGATTCGCACTGATGATTTTGCGGATTAATGAGTAACCATTGGAGTGTGCTCCATTCGATGCCAGACCTATTACAACATCACCTGGTTGTATTGCTGAGCCGTTTATAATTTGTGTTTTTTCCACAATTCCTACAGCAAAGCCAGCCAGATCGTATTCACCTTCAGGATACATGTCCGGCATTTCAGCTGTTTCTCCACCAATTAACGTGCAACCTGCTTGTTCGCAACCGGCAGCAATACCCCTGACGACTGTTGTCGCAGTGTCAACATTAAGTTTGCCGCAAGCGAAATAATCGAGAAAGAACAATGGTTCAGCGCCTGATACCAGAATGTCATTAATACTCATGGCGACCAAATCAATACCAATGCTGTCATGTTTGTCTAACTGGAATGCAAGCTTTAATTTGGTACCAACACCATCCGTACCGGATACGAGTACAGGATTCTGGTATTTTTTTGAAATTTCGAATAAAGCATTAAATCCACCAATACCGGTTAAAACTTCTGGACGTAAGGTACGCTTTGCGAGCGGACTGATATTATCTATTAAACGTTCGCCGGCATTGATATCGACACCGGCATCACGATACGTTAGTGGCGTTGCTGTCTTTGTAACTGGGTTATTTTTGTCGGAATAAAAAGTTGTCACGATTCTAATTGCCGGGAAGTTATTTTTATCACCCTGTATTTTACAGCAAATAGATCAGCATCATTTGTTGTTGTTTTTCGATATGCTGAAATTTATTTTTTCGTGATGAAATAATGGAAATCAAGCAAATGATGTTTATTAGTGATGGCGGCCACCTCGATGTCCTCCGCCTCGACCATGTGAATGACTGCGTCCGAATCGCCCGTGATTGCCGCCAAAGCGCTGTCCACCTCCACGGAAGTATTTTTTCCCTCCTCGATAATGTCTATGTCCACCATGGGAGTGTTTGTGCCTAATAAAATATCTTTGGCTTCCATAATATGCCGGTTGATAACTTGTATCCGGTGCTGATTCCACCGTAACCACCGTAACCACTGTTATATCGTGTTCCGCTATAGTAAGGCGGCGCAACGCACCCACTGATAAAAAATATTACTACGATCAAAAAACCTATTGCGTATTTTTTTGTATTCATAACTGCCCCCAAAATATGATATGTATCAGGCGAGTTTTTCTTTATGTTGAAACTTTTTCTATGTGGGAATTTTATGGCGGTTAAACTGAATTGATGCTGAATGTAAATAGATTACGCTGTTTCTGTATTTTGCCGTTATCAATTAATTATGGGTTTGTGGTGGAAAATACAGTTAAGGCATAACGTATTTTCATTTTCTACGACGAATTGATGATGTGTTGAAACGATATGTCTCTAAATACTAAGCAGATAAATGAGTATAGAAAATAGCGGCAGCAATAAATCAATATCTTTTATTGATCGTAGGCAAGGAAGGGTGGACCGTAGGCAAGAAAATCTGATGTCAAGAGACAATACGCCTAGTGATACCTTGAGTTTTACGAAGAAAATCGTTATTACCGGGTTTGTATTTGTAGTTCTTGGCGTAACAGTTTGGAGTAATGAAAAATTGTTACAGGTTTTTTCTCCACTGCTCAAGCAGCAGCATTATTCATTAGAGCAATCTTCCAGTTGTCAGTCATTACCTGTGCATGGGTCGGTATATGTGAAGGAACCAGCCTTCATGAAACGAACCGATGTACTCTATGCGGGATTAAAAATACATAATAAACATGATTATTCGATGGTGGTTGTTCTGATGGATTTGACACTATCCAGGCAATTTATGGCAGCTTCTGTGGATGCGGATAAAACAGCCTTTCTAAGTGTTCCGGTTGGGCAATACGGAATGCAGGTATTCTTCGGTTCACGGTGGTGCAACTTGGAAACGGGGTTTTCCGATGGTGCGGGTGTATTGGTTGAAGGTGGTGTTGCAGTGCGATCCGGGCAAACGACTTTATTGGAATTTTATGGCGCGAATGTTGATCCGGTCCAGCTGGCACTTGCTTATCGTACTTCACAGCCGGTCAATCCAGATCAGATCAAACCGCCTTCAGAGGTAATCGGAGACGGTAGGCTTGAATTGTTGCAATCCAATGCTGGGCATTATTTCAGTTCGGGAAGTGTTAATGGTGCGCCAGTTGTATTCATGATTGATACCGGTGCCACAACAGTTTCAATCTCATCCGAAATTGCAGAACGGGCGGGTATATCGAAATGTCAGCCGCGTGTTGTGTCGACAGCAAACGGTTCTGTAAATGCTTGTTTTGCAAATGTAGCTGAAATTACATTCGGGAAATATCGTTTGACTCATGTCGATGTAACGATTATGCCGGAAATGCCGGGTGATGCATTGTTGGGCATGAATGTGCTACGTCATTTTCGTATTGAGCAGCTGGATAAAAGAATGACAATTTCAGTGCATTAATTATTTACTTCTAGAGTCTGGTTAAGCTGTTGTAAAGTGCGGAGTGGATTGTCTGCCTGTGTAATCGGTCTGCCAATGACAAGATAATCAGCGCCATTATTGATGGCTGCTTGAGGTGTAGCAATGCGTTTCTGGTCGTCCGTATTGTTTTGCTCCAAACGAATGCCTGGTGTTACAAGATGGAAGTCGGATTTGACATGTTGTCTCAAACTACCGGCTTCTAGTGCCGAACATACGATACCATCCAGTCCGCAGTCTTCAGTCATTGTCGCCAGGCGATATACCATTTGCTCTGGTGTTTCTTGCAAGCCGATGTCATTCAGGTCATTTTGGTCCATACTTGTCAGCAGAGTTACCGCAATTAGTTTTGTGGTATTCTGCGGAATTGCCTCTCGAGCTGCATGCAGCATTCTTTTCCCACCAAGTGCGTGGACATTCAACATCCAAACCCCTAGATTTGCTGCTGCTTTGCACGCTTTGGCTACGGTGTTAGGAATATCATGAAATTTAAGATCGAGAAAAACATCGAAACCGTCATGGGTTAGTCGTTCAACCAGTTGGGGACCTGTTGCAGTAAATAGTTCCTTTCCTATTTTCAGGCGGCATAATTGTGGATCGAGTTGGCTGACCAGATCAAACGCAGGTTCGGCTGCGCTAAAATCCAAGGCAACAATAATACGAGATTTATTCATAATGGAAGCGAGTAAGTGGTGTCATGTCATTATAAAGCGATTGAGTATATTGAAGATGATTATGAGATTGCTATGAGTTTTTTTATGTGTGTGGTTCGGCTAGGTTGCAACGATGACGCGCATGGCGTCCAGTCTAGCGTGTGCATCGTCGACTGCTTGGATTAAATCTGCCAGTAGTTGTTCGAAAAATTCGATTTCTGCAACGCGTACGTTAGGATTAACTTGCTTTAATGCTTTTAATCGCTCAATTTCTGGTGCGAATGTTTCTTGCAATTGAGATTTGGTTTTTTGAGTTGCTGTCGGCATCTGAGACTGGGCAATTTGCTCGCTGATTGTGGTCATATTTCTTATTGTTTCTTTCTTTAGTTCAATAACTTGTCCTGAGATATGTTGTGATAGTGAGGTGAGGTTCAGATTAATTGTTTCATGATCAAGTGCCGGGTGGTTCGAGCAACCATGTTCGTCCACCAGTGTTCGTATCATAATATTCGGTAAATTTTGTTTTTTTGCCGCAGTGGATGGCGTTGTAATATCGAGGACAAACAGACATTCAAGAAACAGCTGTCCTGGTGGTGCGTTGCGGTGAGAGAGGCAGGATACAGTAGCATTACCATTTTCATTGCTAAGAATGCGATCCATTACATGTGTAACTAAAGGGTGTTCCCAGGTCAAGAATTGCATATCTTCGTTAGCTAGGGCAACAGAACGGTTGTAGGTAATAGTTACGCCTTCGTCATACATACCAGGCAACGGTTCTGCCATATGTTCTCCTGGTTGTAACCGGTAACTGCCGGTTCGGTGTTCTTCAATATGTATACCGAAACAATCCAACGCTTTATCCATGTAGTGCTGAATATCTGTGCAGGCATCATTTGAAATAGCATTCGTATAGATCTGTTCGGCTATTTTCGGGCGGAATGAGTTAGATTCAAGTAAGCGGTCCCGGCCTTGCTCCAATGTTGCGCAGAGCGACTGGTTAAGTGCACGGGTACGGTTGATTAAATCGGAAAAAGCCAATGATTCGGTATCGCGTTGAAGGAAAGTATCAATTAATTGGTTCTCAAATTGCTTGAAAAGAGCTTGGCCAGACTGGCAGGTTTTTTCAAGTGCATTCAATCCATCATGATACCAGCGCAACATAATTTCTTGAGCACTGTTTTTCAGAATGGGAGCATAGATATTAATCGTTTCCGTTTGTCCGATACGGTCCAAACGGCCAATGCGTTGCTCCAGCAAATCAGGACTGAATGGCAAGTCAAATAAAACAAGATGATGAGCGAACTGAAAATTACGGCCTTCACTGCCAATTTCCGAGCAGACCAATACTTGGCAGCCTGTTTCACTGTCGGCAAAAAGTGCTGCAGCACGGTCTCGCTCCATTAAATCCATATGTTCATTAAATACGGGATAGTACTGGCCTGTCAATGATTTGAGTGCACGTGTTATATCGCGTGCGGTTAGTGCAGTAGCTGTAATGACCAGGATTTTCCGGGGTTTGAGTTGAAGGATAAGTTTATGCAGCCATGGAATGCGCGGATCGATATCGGTCCATTTGGGACCATCCATACCAGTACTCGTCTGATACTGCTGTTCGGGATTGAGAAGTAACTGTGGATTGGGCAATGATGTTTTTTCAATAGTACTTAGACAAGTAGTGTAGTCATTGGGTAGTGGTAGTGGTATTACTGATAGTTTTCTTTCCGGAAAGTCGTCAATAGTTGCACGTGTATTACGAAACAATATACGTCCCGTACCATGACGATCTAATAGGAGGGCGGTCAATGCCTGCTGAGCTTGTTTATGGCTTTCAGATCGAGTGTCTGTTTTTTGAAGTTGTTTAATTAATGATTGAATATACGGCGTATTTTCAATTGAAAGGATGGTGCGTTTAAATGTTTCGTTTAATGGTTGATTGGCAAGTAACGCTTCAACAATATTCGCGATTGGCTCAAATGCTTGCTCTTCTTTGATAAAGTGTCTTAGGTTAGAAAAACGGTCCGGGTCAAGTAGACGAAGACGGGCGAAATGACTTGCTTTGCCGAATTGTTCGGGGGTGGCTGTTAACAGCAGTATACCGTGAGTGCATCGCGCTAGTTGTTCAATAACTTGATAGGCAGGACTGGATGCAGTTTCTGTCCATTCAAGATGATGTGCTTCGTCAACAACTAAAAGATCCCAGCTACCCGCTAATGCCAACTGAAAATGTTTTGAATTGTTGCACAGAAAATCTAAGCTGCAAATGATTAACTGTTCGCTATAAAAGGGGTTTTCACCATCCTGGTTTTTCTCAAGAGCAATAATCCGTTCATCGTTGAATACACTGAAGTGCAGATTAAAGCGGCGCAGCATTTCTACAAGCCACTGATGGGTCAGTGTTTCAGGAACAACAATCAAGATGCGTTCGGCACGACCGGTCAGATGCTGTTGATGCAGGATCATACCTGCTTCGATTGTTTTACCCAATCCAACTTCATCGGCCAATAGTACGCGTGGGGCATATCGCCGGCCTATTTCGTGGGCGATGTACAGCTGATGTGGAATTAAACTGGTGCGGGTGCCTAGCAAGCCGTATAACGGTGAATTTACAAGTTGATTGCGTTTCAACCAGGTTTGATAGCGGATTCGGAACCACTTATCTGCGTCAAACTGATGGTTGAGAAGTCTCGTGATGGGTTGATTGAGTTGTAAATGATGGGCAAGTTGATGCTCTTCAAATATCAATGATTTGCCACGCTTATCGTTACCTGTGTAGATGAATAATCCGTTTTCTTCATGTATTGAGGTAATTGTTATGCTGAAGCCTTCTTGATTTTCAATAGTGTCGCCAATATTAAAAATGACGCGTGTCAGCGGTGCAGATTCACGAGCGTAGGTGCGGGTTTCGCCGGTTGTTTTAAACGTAATACTAACAGTACGTTTTTCAACAGATTGTATGGTGCCAAGGCCCAATTGCAGGTCGGTATCGCATACCCAACGCTGACCGGATTTAAAACTATTCATATTTGAGTGTTTCGCAAAGTTACAGCTGTGCACATGGAGAGAGTGGAGAGTTTTGTTATTAGCAACGCAATGAAGCAGGCCACTATTTAATATGAGATTATTTCCGTAACGGTTTTTTAGCCAGTTTGCGTTGCAGTGTTCGGCGATGCATGTTCAAAATTCTTGCGGTCACTGAAATATTATTATCATTCTCAGCCAGAATACGGTGAATATACTCCCACTCAAGTCGGCCTACAGATAGCGGATTAACATTAATCGGGGCATCCGTTTCTCCACTAACGCGTTCAAATGCAGTCATAATTTCATCGGCATCTACAGGTTTGGCTAAGTAATGCGTTGCCCCAAGTTTTATTGCTTCTACAGCGGTAGCTATACTGGCATAACCGGTCAGCATAACAATTCGTGTGCCCGGGTCCAGTGTTTTGAGTTTCTCAACGAGAACCAATCCCGATTCGCTGGATAACTTAAGGTCCACGATCGCATATTCAGGTGTAATCGATTCGGCTAAATCCATTGCATCTTGAATAGTGTGCGATGTATGTACATTAAAGCCTTTTTTTGTCATCGCTTTTGCCAGAACATCGCAAAAAATTTCATCGTCATCAACAATGAGTAAATCGGGATGCTCGTTTGCGGCAATTGATTCTTGTTCAGTCATAGTGTTGTTTTAATTAGTGGCAGCGTGACTTGTGTACATGCTCCGTGTTTTTCGAGATTAAATAAATGTACACTGCCGCCAAATCGCTCGATATTGGCGTTTGCAAGAAACAGGCCAATACCAAATCCTTGGCCAGGTGCTTTTGTGGTAAAGAAGGCTTCGCCGGCGCGTTGCGTAGCTTGATCAGACAGACCTTCACCGTCGTCTATGATTTCAAGATGTAAGTGTGTTTTGTCCCAGTGGCTTCTGATTTCAAGATGCTTGGACGATGCATCGGCGGCATTGTTTAATAAATTGAGGATAGATTGACTGATCAGCTGATTATCCATGATTTGCGGTGCTGGTAATGATCCATCACTGTGATAACTGAATTTTATATCCGGTCGTATGAGCTTCCATTTTTCTAGTAATGCGTCTAAAAAATAGTTGACCGATATTTGACTGCCATCTTCTAACCGGGTTTGTCCGGCTTTGGCCAGAAGTTGGGTTAGAATTTCTTTACAGTGTGTGATTTGATTGCGTAAGATTCCAATACTGTTTTGGAATTCATTGTCGTGGATATATTCTTTTTGTAGTTCTTTAGTGACCACAGCCATGGTTGATAATGGTGTGCCTAGCTCATGCGCTGCACCGGCGGCCAATGCACCTAGTGCGATAATTTGTTCATTACGAAGCACTTGTTCCCGGGCCAGTGCAAGATCATGGTCGCGGTCTCGAATTGAAATACTCATTTTAACAACAAACCAAGAGATGATGACTGTGCTAAGCACAAATGCTAACCACATACCGGATACATGCAAATTAAATTCGACAAGGTGTTTGCTATGATCATGCGGAAGCGGAATATAGTTAAATAATAAAAATGAATAGCAGCCGATAGTTATCATCGCCATAACCCAGATATAGCGCCACGGCAACGTGGCGGCGGCAATTGTAAGTGGTAGAAGATAAAGCGAAATGAATGGGTTTGTGGAGCCGCCGCTAAAATATAGTAATGCGCTTAGTGCAAAAACATCGATTAATAATTGCAGAAAAAATTCTAAACTGGATATTGGCCATTTTTGATGTAGACGTATCCATGTTATCAAATTAAGAAGCGCTAATACTGCAACGATAATAATCAGCTCTGTCCACGGAATGTCGAGATCAATAATGATATAAACAAGGCTGAATGTCAGGCATTGCGCGAGGATGGCAATATTCCTGAGCATAAATAAACGCTGAAGATTTTTGCTGAGTGGTGATTGGCTTAGATCGTTGAACATGAGTTGAACTTAATGGTATGTATATGGATACGATAAATTGATCGATTTATTTAATAAACATGTTTACTGGCATTACTTTAAGTCGGTATGCTTAAATTCTGAAATGTAGAGAGCCTGTCAGCTAAAATTATTATTAATTTCGTTACATTAGTTTAAATTGATCTCGATGGCTATGCGACATTTTGTCGCAGACAAGCGTTGTTGAAAATTGCAAAAAATGACTGAGAATGGATTTTAGGGCAAATAACTGGCGGGAAACCGCTGTCATGGTTTTGTTGGCGGTAGTAGTGGGTACAGTGACGAGTTACGCAGCTCTAGGATTTTTGTGGGCTATAGACGGTTTACATGTTTTATTTTTTGATGCAAAAGGTGAGGCGCTCTATGTGCAACTCGAGGAGGTTTCCGGTTGGTATTTATTGTTGATATCTGCTATTGGCGCTTTCGTTGTACGTTTGATTGTTCAATATTGGCTTCCTGAACAGCGGAATCACGGTCCCGCCGATGTTATTGAGGCATCACGTTTGAAAGGTGGAAATCTATCAATTAGAGCGGGTGTTGGCAGTGCGGTTGCCAGTATTATATCGATTGGAAGTGGCGCATCAGTTGGAAGATACGGCCCAGCTGTCCATCTGGGCGCGTCGTTAGGGTCTTGGCTGGCCCAGTTGCTGAAGCTCACGAACGAGCGAAAAAAAAATCTGCTGGCATGTGGTGTTGCGGGAGCAATTGCGGCCTCATTTTCTGCTCCGCTGGCTGGAGTGGTATTTGCGCACGAGGTGGTTCTAGGCCGATTTGGTAGCAAATCTGTAATGCCTATTGTAATCTCGTCAGTAGTGGCTACTGCAATTGTCAAAGTACACGCCAAGGGTAATATGATTTTCGTATTACCTGACCCACCAGTATTTGCAAATCTAGAATATTTTCTGTTTGCATTCGTCGGTATAATCGGCGGGGCATTAGCTGTTGTTTATATGTTTTTAATGGTTCGTTGCAATCAGTTGATGCAGCAATATTCAATTTCTGCTCTGACGAAATCATTATTGGGCGGCTTACTACTAGGTTGTATTGTGGTGATTTATCCCCAGACATTTGGTTTAGGTGAGCAGATTATTCGTGATGCTCTGCACTATGAACTTACAGCGGATGTCTTGCTGACATTATTATTTGCAAAGTTGTTGGCAACGTCTATAAGTTTTGCTGCAGGTTTTTCTGGCGGTGTATTTGGACCGGCATTATTTCTGGGTGCGATGTTGGGTACAGCCTTCGGGATTGGCGTTCAGGGATTGGAAGGTGTTGTTGCATCACCCTCTGTTTATACTGTTGTCGGTATGGGGGCAGTTGTAAGTCGTGTAATAGGTGCGCCGATTGCGACAATTTTGATTGTTTTCGAAATAACAGGCAATTATTCACTTATGACTGCAGTTATGGTTTCTGTCGTGGTTGGCGGTACGGTAACTCGAGAATTATTTAATCGATCATACTTTTATCATCAATTACGTGCGCGAGGGACTGAACCTGAGGTTTCTCAAGTGCAGCAACATTTGAATGAGTTGCCTATTAGTGCATTAGCAGTCCAACCATATATTCTAAAGGCGGAGATGACGCTTCAGGCAGCACAGTTGGAGCTTAAGTTTAGACCTTTTGTTTCTTCAATTGAAGAAGTGTATGTTGTGAATAAAAAGGGCCAGTTAATCGGACAAGTTCATGCGGTGCGATTAATAAATACGTTCGAAGAAAAAGCACTTAATCAGTCCTTGACAGATATACTTACACAACCGCCGGTGGTTTTTACAAAGGAGATGAGTGTGTATTGCGCCTATTTGAAAATAAAAAATTTCAAAGGTGTGAGTGTACCGGTGGTCGATGGTCAGACGCGGCAATTTGTTGGTGTCATATACATGAGCAAATTGGTGGATGGCTGCTTGCAGGGATTTGAAAAGTTTCGCACAGAGGAACGATAGTTGAATCATGGTAACTAACCGTATTTTCGGTTAGAATTCACTACCCATTGATATTGTACTCAGTGAATTAGCATGAATTTTTATATTGTCCTATGATTCTAATTTTAGTTCCCAACACTCTGCCAGAAAGCTCCGAATATAAGCAGTTAATGGCATATCTTGCTAATCTTCCAGGCATTACTACGCGCGTACACACTGAAGTTGGTGCAGAGAAAACATTGACCGAGCTATATTTGATCGGCAATACCAAGTCGCTATCAACTGATGAAATCAGTAATTTGCCTTGCGTAGACCGTGTTGTACGTGTTTCTGAAGAATATCGTGTACTCGGAAGACACCAGAATGACACGCGTTCCACAAGTTTTGAGTATAACGGAGTAACATTTGGTCAGGATACGTTAAATGTTTTTGCTGGTTTGTGTGCCGTAGATACGCTTGAGCATGTGGAACTTATGATGAAGGTATTGCAGCAGGAAGGTCAGACATGCACACGTATGGGTGCCTACAAACCGAGAACGAGTCCGTATTCGTTTCAGGGTCATGGCAGTACTTGTCTTCCTTATGTGTTTGATCTGGCGGGAAAATATGATATAAAAGTCATTGCTATGGAGATTACGCATGAAGTGCATTTGGAAGAGATACGTACAGCGCTTCACCAAACAGGCAGTCCAACGGGCGTTATGTTACAAATCGGTACACGGAATACCCAGAATTTTGAGTTGCTGAAAATAGTTGGTCGGCAGCAGACTTTTCCGGTATTAATCAAGCGGGGGTTTGGTATAACACTCGATGAGTCTTTAAATGCGGCTGAATATCTGGCCTCTGAGGGTAATCGGAAAGTAATTTTTGGTTTGCGGGGTATGAAGACAAATATGGGGGATCCGCACCGCAATTTTGTTGATTTCTCTCATGTTCCTGTCGTGAAACGACTGACACGAATGCCTGTTTGCATTGATCCGTCACACTCAGTGGGAACGCGTGCCGCTTCACCTGACGGTACGCTGGATATTATGCATGCGACTGCTCAGGGTGTGATTGCAGGTGCTAATATGGTTTTAGTTGATTTTCATCCTGTTCCGAATAAAGCGTTGGTTGATGGACCGCAAGCGTTGTTAATAAAAGAATTGCCGCATTATCTGGAAGATGTGCGAATTGCGCGTGAGGCTTATTTAAAACGTGTTGAGCTCGCCAGGCGATTTAACACGTAAATGATTAATTGGTGGATTCGACTCGAGATACACCATTTTCATGGAGATAAATGAATGATCAGAGTATTACTCTCAAATCCCCGGGGGTTTTGTGCAGGCGTTGATCGGGCGATTGGGATCGTAGAACGTGCATTATCGATGCATGGCGCGCCGATTTATGTGCGTCACGAAGTTGTGCATAATCGTTTCGTGGTAGAAGATCTTGAGAAAAAGGGCGCAGTTTTTGTAGAAGCATTGGATGAGGTGCCCAAAGACAGTATTTTAGTTTTTAGTGCTCACGGCGTTTCGCATGCAGTCCGTAGAGAAGCTGCTAAAAGAGAGCTGAAAGTGTTTGATGCAACATGTCCACTGGTTACAAAGGTACATGTAGAAGTGGGTAAAATGCGTAATGATGGTAAAGAAATCATTATGATAGGACACCAAGGTCATCCAGAAGTTGAAGGAACGATGGGGCAGGTTGAAGGTATTGATACGGGTATGTACCTGGTTGAAACCGAAGAGGATGTTGAAGAATTACAAGTTCGGGATGCTTCTAATTTAGCTTATGTAACACAAACGACTTTATCCGTTGATGACGCGGCTCGTATTGTTGATGCTTTAAAAAAACGCTTCCCATTGATTATGGGGCCAAAAAAAGATGATATTTGTTATGCAACTCAGAATCGTCAGGATGCTGTAAAAAAAATGGTTACAGAATGTGATCTGGTGATTGTCGTTGGTTCTCCAAATAGTTCAAATTCTAATCGTTTATGTGAAGTTGCCAGGAATGCCAATGTGGAGGCTTATATGGTAGACAACGCCAAGCAGTTGGAAGATAAGTGGTTTGTTAACAAACACCAAATTGGAATTACAGCCGGTGCATCTGCGCCAGAGATATTAGTTCAACAGGTTATTGCGCGTATCAAACAAATTGGAGCCGAACAAACCGGTGAGGAAGTTACTGTCGAGGAATTAAGTGGTGTAGTAGAGTCGGTTGTTTTTCCTTTACCTAAAGCATGAGTTTTTAGGATTTTCATTATTCTGGATATTGCTATTAGTCTTTCCAGCCAAACTGATAAGGATAAATATCCAACGGCTGGGTTGCGCCCAGAATAGCGTTCCCTAGAATTCTAGCACTGCCAGGTGCCATAGTAATGCCGTAGCGAAAATGTCCGCTGTTAACATATAAATTAGTTAAATTAGGATGTTGGCCTATAGTTGGGATGTTTCGATGGGTCGCCGGGCGAAGTCCTGACCATTGATGCACTATAGACGTTTTATATAACTCTGGGAGTATGGCTGATGCATTTTTTAACATCTGGTTTCGTGCGGATATGGTGATTTGTTTGTTAAACCCTTTGTCTTCCAATGTGCTCCCTACTAGAAGATGCCCATCTTTGCGGGGAATGAGATATGTGTTGCCTTTGACATAAACAGCTGATATTGGCGGCTCCTCAAATTTAAATAACAGCATCTGACCGCAAATAGGCTTAATTTCTAGGTTGAAAGCATATTGCCCAAGAACTTCCTTACTCCAAGTGCCTGCAGTTATGGCATAGTCATTCGCAGTAAATTTTCCGCGTGATGTTTGAAGCGATCTGACGCGACCCTGTTTAACCGTAAGATTGTGAACAGTACAATTTTCCATTATCTGTCCTCCTAGCCTAATTACATGTCGGTGAAGAGCGCGTAATAGCCTCGGATTGCGAATTTGTGCAATACTGGGCAGAAAGATCGTTCTTGTTTCTGCTTCACTGTGACTAACCTTTTTGTTTCTTTCAGTAGAAATATGCTGGGGTAATTCTAATTGATGCATATTGGCATTGTTTCTTGAGCACCAATGTATTGCTGAACCCAAGTCATATGGTGGCAAAATTAACATTCCGCATTGATGGTATTCTGGATTAATGCCGGTAACCGCATGTAACCTTGCAGTCCACTCTGGAAACAGATTGACACTAAACTTCGTCAAGCATGTAACGGGCTGAGGGTAATTCCAGGGAATCAGTGGTGACAAAATGCCGCCGCCAGCCCATGAACACTCTTTTCCCACATACTCACGTTCCAAAATTAATACATTTAAGCCTTGTTGCAGTAAATACTCAGCTGTCGCTAAGCCAATGATACCTGCGCCAACTACGATAACGTCATATTTCATTCTAATCGTACTATTTGATTCTTAAATAAATTAAGGAATACATAATGAATTATAAAGTAGCATAAAAATTAAACGTGCAAGTTTAAGTTAAAAAACATTAAAGTCGAATTGAATTTTTGTCGTAACAATAAAAACGAAGCATCTTCATCGTTTTTACAAAAGTATAAAGTGATAAATCTTGCGATAAATAAAGGATTCACCATAATCGAGCTACTTGTTACTTTAAGTGTAGGGGCAATCTTATTAACAGTGGCAATGCCAAGTTATCGAGAGTTTGTGCAAGAAAGTCGAATTTCTACACAAAGTAATAGTTTTTTATCTTCTACTATGTTGGCAAAAAGCGAAGCAATAAAGAGAAACAGCACTGTAACGATTTGTCCGAGTACAAATGGTACTGCATGTACCGGTGGAACAGTTTGGTCAAATGGTTGGATTGTTTTTGCAGATGCAAGCAGCGACGGTGTAGTTGATGGTGGCGAGGAGGTTATACAGGTAAATGCTGCATTTACCGGAGGTAATACTTTACAGAGTGGAGCACGTGCACGTGTGACTTTTACAGCAAATGGTTTTTCTATGGGCTTTACTGATACGTTTTCCATATGTGATAGTCGAGGTGTTGCCCACTCACGGGCCTTGATATTGAATAACCAAGGCCGTATGCGTACTGAAAAAGGAACGGGTACATGTTGAATTTTATCGGTCAGTCTCCTAGTAGAAGATATACCTCTAGAGGTTTCAGTATGCTGGAGGTGTTAATTACCATATTAATTTTGTCGCTTGGGTTGCTGGGAATGGCGGGATTAATTACGACAGGCATGAAAAGTAATGCTACAGCACATTTTCGTTCTATTGCCATACATCAAACCCAGGATATCGCAGATCGCATGCGCGCCAATTTAGCAGGAGTGCGAAGCGGAGTATACGATAACCTGACAACAGCTATTCCTGCCAGTAATGATTGTGTGGCTGCTGGCTGTGATACCACTCAGATGGCGGTATATGATCATGCGCAATGGAACACTGCTAATGCAAATTTGTTACCCAACGGTCGGGGAACAGTAGTCGGCGACTTGGCTAATGGATATGTTATTACGATGATGTGGGCTGAAAAGGATAGAGGGGGTGGATGTCAGGGTGCTGTGCCTGCGGAAACAAGATGTTTTCAAACAAGGTTTGTGCCATGACTCAGTTTGAAAAATCAAAGCAAGGTGGTTTTACCTTGGTCGAAATGATGATTGCTTTGACACTTGGCCTGATAATACTTTTGGTTATTGGAACAGTATTTGTTAGTAGCAGCCAGACATTCCGTGTTCAAGATGATAATGCCCGTATCCAGGAAAGTGGACGTTTTGTGCTCGAGGTTATTGGGCGCAGTATTAAACAGGCAGGGCATGCAGATATACCCTTTACAGGATTCAAAGTCGCATTTTCTGGAGATGCTATTAATGGTGTCGACGGTGGAGCCGGAGTCGCGGATACGTTAACCATACAATATGACGGTGTTATAGGTGGCAGCGATTGCGAAGGTGCGGGTGTAGCCGCTGCTGGAACTATTATTCAAAATCATTTTAATGTGGATGCTGCTAATGCACAACTTCGGTGTGATGGAGAAATTAACGTAACGCCACCTATAGTTGGTGCAGTTCCCTCTGGTGTTGTTCTTGCAGACAACGTAGAGGATCTTCAAATTGTCTACGGTATCGATACTGTCGGAGATCAGTCGGCTAATCAGTATGTTTCAACACCGGTTGATTGGAATCAGGTTGTAACAGCTCGTGTTTGTGCTTTAGTGCGTTCTGACAAAACTAACATCGCTACTGTTGGAAATAACTACCTGGATTGTAATGGGGCCTTAGCTGCTGTTCCTGCAGATGGTCGGCTAAGACGTGCATTCTCTGCCACGTTCAACTTGCGAAATAGAATCAATATCTTGCCATGATGTCACACATTACTTTGCCACAGCATCAAGTTGGTGCAACATTTGCAACTGGACTGATTTTTTTGGTTGTTCTTACTCTTTTTGGAACTGCAGCAATGAAGACGGCAGGTATGGAAGAGCGCATGTCAGGTAATTTACGCGATCGTAACCTTGCGCATCAAGCTGCAGAGATGGCATTGCGTTATGCGGAACAACATGTCCGCGATAACGATCCGATAACAAATGCGCCGAATCCAATAGATGGTGTTGTAGGTTTTGATCAAGCTTGTACGAATGGGTTATGTTACTACGGTGCTGGGATGCCAGCACCTGGTGAACCAGGTAATCCAGGCGATCCTGCATGGATTACCTACTGCACTCCAGATTGTCCTATAAATTATCTTGTGGGGACAGTATTTAGCGTTGATGGTGTGAATTATACCGCTCCTGCATTACCAGCGGGTGTACCCGCACCGACTTATATCATTGAGGGTATAAGAAAAACACCGCCTGGAAATGGTGTTCGATATTACTACCGGATTACTGTTCGTGCTCAAGGTGCAAAGCCAGGTACTGTTGTGCAATTGCAGGAAATTTTCAGACCTTAAAACAAATTAGATAGGGCTTCTAAGAATTTATATGGAGATCAAGGCCATGAGGGAAAATTTGACACGTTCGTTATTATTTTCAGGCGTTTTTTTTCTGCAAGTTTCTTTTGTGGTTCCGGCATACGCCTTACCGCCGTTATCGAATAGCCCACTTTTTCTAGGTGGAAATATTTCACCAAATGTGATGTTTACGCTTGATGATTCGGGGTCAATGCACTTTGAAATTATGCCGCAGGATTTAATTATTCAATCTGTACGCTATACATTTCCTCGGGCTTCTAATGTTTATGGTCCTAGCGATTATAGTAAATATGTCGTGGGTTTCGACACGCCAAATAAATACACGGCCTCTTTACGTTCCAGCCATGTTAACAAAATTTATTATGATCCCACAGTAATGTATTTGCCATGGAGTAATGAAGATGGATCGCTGATGAATAATGCCAATCCGACATGTGCACCCCATAACCCTGTCAATACGGCAGCGGGTTGTCGCAATTTAACTGTAAACAATACAGAAACGGCACGTTGGTTAAGGGACAATGGAACTCGAACATCCTGGCAGTCGAGAACATTTTATCCTGCCGTTTATTTTCAATATAACAGTGGCAGTGTCAATTCGGCGAGTAGCTACACGCAAATTGAAATCAAGTCTTCAACACCGACATATACTGGAGGTTCTAATCGACTTGATTGTGCAGCTATTTTTACATGTACATACAATGAAGAAATACAGAATTTTGCCAATTGGTATACGTATTATCGCTCACGGGTGCTATTGGCTCGCGCAGGTATTGGTAGGGCATTTGCTGCGCAAGGCAATACGATGCGTGTTGGCTTTGCAGCTATCAATAAAGGCTCGGGGACTATTGATGGCAAATCAACATCAGTTATTGTAAAGGGTGTTAGGCAGTTTACTGGTACAGATAGAGCAAATTTTTTTGATGTTCTGTACGATCATGCCATCCCAGCTGCCGGAACACCTCTTCGGAATGCTGTAGATAAGGTTGGAGAATATTTCGAACGTAATGATGATAAAGGGCCCTGGAGTGAGACGCCGGGATCGAATGGTGGTGTTGAATATGAATGTCGCCAAAATTACAATATATTGATGACTGACGGATATTGGAATGGCTCTACACCATCGGGTATTGGTAATTCTGATAATACGGCAGGTTCGAGTATTACTAATCATTCTTCACCGGCAATACCGGCAACTTACTCCTATTTACCCGAGCTACCCTATTCAGACAGTTATAGCAATACACTTGCTGACGTGACGATGCATTACTGGAAAAAAGATTTACGCACCGATATGCAGAACAACGTTCCGACTAATCCTGCCGATCCAGCTTTTTGGCAGCATATGTCTACTTTTACTGTGGGGCTGGGTGTTAGCGGTTCATTAGCCGAGATACCTTCTGGTTCAGATGTATGGCCAGATCCATCTACGAACGATACCGCGAAAATTGACGATTTATGGCACGCAGCAGTTAATGGCCGTGGTGATTTTTTCAGTGCGGCTAACCCGGCAATTTTTGCAGAATCTTTGTCAAGTTCATTGTCAACAATCGTTGCACGAACGGGATCTGCATCTGCTGTAGCTGCTAACTCAAATTCTCTGATGACGAATGGTCGTATTTATCAAGCAAAATTCAACAGTGGTGACTGGAGCGGACAACTCTTATCAATTCCAATTGATGCGGCTGGTAATTTGGGTGCATTAGAATGGGAAGCTAGTTCTGTTTCACTGGCGCCTGCTTCAGTTAATCCATCGGCACGTGTGATTATCACCAAGGGAAATACCGATGGTGTGGCGTTTGAATATGCAAATCTTACGGCGGTTCAGAAGGCATTCTTAGATCAAGATGCTGTTGGCGTAGTTGACAACTGTGGTCTGGAAAGAGTGTCTTTTCTCCGTGGCGGTAGTAATAATGAAGGGAGCGGAACATTTAGTTGTGTAAGCGCTTCGACGATAGATAAATTCAGGAATCGTACTACTAGTAAGCTTGGTGATATCGTAAACTCAGGTCCTTTCTACGTAGGAAGGCCACGTGCTGGCCATTCCAATGTCGATCATCCTGGTTATGCAGCATTTAATTCTGCGTATAAAGACCGTTTGCCCGTTGTATATGTTGGTTCAAATGATGGTATTTTGCATGGCTTCAATGCGTGCATTCCCGGAGTATCTGCAGGTTGTTCAGCAGCTGATGCTGGCAAGGAACTCATAACATATATACCGAGTATGGTTTATGAAAATTTAAGCAGATTGACCGATAAAGATTATAACGCCAATCATCGTTATTTTGTCGATGGTTCTCCAATGGTAGCTGACGCATACACAGGTACGTCACCAACCTGGAAAAGTGTATTGGTAGGTGGATTAAATGGAGGAGGTAAAGGATTTTTTGCGCTAGATGTAACTGATCCATCTGGTGCTGGTTCAGCACCTGCATTTGCTGTTGCTAATGCAGCAAGTTTACTCCTTTGGGAGTTTTCTGATACAGATGATGTAGATGTGGGTTACAGCTACAATTATCCTCCCATAAACCCATTTACAGGGGAGGCGAAACAAATTGCGAAAATGGAAAATGGCAAATGGGCGGTCATCGTCGGCAATGGCTACAACAGTGACAACGGCAAGGCAGCACTTTATATCCTTTTTCTAACGGGCGGCGAAGACGGTAGTTGGACTGCTGGCACAGATTATATAAAGCTCGTTGCCGATACTGGAACAGGTAATGGATTGTCAACACCTTTTCCATTCGATTCTGATGGCAATGGAAAGATAGATGTCATTTATGCGGGTGATATTAAAGGCAATTTATGGAAATTTGATGTGAGTTCGAATTCGTCAGCGAGTTGGAATGTCGCAATTGGTGGCCAACCTCTTTTTGTTGCGGGAACTAGTAAACCTATTATTGCTCCTCCAGCAATCAGTCTACATCCCGATGGAGGGCAATTGGTATTGTTCGGAACAGGTAAGTATCTTGAGACTGGAGATACAACCAATACCGATACTCAAAGTATTTACGGTATATGGGACCATAACACTTCAACCACGGTCGCAATTGGCGAATTAGTGCAACAAGTAATAACGGATGCTTCAGTTAGAACCGCTTCGCAGAACCCGGTTAGTTATTCGCCAACGGTTAAAGGTTGGTATTTTGATTTGCCGATAAGTGGTGAGCGATTGACAGGTATTCCTGCCTTGGAAGATGGTTTGTTTACTTTTACTACCATTATTCCATCTACATCACCATGTGATTTTGGTGGAAGAGGCTTTGTAAATACAGTAGATTTCCTGACAGGAGGAATGCTGTCATTTCCTGCATTTGATATTAACAGAAATAACCGGATTGGATATGACGATGGATTTTCGGCAGGTGTTGAGATCGGTTTTTCTGTCGGCGGTGTTACAAGAATTCGGGGTACGTCGGAGGATGTATTGGTATCTTCAAGAGCTGATGGCACATTAATCAAGACGCCGGCTACTAAAGGGTTAGCTGGGCTTCGTGGAAGAATTACATGGCGCGAGCTTATTCAGTAAACAATCTCTTTAACATAATAGAGAAGTAGATGTGTTTAATTTGTGTTGGAGGAATTCGAGATGAAATTCAAGGGAAATGTCATTGTATCCAGAGGTTTCACATTAATTGAGTTGCTTATAGCTGTTGCGATTGTAGGTATTCTAACGGCCGTTGCTTTGCCTTCCTACCAGAACTATGTGAGGGATTCAAATCGGGCTGTTGCGAAAGCAATTTTGTATGAAAATGCTCAGTTCATGGAGCAATTTTATACGGAAAATAATCGTTATGATCAAGATCTGGCAGGTAATGTTGTTGTAATACCTATAGCTCAATCTCCCAGGACAGGGGTTGCTCAATATCAGATTACACGCGTAGTTACAAACGCTACATTTACTTTGCAGGCGACTCCTGTTGGTTCAATGGTTGGCGATACATGCGGAGCGCTCACACTAACTAATACCGGATTGCAGGGTGCTGGTGGCGATGTTGCAGCATGTTGGAATCGTTGATCTATATTTCAGAGAGATTATCAGAAAATAAGGGAATGATTGTAGATCAGACGTAATGCTGAGACTGTTCTACGACAGTGGGTTGCTTAATACGGGGTTTTTAAAGGATGGTCTTGTATTGTTAATCTTTAATTTCCTGCTCAATTTCTTCTGCAGTAACATGGCGCACATCTTTTCCTTTGACCATATACACAACGTATTCAGACATATTTTTTGCATGATCACCGATACGCTCAATTGCTTTGGCAACAAAAAGAATCTCCAGTGAGGTGGATATTTTACGTGGGTCTTCCATCATGAATGTGATTAGGTGACGCATAATAGAGCGGAATTCTTCATCCACAAATTCATCTTGTCTTACGATTTGAGCGGCAGAATTGAGGTCTAGACGTGCAAATGAATCGAGTGCCTTTTTCACCATATCCATGGCGATGCTGGCAACATGTTTAATTTCAGTGAAACGCGGTGTTTGTAAGCGGTCATTCGAGTATATCAGCTTGGCCATGCGGGCTATTTTTTGAGCTTCATCTCCTATACGCTCAAGATCTGTAATGGTTTTGATAATCATTACAATCATACGTAAATCAACAGCAGTTGGTTGTCTACGAACAATAATCTGGCTGCAAATTTCATCGATAGAGACTTCCATTGCATTGACGCGATGGTCGTATTCAATCACTTGATCGATTAATTCCTCATTCCCGGTTGTCAATGCTTCCATAGCACGCTCAATTTGTTCTTCTACAAAACCACCCATTTGCAGAACACGTGTACGCGCTTCTTCAAGATCAGCATCAAATTGTTTGGAAAAATGTTCTTTGGTAACCATGGCATATCCTAGTTTATTGAGGAATATGAATAAATAACATCTTTATATTAAAGGGTCTTTACTGCAAAGTTATTGTTCTTACATCGTTATCACTACCTAATAATAGAACGTCTGCTGCCCGGTGTGCAAAAAGTCCGTTTGTTACAATACCGGTTATCTGGTTGAGTTTTTCTTCCATCTCTATGGGGTTTAAGATTTGAAGACTATGTACATCTAAAATTACATTACCGTTATCGGTAACAAAATTTTGCCGAAGTGCTGGTTGGCCTCCAAGTAAAGCGATTTCGCGGGCTACATAACTACGGGCCATTGGAATTACTTCGATCGGTAGCGGGAAATTACCAAGCATTTTAACGAGCTTAGTTTGATCTGCAATACAGATAAATTTTCTAGCCACTGCTGCAACGATTTTTTCTCGTGTGAGTGCGCCACCACCTCCCTTGGTCATATGAAGGTGTTCTGTAATTTCATCAGCACCATCAACATAAACTGGAAGATCGTCTATATTGTTTAGATCTAGAACTTCAATATTATGTGATTTCAGCCGTTTGGCTGTTGTGTCTGAACTGGCTACAGCACCATCTATTTTATGTTTAATTTTTGCGAGCTCGTCAATAAAATAGTTTGCTGTTGATCCTGTTCCTACACCGATAATACAGCCTACAGGAATATGTTCTATAGCAGCGGTTGCTGCTGCTTTTTTTTGTTCGTCTGGTGTCATTTGTTTATTATCATTAATTAAAATTAAAATAACTTACAGATCATTATAATGTTTATGTTTTGGAATTGTACAATTTTATGGCGTCAATAAAGCCTTTACCTGAATTATTAATCAACCAGATTGCGGCTGGTGAAGTTGTCGAGCGTCCAGCTTCTGCTTTAAAAGAAATTATAGAGAATGCTATTGATGCCGGTGCAACCCGAGTTGATGTGCAGCTTCAGCATGGCGGTATTAAACAGATGCGAGTTACTGATAACGGCAACGGAATTGCAAAAGATGAGCTGATTCCAGCGCTGACGCGGCACAGTACAAGTAAAATTAGTTCGTTGGAGGATTTGCTCAATATTACTAGTCTAGGGTTTCGTGGGGAGGCGCTTGCCAGTATTTCAGCTGTATCTGCATTGACGCTAACGAGCTACAAGGCTAATCAAAACCATGCGTGGCAGATTCATGTCAGTGGTAAATCCATATCTCAGCCGCAACCGGCTGCTTTAACTCAGGGTACGGTTGTTGATGCACATGATTTGTATTCAAATCTGCCTGCAAGACGGAAGTTTTTGAGAACCGAAGCTACTGAATATGCACACTGTGAAAATGTTTTCAGGCGAATGGCCTTGGCAATACCCAGTATAGAGTTTACGTTGGAACATAACGGAAAACTCCGTCACCATTATCATAGCGCGGATTTGTTAAAGCGAATTAAAGCTGTGCTTGGTGAAGAATTTATAGATTCTGCTGTGTCAATTAACGAACAGGGCGGGAGTATACAGTTGCAAGGGTTTGTATCTTTGCCTGCATATTCTGGGGCATCACGTGATACGCAATATTTTTTTGTCAATAATCGATTTGTAAGAGATAAACTGATATCGCATGCAATCAGGGAAGCCTATCGTGATGTATTGCATTTGGACAGGTATCCAGCGTTCGTTTTGTTTTTGGAAATGCATCCATCAGAAGTTGATGTTAATGTGCATCCAACCAAAACAGAAGTAAGATTTCGCGATTCGCGTGCGTTACATCGATTTATTTTTCATACTATCCATAAGTCCTTAGCCAAGCCTGACGGGAAAACGCAGGCGGATCCCGCGCATGTTATTCCTGCTCAGTCTGTATCGTTTTATCCAAAGCCGAATTTAGACAGGCCTCAAAATGCCCAACAATCGATAGGATTTTATCAAACGTTATTTGGTGCTGAAGATAGCGGCTCCAATGCTATGGATACTGCAAATACAAGTAGTTTTATGACGCTTGATTCTGATGACTCAGAAAAGCCCTTTGAAGCGGCAAAAGAAAAACAAGATGTTCCTCCACTTGGTTTTGCATTGGGGCAATTACATGGTATTTATATATTAGCTCAGAACAATAACGGATTAATCGTTGTTGATATGCATGCTGCTCATGAGCGGATTTTATACGAAAAATTGAAGACAGCTATGGATAATCAGGTCTGGGGTACTCAGCCTTTACTGATACCCACAACGTTTCAGGCAGATCGTGGTGATGTCGTATTCGTCGAAGAGAACCATGAATTGTTTGAGAAAATTGGTTTTGAGCTGGCAGTGCTTTCTCCAACCACCTTGGCTGTACGTGCTGTGCCAGTGATGTTTAAACATAGTGATATTGCTAAATTAATTCAAGACCTGTTGCACGAAATGCACGATTATGGCAGTAGTCAAATCTTAACAGCCGGACGGAATGAAATGTTGGCAACAATGGCATGTCATGGGGCCATTCGGGCCAATAGAACGTTGACAGTAGCCGAAATGAATGCTTTGCTGCGTGAGATGGAAAGAACCGAACGTGCTGACCAATGTAATCACGGTAGGCCGACCTGGTATGAAATAAGCCTGGCTAGTCTGGATAAAATGTTTATGCGTGGAAAATAATAAAATACTTTGTCAAGATTCTCTGGGTGTGAATTGCAGTAGAGTACCCAAAAGATTGTCTTCTTCATATGGTTTTCCCATGAATTCATCGGCGCCGAGCTGTAATGCCATTTTGCGATGTTTTTCTGCAGTACGTGAAGTAATAACAATGATGGGTGTGTGTGAGATTTTAGGGGTGTTGCGTATTGCTTTGATAAGTTCAAAGCCATTCATTTTAGGCATTTCAAGGTCGGTAAGAATAATATCGGGCTTGACGGCTGCAATCATCTCAATGGCTTCCATACCATGCTTGGCGGTTGCAACGTTATAGTTTTTTCGTTCCAACAATCTGCCGATTACTTTGCGTACAGTCAACGAGTCATCGACTACTAGCACAGTTGCAGTGTATTTTTTGCTCTGCGAAGATTGTCTGATAATTTCCGAGACTGGTGTATTTAAGATGTGTTGTACGTCTTCTCGTTGCATCAATTTAAGCAGATTTAGAATGAGCGCAGGTTTGCCATCGTTAGTTACGGTAATACCTTCTACACCGGGAGCATGCATGATTTGGGGACCGATTTTTTTAACTATGACTTCATGGTTCCCAAGTAGTTTGTCAATATGTATCGCAAGAAGTGAATCGTCACTATTGAGTAGTAAAACTTGGTTGCGATTTTTTATTTCTGGCCGTGGTTCAAAGTTCCCAAGGTAATAGGGTAAATAGGTAAACGGATAAATTCTTCCATTATAATTGATACGTTGTTTTTGATACGCAGCCTGCAAGGCCTCAGGATTAAGCTCCTGAATGTGTTCGACAATTGCAGCTGGTAATGTGACAATCTGGTCACTTGAAGATACAAAAACCGCATTTGTTACTGCAAGCATTAACGGTAATTGAATGTTAAAAACGGTACTTTTGTTCGATTCGGAACTTACTGTGATATGACCGCCTAGTCCAGATATATCATTTTGTACGATGTCCATACCCATTCCACGTCCTGCAGTATCAGTTGCATGATGTTGCGTGGTTAGGCCGGGTGCGAATATCTGTGCTGCAATCAGTTCATCATCAAGGACATCGGATTCTTTAATGAGATGTCTTTTTACAGCTTCTTTACGGATATTCTCAAGATCCAGGCCGGTGCCATCATCGCTAATAATGATTGTAATCTCATTATCTTTCAAACGAAGATCTACAGTAATCTTGCCGATCTCTGGTTTGCCAATTTGAATACGGTGATCAGGCTTTTCAATGCCATGAACAACAGCATTCCGTAGAATATGTTCTAAGGAAGTGCTCAGTTTTTCCAGTACGCTGCGATCTATTTCAATGTCTTCGCCATGGATTTTTAATTCGACTTTCTTGCCCAGTTCGTTAGCCGTTTTTCTAACAACACGATAATATCGTTCAGATATATTTCCAAACGGAATGGTGCGAATCTGAATTAATTCCTGTTGCAATTCATGGTTGATGGTGGCCTGCCGTTCAACGGCATCGGTTGTGGCACTATGCATAGAATTTAATTGCCTTTGAACAGTAATCACATCGTCGATGCTTTCGGACATAAGACGGGTTAGTTCATGTAGGCGCGAAAAGCGGTCTAATTCAAGTGGGTCGGTGAAATTTTCATGAGGAGTTAACTGCGCTATTTGAGTACTTATTTGCATTTCTGCTTGGATCTCGACTTCACGAATTTGCTCATGAAGTCGGTCAATGCTTTCATTTAAATCCCGGAATGAATGTTTGAACTGGTTCAACAGCGTTTCTATTTTGTTGCGGATAATGCCGGCTTCACCAGCCTTGTTGACTAGTCGATCAATGAGTTCGGCATGAATGCGAAGAACGTTAATGGGTTGATGCGCGTCTTCTAATTTTGTGGCAGATGGGATGGGATCTCCAGTAACAGATAGTATGGGCGTTGTCGCAGATTGAGAGGTGTCGGGTGCTGTTTTGGAGAAGTCGTGTGTTTCAACCTCTTTTGTTTCTTGTTTCTCTACAGGGCTAGGACTGGGCGGATGCTGTAACTGCTCAATTGCTTCACATATTTGATCAAATTGATATTCCACATTTTCTATAGAATAAATCGACACAACTGGATTATTGAAAGCTTGTTCAATTTCTTCTTCAGTTGCATGAATAAGCTCGCCGAGTTGTTGTGCGCCAATCATATGAGCGCTGCCTTTTAAGGTATGTAGTAACCTTAGTAAGTTGATGCGAACGTCTTCATCTTGCGGAAGGATACGCCATGCCCGCAATCGGGAACTGAATTGTGGAATAATTTCATTCGTTTCATCAAAGAAAGTTTGCAGCAGGTTGGAGCTAACATCGTCAATTTTGTTATCTACATTTTTTTCTTGAGTAAATTCTGGTTGCGTTAAGGGCAGTACTTCATTTGAAATTGTTTCGGGGGCGGATTCTTGTTGTTTTTCGATTTCCTGTATTAACAATTGAACAAGTTTTAAATCAGCGTCATCTGGTAATTGCTGCTGGTGTATCTTAGATAGTAATTCGCCGATCTGATCGACGCAGTTCTGTATCAGATTAATATGTGATGGCGTTAAATGTGCATGCATCTCCGTTAACTGGGTTAGCCATTCCTCAAGCTTGCCGCTCAGATCAGCAAGGAAATCCAAATTTATGGCGCGAGCTGTGCTGGCCAAGGTATGAGCAGCCAGCGCAAACGGCTGAGTAATCTGACTCGGATGGAAGTTCTGCAATTCCTTCAACTCTTTTTCAAGTGTTGCATAATGTTGTTTTGATTCGGTACTGAAGATTCCAAACAGTTCGGTGGGTATTGAGATGTCGCCAATAAAAACATTTGAGGGCGGTAAATTGATGGATTCCGTTGTGCCTACTGAGGAATCCGGCTTAATTTCAGAAGCGACTTGTGTCTGATTGCTATCCAGACTATTAATAAGGTCGAATAGCCGGTCGAATTGAATTTCTGCCTTACCCGTTGTATTGAGGCTGACGCACCACTCAGAAAATTCCTGATGTGCTGATTGTATTAATTCAATCAGTCCAACGGTAATTTGTTTTTTTTCATTGAGCCAGTAATTTAGCGTTTTCTCCATTATCCACGCTGCTTCGCTGAAAGAATCAAGCTTAACCATGCGGCTGCTGCCTTTCAACGTATGAAATCCGCGCCGTATATTGGTCAGAAATTTTAGGTCCGAATTGTCTGGAGAGCAATTTTGGAGACAACTGATGATTTCAGCTAGAATGTCCCGGGCCTCTTCTAAAAAAATGCTCAGTAATTCTGGATTAATGCCCGAATCAATTTGATTGACTGGCTGAGTGTCGATATTGGCATTAATTTCGATTTCAGGAGCACTACTGTCTTCAGGGTCCAGTTCGTGGGCTGATATATTATTTTCAGTCGAAGCTTTTTGGCTGGCACTATTTTCAAAAATTGCTATTGCAGATTCTAGAACTCTTTGATTTGCCGTTTGGTCATTTTTGTAGGCTTCCAGGTAAAAACTCAGACTACTTAAACCGTCAACAAGCAGGTTCTGTTCATTTAGATTTAAATGATGATCCGGATCGGAAAATTTTTTCTCAAGATCGTGACATAGTGCTAATAAATGATTCGCACGGCTGAGCTCTAGTATTTCAAGAACACCTCCAATCTGATTAAATAAGTTCGTTAATGCAGATAAAGGAGTACGGTCTTCCGACGTTTCAAAGAATTGCTCCAGATTTTTCTCAATTTGCCGCAAATTAGTAAGTACTTCCTGTATGGATAGCTTCTGTGATTGTTTTGTGAGAGACGGACTTTGAATATCGTTGGGCGTGGGGGTAACCAACTGCCTGGGGAGTGTATTGTTGGATTGAACTTCATTTGTCAGTCTTGCTACAACCGGTTGGATATGTTCTGAAATATTGTCCGATTGAGTGTTGAAATTTTCCAGTATATTGTTCAAATGCAGCAGTGCGGTCGCAATTTCCATGTGTTCATTGACTGTTGCCGATTGCAAATCTTGTGTTTGCATTGATTGTGCTGCTAAATTGATGGATTCAATCAGTTGTTGTATGGGCTGACATTGCAGATCGACTGACTGTTCACGTAGCTGTGCCATACTCCCCAGAAATGTATTTAAATCAGAATCGTTCGTACAGAGAGCCTGCCAGTTCTCATTGGTTTGTCTTAATGTCTGTTGCATTTTTTCTAGGCAGGATTGTTGTGACGCCAAATCAGTTAATTCATTAGCCTTGGTTTTTGTAAGAAAAGCCAGGGCATAAGTTGTTTGAATATCCTCGATTCGTTGGGTTGGGCTTGACGTCTGGTGGCGAGTTGCGATGCGATAGAGTAATTCACGAGCCAGTTGGTCTGTTTTTTTGCGTGATCTTTCAATGAATGAACGTAGCGCCTGTTCAATTTTTCCGCAGAGTTTGCAGTCCGATAATTCAATACTTGATTCCTGAGATAATAAGCTTTCAAGGAATCCTGTTGCTATCCACCAGAAAATACGCTGTTCGAAATTCCCTGGTAATTGCTCGACCTGGTCGAGTGCGTGGTGCATTTTATTTAAATGATTCGTGTCTGATGTGTTTTTCAGTAATAAAACCAGCCCGGACTGATATTCGGCGCGTGCGCGCTTTGCCAGGGTCTTGGCTTGCAGAATGTTATGTTCATAAAGGATAGGTTTAAGAGATGGTTCTGTTGCAAGAGTGGGGTAAAATAAATCAAATTCCGATACCTGGTGATATCCAATGCAGTGCATCAAATCCCGGTAAGCGGGAAACAATTGCATTGGATTTTCTGGCGCGCCGTCCACGAGTTTATTCAGGTAAGAAATCAATGTATCTATAGCATGTTTAATCGCGTTAATACTGAGTGGAATATTGTCTGTTTTGTTGTCGATTAACTTTGTAATCAGTTGTTCGATTTTTTCAGTCACGACAGTGATACTGTTCATTTCGAGAATCTGAAATAAGCTGTCCAACTGGTGAATGTAGGTGCGGCTTGACTCTATTTCATGGATCTCATCTGGCGTTTGTTTATAACAATCCAGATTATGTTTGACGAGCGATAACAGTTCATGAATATTTCCTATAACACCGGAAATGGAAGCGATGTCGGGTTTGGTTTGCGTAGTCATTAATCAAAAATTAAGCATTGTGATTTAGAAACAAAATTAAATCTTAAAATTGGCAACCGATGTTTTGAGTTGAGTCGTGAATCCCGAAATATGTGCGATAGATTCGGTTGTTTGTTGGGTGCCATTTGTTGCTTGCCGAGTAATTTGCAATATAGCCTCCATGTTCTCTATCACACGTTTAGTCGTTTGTGTCTGAGCGTGAGTGGTCGAATGAATATCGGCAACATAATTTGCAAGACGTTTGGATACGGTTTCAATTTCTTCCAAGGCTTTTCCTGCAATGGTTGATTTTTGAGTCCCTTTGATAACTTCTCGTGTACTTCTTTCCATTGCGGCAATAGTGTCATGCGTATCATGCTGGATCATCTTGATATGCTTACTAATTTGTTCGCTTGCTTCCGCCGAACGTTTCGCAAGATGCTGAATCTCTTGTGCGATAATATTAAAGCCACGTCCTGCCTCACCTGCGGCTGATGCTTGTAATGTGGCATTTAATGCAAGTATATTGGTTTGTTCGGTAATATCTGAAACTAACGCAATAATCTCGCTGATTTCTTGTGTACTTTCACCCAATCGTTTAATACGTTTTGATGTTTCTTGGATATGTGTACGGATCTCTTCCATTCCCGTAATTGATTCGTGGACTGCAGTACTGCCTTTTTCTGCTGTAATGAGCGCTTGTTTGGCAACTTCTGTCGACTCGGTTGCGGTGTTTGAAATCTGGTTAATAGATTCGGCCATGTCTAAAACTGTGATCGTTGTACTTTCAATCTTAAGTGATTGCTGTTGCGCTGCTGACAGCAGCTGGGCGGAGACATGCTGTGCCTGGTCGGATGCGTTGACCACCAAGGTGGTAGCCTTATTAACCTGCTCAGCCAGGGCATGTAATTGTTCAATGGTAAAGTTAACTGCGTCAGCAATTGCGCCGGTGATATCTTCAGTAACCGGTGTGCGGACAGTGAGATCGCCTTCCGCCATTTTTTTCATATCGTCTAGCAGTGTCAGCATGGCGCTCTGGGTGGTGTCTAATGTATCTTCATTTTGGAGCGGGCCAGGCTTATTTTGATGTAGAAAATATAGGAATACGCACAGTGACGAAAAGGCAATGACGAGTAGCAGTTGGTTTATTTTATCTATTAAATGAATTCCTTTCGCATCGGTAACCTGGAAGGCTTTATCCAGTTTTGCAAGACTGTTGAGTATCTTGTCGCTATTTTGATGGATGGTGCCGGCGGCGGATTTTGCAGCGACAATATCTGAGATTTCGGTTTCGATTGTTTTGATATTGTTGTTAATTCTGATAAAAGTTTTCTGAATCAGGGAAGGTAATTCCGCTATCTTTTTATCTTGGATTGCAGATGTATCGAAGATGTTATGTCCTTGGTTAAACGCTTGTAAAATTGCAGCAAATTGCTTGCGGTCATGTGACAGTTGTTTCTTTATTTCCGAAATGGATAATTTGCTGGAGAGGGTGATGCCTATGCTTCGTGAAACATTTTGTGCCAATGTGCGCATGCTGATTACAGCGCCGAGAGTGTCGGGTCGATCCGCCTGATTCAGGTGTGTAATCAGTTGTTCAATGTGGTGATTCAATTGATTACTGACTGCATTAATGGCATTTACAGCCTGGCCCAGGTTGGTGAGTGACTTCTGATGGTTAAGAATCAATTGGATATGTTTTTTTTCAGATTGCCAATGCTGTATTAAATCTTCAAGGTAAGCCAACAGATCATCAGAGTGACTGATGGGAGAAATGTCATCCTGGCGGAAGTAGCCCCCCTCAGATAGCAAATCAAGGTATTGGTTGATTCTTGCGTGACTGTCGTCGAGCTGCTCTAAGGCATTTTGATGACCGGAAAACACGGGTTGAAGCACCATTCTTAGACGTAGCAAATGGGTTTGTATCCGGGCGGTAATTTCTAGTCGTGCGCTATTTTGTCGTATCTGCTCCTGACTGTAGAAAAATAATCCACCAAATAGACAAATGCTCAGAATGAATATGCCACCTAAAACGATATAGGGTTTTGAAGTATATTGGGTCTGTTTATGGTTTACAGGTTTGATAACGGGTATATGTGAAATTTTTGAGGATTTAAGAAATTTTTTAAACGTTGAAAAAATTCCCGTCATGAGTTGCTCCAGAATGTGTTTCGAACACTGACAAAACCTGACCCGAGATACTATTGTAATGTATATAACAAAAAACGGGTATTGTTACGTAAGAATCTTAATTAAATTTTCCAAAAAGATAAGTTGCAGAAATAACCGTTAATGTATGTCTAATCAAATTGAGTTGTTGCAAACTTCATTTGCGATTTCCGAAACCAAGTCCGGTCCTTGATAGACCAGTCCACTGTATACCTGTATCAGAGAGGCTCCCGCATTGAATTTGTCCTTGGCGTGTGTTGCGGACATAATGCCGCCAACGCCGATAATCGGTAAACTATCGTGTAAATGTTGTTGTAATTGTTGAATGATAGATGTGGCTTGCTGTGTGAGTGGTGCGCCGCTCAACCCCCCGGTTTCGTGAGATAAAGCAAGGTGCGCTACGCCTTGGCGTGACAGGGTAGTGTTCGTGGCGATAATGCCGTCTACATGGTGTTTTTTAAGTAGTTGTGCAATGGTTGCTATCTGCTCGGTATTCAAATCGGGTGCGATTTTGACAGCAATTGGAGAATATTTATTGTGGACATGTGCAAGGGATTGTTGCTCAGATTTTAACTGGGCAAGTAAACTGTCCAATGCATCGGCTGATTGCAGTTGTCGAAGGTTTTGGGTATTAGGTGAGGAAATGTTGATCGTAATGTAGCTGGCGTATGGATACACTTTAGACAAACAGATTAGATAATCTTCTGCAGCATCTTCAATTGGCGTGTCAAAATTTTTTCCAATATTAATACCGAGAATACCGGTGTAGTTTGACTGCCTGATGTTCTCAACTAATGCATCGACTCCTTTATTGTTAAAACCCATGCGATTGATGATGGCCTCTGCTTCCGGGATGCGGAAAAGGCGCGGTAGAGGATTTCCCGGTTGCGGACGTGGCGTGACAGTTCCGATTTCGATAAAGCCGAAACCCAGTGCGGACAGTGCGTCTAAATATTCCCCGTTTTTATCTAACCCTGCGGCCAGACCAATGGGGTTGGGGAATGTAATACCCATCACATGTCTGGGACAAGAGTAATGTAAAGGTTTAAGTGCGCCTAATTTGTAGGCCAGACCAATTGCCCGCAATGTAATGCGGTGTGCATCTTCGGGATCAAGACGGAAAAGTAATGGACGCAAAAATGAATAGAGCATTAATAATGGGGTCGAGTGAGATTAAGTTTTCCGAATATTGTCATCTCTATCAATTTGAATAACAATATATCCTGGATTGCCGAGCAAATCATTCGATGCTGCATTACTGTTTTTTACGAGTGAAACCGGTGGCAGGATTCGGTCTAAACAATTCAACAATACCTTGCGTCATAAGCTTAACTTGGCGGCCATTTGTTCATACGGTAGCCAATGTCCATCAATTAAAATTTCCAGCGGTCTGAAATTGACCTTGTAATTCATTTTGCTATGTTCTTTAATCCAGTAACCGAGGTATAGATGACGCAAGCCGAGGGTTTTACAAAGCTGGATTTGCCACAGAATATTATAAGTGCCTAAACTGGCATGTGGTATGTCGGGGTCGTAGAATGTATACACAGATGACAATCCGTCTTCTAGTTTGTCAATCAGGCTAATCATACAGAGTTGTTTATTGTCATAAAACGTAACTAATTTTGTGTCGACATGACTTTGCAACAGAAAGTCTTGATATTGCGCGCGTTTGTCCTCGTCTGCACTGTTGCAGGCATGACGTGCTGCCTGATAGCGCTGATACAGCAAAAAGTGTTCTTCACTGAAGTGTAGTTGATGTTCTTGATACGTTAAATGACAGTGTTTCTTCCAGCTTCGGCGCTGGGAACGGTTGGGTTTGAAAATCGGCGCTTTGACACGTACCGATAAACAAGCCTGGCATTGGTCACACCTGGGGCGGTAAATAAAGTGCCCGCTTCGGCGATACCCTTGTTCTAACAACTGGTTGTAGAGGGTTGTATCAATACGGTTTCCAGGTTCAACTACTTCTGATCGGGCCGTTTTATCGGGCAGATAACCGCATGGATATGGCTGGGTTGTATGATATTTGAGTGTTTTCATTGCATCACTCGTTGATATGACTGAAGCGCCATTGCTCACTGCTTGTAGCATGTTCGGTCCATTTGCTCAATAGCTGGCTGAATTCTATTCTGGGGATCTCGCGTGCGCCCAAAGATGCAAGATGAGCTGTTTTGACCTGACAGTCGATTAAAATAAAATCCCAACGGATTAATTGCCTAACTAGGTGGATGAATGCAATTTTAGAAGCGTCCGGTGAGCGTGAAAACATGGATTCACCAAAAAATACTTTGCCGAGGGCTACGCCGTAGAGTCCGCCTACTAGTTCGTCATTTACCCAGGTCTCGACAGAATGCGCCAGACCGATATTATGCAATGTCGTATAGGCAGCAATCATCTCAGGATGAATCCATGTGCCGGTCTGATTTTTGCGTGGCGCAGCGCAAGCATGCATTACATCGTTAAAACGATAGTCGGTACGAATTTTATAGTTATTTTTTTTAATTGATTTATTTAGGGAACGGGAAATTTTCAATTCACCGGGGAATAACACCATACGTGGATCCGGACTCCACCATAAAATGGGTTCCTGTTCATTAAACCATGGAAAAATACCTTTTTGATAAGCATTAATCAGTCTTTCTGGCGACAAATCTCCACCAACTGCAAGTAATCCATTGGGCTCGTGCAATGCGTTTTCCAGCGGTGGAAACATCATATCCGTAGATAAAAATTCAATCATCTTGGTAATAGCTGGTAATGGTAATACTTTATTATTTTACTCAACTTTGATCAAGATCAAAGTGGCTCCCGCGCTGATTCAATATGATTGCGATCAGAAAATAAATAAAGAATAAGCACCTTATTCTACCCGATCATGCTGTTGCGTTACGGGATAAGGGTACGAGGATGCGCTTATAAGAAGAATGCTGGGAGGCAAATGAAACAAATCACAAAAAATTTTAGTTTGTATTTCTTGGTTAGCTTTATTTTGGGTATATTGATTACACCGCAATCCATGGCACAAATGAACAAGGAGCGTCAGTTGGAACAAAAAGTACAGGCGCTCGAGGCAATGCTGCATTCAGTCAAGGATGAATTGCAGCAATTGAGAGAGGAGACAGCCAGAACAGCAGCGAACAAAGCAGCGGAAACGAAAGCGGCGGAGGTTGCAGCGGAAGCAGCGAGACAAGATGCCTCCGTAGCTAAAGCACAGGCAATTGCAGCTAAAGAAGCGGCGTCAAATGTTGCCGGGCAGAAGGCGGGGCGCCCCAAGCATATGGTGTTTTTTCGGGGCGGTTTTACACACGCGAGAGAAAAGCGTGACGGCTCGAGTATCCGGAGTGATGTTGCGCCGGTCGGTGTGCAGGATCAAGCAGATAGAGACGGGTGGTATACCGGCGCTGGTTTTGACTTCAACTTGACTGACGATGTATGGGGCTTGTTGCCCAGAACTTCGGTTTATGCCGAATTGATGTTTGAATACAAGAATTTTTCTGATCATGTTCAAGGTAATGCTTTAGCCAACAACCCAACACTGCTGGTAGGAGACGTTGTCAACCCAAGAAGTGTAACGGTCAGTCAGTTTACTTTAACTGCTTCACCCAAAATTAAGTTTTTCGAGGGATCGAAGATCCGGCCTTGGATTATACCGATGGGTTTTGCGCTTCATGTTGTGAGTCCGACCACTGAATCAATCACTTATTTGATACCTGGTGTTCAATTTGGTGCCGGTGTTGACTACAATATCTGGAAGAATTTCTACGTCGGTATTGACGGGCGGTATCAACTGTCGGCGGGTAAATCCGATGGTGTTAAAGTGGATGGCATGACTGCCGGAGGGTATTTTGGTATAGGTTTTTAAGCCATACGCCGACTGTGGAATAAAAAATCTGGGCAACAAATAAGTTAATATTTGATTGTGAATGCTTATCTTATTGTTGTGAAGTGATGTCGATGAATGATTAGACATTTATTTGTGATGAAGCCGTTTCACCTCACTGTTTCAGTGAGGTGTTTTTTTAGGTTATCTACGTTCATACCGGGAAGAAGAATTAATGGTCGCCGCCTGTTCTGACTAATAGTCTGTCAAGTGCTCGGGTACTGAGCAGGCGCTTAAGTACACCTAACAGATATGTCGGAAATGTGACATAGTATCGGGGGCGGGGAGTGCTCGTTTCAAGTGCGTGTATGACTCGCTTAAGCACTGCGCTTGGTGGAAGCGTAAAAGGGACTGCCGGCCCTTGAGTATTGAGACGTTTTAGCACATGTTGATAGCGATCGCGGTGAATACTGCTCTCTACATCGATATATTTTTCAAGCATTTTGACAGCATTTTCGCGAAATTTGCTTTCGATCGGACCTGGTTCAATCAGGCTAACGTAAATGTTACTGCCTTGCAGCTCAAGACGCATTGTGTCACTCAAACCTTCAATGGCGTATTTGGTTGCATTGTAGGCCCCGCGAAAAGGCAGCGAAACAAAACCAAGCACCGAGCTGTTTTGTATGATACGGCCATAACCTTGCTGACGCATTACAGGTATTGCAAGGTTGGTAAGTTCTTGCCAGCCTAATACGTTAGTTTCGAATTGGTCGCGTAATGCATCTCGGCTTAAATCTTCAATGGCACCCGGTAATCCGTAGGCGCCATTGTTAAACAAGGCATATAATTTTCCATTAGTGTGGTGCATTACTGATTCAAAGGCCCGGTTAATGGAATCGGTATTCATTAAATCCAATTGAAAACTTTCTAATCCATCTTGTCGTAACGCATCAACGCTTTCACTTCTGCGGGCCGTCGCAAAAACATGGTAACCACGTTCTTGCAACGCTTTGGCAACACAATAACCGATGCCGCTGGAGCATCCGGTGATTAAAATTGTTTTTTTCATAATTTCGGTGTGATAATTCTAATGAAGTCAGTTGACATAGACTTGACAATCAAATGACTGCAAAGATAGCATCAATTTGATTGTCAGAAAATCACTGTACGAATGACCTCGTTAATTAACAGAAGAATTCAATGTCGAAAATTTTATTTAAGCTGCACGGTGTTCCAGATGATGAAGCCGATGATGTACGTGCATTGCTTGCTGATAATGATATTGATTTTTATGAAACGTCGGCGGGTAACTGGGGTGTTTCCATGCCAGCAATCTGGTTAAATGATGCAACGCAGTTTAATAAAGCCCGTGCGCTTATAGATGAATATCAGAGCGAGCGAAGTACTAGAATGCGCGAAGAATACAATCGATTGAAACAGCTTGGAGCGCACAAAACGTTAATTGATACGATAAAAGAGAAGCCCGTTCAATTTATCCTGCATTTAGCTGTTGCTGCGTTAGTGATCTATTTATCGATACGATTAGTGTTAGATATTAGCGAAATAAGTCCAAAAGAATAATACAATTACACAAACTGATATAAAAGCAAAAATACTTTGTTTTAGATGATTATAAAAAGGAGCTTGTCATGAAAAATGTATTAAAAATTCTGGTTGCACTATTAGCTGTAACGCCATTATATGTTCATAGCGGGGGTGACCCTGAATATGTCGAATTTCCCGAAGATTATGACAAAGCGTTTACTCAATACGCTACGGCAAATCGCGCCAATCAAAAACAGGTGGCTAAATTGTATGCCAATGAAACTGCTATAGCCAGTTATCAAAAAAGCCAGAGAGGTGCGCCGGGCTCCGTTGTTGTAATGGAAATCTACAGTCCCAAGACCGATGCAGAAGGAAAGCCCGTGCCTGGTGACGATGGTATTTTTGTCATTGATTCTCTGGCTGCCGTTGCTGTTATGGAAAAACGGGATGATTGGAACGAAGCGTACCCGGTTGAGAACAGAGTCGGTAACTGGGGATTCGCTGTTTACAATCCAGATGGTACGGAAAAGAGCAATGATTTAAATTGCGTAGAGTGTCATACACCGCTCTCAAGTCAAGATTATTTATTTACCTACCATAAATTGGTCGACTTCGTAAAGAATCACTAATCTGTAGTGTTGTCTTCAGGGCTTGAAGCAGGTTATTCATCGACCTGGCTGTCATGTATTACTTGCTTTGGGCTGAGATGGATTCGCGTGGTTGTTGTGGGTTTTGTGATTACGGAAGAGAGTAAAGCAAATTAAACAATCGAGAATGAAACCGGAGAACATTTTTTTAGTACAGTCCGTTGACCTGAAGAAAGAGGTGTTTGACGTATTAATTGACGATCCAAGGGTAACTATTGAAAGAATCGTTTCTAAAGGCCATCGATCTCCAGAAAACGGTTGGTACGATCAGGAAAAGAATGAATGGGTGATGGTGCTTAGGGGAAAAGCGGAGCTTACTTTCTTTGACCAGACTATCATGTGCCTAGGTGCCGGAGATTATGTTCATATTCCGCCTCATACAAAGCACCGGGTCAGTTGGACTGACCCTGATCTGGAAACCTTATGGCTGGCAGTACATTATTAGCTGGAATGACTGCGGTTGGCGAGACATAACGGCCTGATTGCCACAAAAAGTCCAAAAACCCGGGCTGATAGATTAGCCTGATGTGCGCACCAACGGATTTTGATGGATTGGGCTTAATCTATTGTAATACCCGTTACTATGTTTCTGAAAACTACAGAACGTTAGCGGCCAGTGTGGTAAAGCTAAGAAGCGGCCTTATTGCTGTTACGTTTGGGGATTTGAGTGCCGTATTTCTGACGGAATTTTTCGACGCGACCTGCTGTATCAACAATTTTTTGTTTGCCGGTGTAAAAAGGATGGCAAACTGAGCAAACCTCAATGCTCAATGCCTTGCCAAGCGTTGAGCGTGTTTTGAATTCATTACCACAGCTGCATGTGACGGTTATTTCCTGGTAATCAGGATGGATATCTGCTCTCATAGATGTTCTAAGTCCTTGCGCGCGTGCGCCTTAAATTGCTGTATTACGAGATAGTATAAAAGCCGAGCATTATCCTTTAATATTCATATCAGTGCAACTTTTGAATTGTATCGTGTCTTATAAGCATTGCAATAATCGTTAACAGTATATAGTGATATGCTATACAGGCGCATGTTTTATAAGTTAATGGTTGACATGAGCCGCATTCTTCTGCGAGATTATGGTTAAAAAGACACTGTTGTCCAAAAATACTTTGGCAATATGAAAAGGGAGCGAGTAAATTATAAGCATGGAGATAAGTGGATGTTGCAATGATAAAAATAAATTGTTGTATAATATTTTGTTAAATCGCAATCTGTTTTTGAAGTCTTTGTTTCAATTTTGATACCTGCAAAGGATTGGAAAATTTTTAGGAGCATTCAAGATGCCAGAATTACAAAACAAAGTTGTTGCGTCTTACGAGCCCAAAGAGGGTGAAGATTATATGAGTCCAGAGCAGCTTGATTATTTTCGCAAGATACTGGAAGGTATGAAAATTGAATTGGGTCAGGATATTGACCGGGCTGTACATACCATGCAGGACGAAGCGACTGTCTTTGCGGACCCAAATGATCGGGCAAGCCAGGAATCTGATATGACACTTGAATTGCGAAACCGTGATCGTGAGCGCAAACTGATCAAAAAAATAGACGAAATCATTGCTAAAATCGATTCCAAAGATTACGGCTATTGCGAAAGTTGTGGCATCGAGATTGGGTTGAAACGCCTGGAAGCGCGTCCCACGGCAACACTGTGTATTGACTGTAAGACGCTGGATGAAATCCGGGAAAAACAGATGGCAAAATAGCGATTGCCGCAGTTAGGCCGACATTAACTGCTTTCTTTGACTATTTTTTCTAGTATTTGTGTATCTACCCAATTTTTGTCAAAATTAATTGAGCCGTTCGAAATTTGTTTAAAATGTTGTTCGGGATCACCTAAATCCGACAGTATGGCTGCAGCGCCATCAAAGTTCTGTTCGCAGGTGTAATTATTGATTGTAATTAGGGTTGCCAGACTGGCTGCACGCGCGGCCAACAACCCATTCTCAGAATCTTCTACTGCAATACACTCGCTTGGTTCAAGTCCCAATTTGTCAAGAACCCAGAGATATATATCGGGCGCGGGTTTTTTCTGTGGAACGATGTCGCCAGCGCCAATAACATCAAATAATCCCAGCGCCTGTTTACCCAATGCAGATTCTAATAGATAAGTTACATTTTCTGGTGTCGTGGTGGTTGCAATCGCGATTTTAATACCTTTGTCGCGCAATTCATAAATAAGGCGTTTTACACCGGGCCGCAACGGAATATCGCCGCGTTCCATAAGTTGTTTGAAATGGCTGGTTTTGGTCTTATGGAGACTGGCAATCCATTCATCCAGATTGGGTCTGTCCAGTTCCTCTGGCATATAATGCTCGATATAAAAACGGATTCGCTCTTTGCCACCCGTAATTTTCAGTAGCTTACCGTACAGTGGAATATCCCAATCCCAGGTTAAACCAAATTCTTTGAATGCGGCGTTAAAGGCCGGACGATGGCCGTCCTGTTCGGTATCCGCCAGCGTGCCATCGACGTCAAATAGGACTGCTTTAAGTGATCGTGTATGTGTATTGATAGTGTGCATAGTGATTTATTTGTGTGATTGACTTGCGCGCTGTAGGCGATCTGATACGGCGAGCCAGTCTGGCAGCGCGGGTGGTGTTTCCACTAGGATATAGTCGCATGCCGTCTGATCGTATTGGTGGAGCGTTGCATAGAGGCACTTGCCATAATTGACTGGATCACGGGGCATGCGAACATGTTCGATATGGGTGCTGCTGAATTCAGACGTGTCGATTTCAGACCACGTGATAACGACCGGACGGAAATTCTGCTGGGCAAGTTGATGTGCAGTTTGCAACAGTTTAGACGCTTGATGTAATTGAAGTGGCGTAGTGGGTGCATAATGTGCCGGTAGCGCGCCAGGTACGCGTATGGATGAGGCGTTGTTTTTGATAACGGCGACAGGCTGATTTACGATTGATTCAATAGCGGAAACAGAGATGCCCCCGGGCCTGAGTACGGCAATATCTTCGTGTTTAAAGGCGATAATCGTACTTTCCAAGCCTACTTCGCAGTCACCGCCGTCCAGTATCATATCGACTTTTCCATATAAAGCAGCGTGTACATGCGCAGCTGTTGTGGGGCTGATTCTGCCGTAGAGGTTTGCTGAAGGTGCTGCAACCGCTTTATCGGGGTTGATCATTCTAAGCAGTGCCTGTGCTACGGGGTGTGCCGGGATTCGTATGCCGATGGTGTCCTGTCCCCCGGTGACATCGTTAGAAATTTTCGAGCTGCGTTTCAGGATTAATGTTAAAGGTCCTGGCCAGAATCGCTCTGCCAGTAATCTTGCAGGTTCCGGAATATCCAGCGCCCAATGTTCCAATTGAGCAATATTGCCAATATGTACAATGAGCGGATGATTTGCCGGGCGTTGCTTAATGTTATAAACACGTTTAACTGCCACAGGATTAGTGGCATCTGCACCCAATCCGTAGACGGTTTCTGTAGGAAATGCTACAACGCCGCCGGTATTCAACAATTCGGCAGCTGCGGCAATTTGCTCCAGTTTCTCGGGATTGATTTTTTCTTCATGTGACATCATGCTGTATTATACGCTATACCATTTTCTTGCAACGATAATCGAAAATGTTTCGTTTACGCGTTTCCAGGATTTTTATTCGTATGGATCAGGATATAATTATATCTAAACGGAGTCTGACCATGCTATTGGACGGATTGCGCTATCGTATTAACGTTAAAAGAGAAAACAGATGATTACATCAGAAACAATTAAAACTCAAATTGAAACTGGGCTGCCATGCGAATTGGTACGGGTTGAGGGTGATGACGGATACCATTTTCAGGCCGTTATCGTCAGTCCTGAATTTAGAGGCAAACGCATGATTCAGCAACATCAGCTCGTTTATCGTGCGCTGGGCGATAAGATGAAACAGGAAATTCATGCCTTGTCGATGAAAACCTTTACGCCTGAGGAATGGGCGGACAATACTTGAAGTAATACAGTGAGAAATTATTGAAGAGTGCGGCGGTGTTGTTTTAGGGTAAAGATTGTCGTTTCAGGGGTTTTATTTCAATAGAAATAGTTATGGAACAGTATGTTGTGGGATTGGTGATGACTTAAGAAATGGTGGTGTTGGCCGATATAAGTAGTGTGGTCATAGACTGTTCTGAAAGACATGGAAATTCATCATGCTGGTGCTTTTCTCAATGCACAGCTATTTACACACAGAGAAAAAAGTGCAACGCAGCCTGCCAAGCTGGAGGACGCCAAGGCCGTTTCGCGTGGCGGCGAGCGGCCTTCACCGGAATCCAATGCACAGTCCGGCAGTAAATTGCTCGAAGATCCCGCAATACAGCGCCAGTTGAGCGAATTGCGTGCCAGAGACCGTGAAGTCCGTGCGCATGAAATGGCGCATGTGGCGGCCGGCGCGGGTTTGATTACCGGTGGCCCCACGTATGAATATCAGCGGGGGCCGGACAACAGGTTATATGCTGTCGGTGGGGAAGTGCAGATCGATACTTCCGGTGTTCCCGGCGATCCGGAGGCGACACTGGAAAAAGCGCTGCAAATCCAACGCGCCGCACTGGCACCGGCAGAACCTTCGGCGCAGGACCGGGCGGTAGCCATGTCTGCTGCAACTATGGCAGCCGAAGCGCGAGTAGAGCTGAACATTCAACGCAATGAAACTGAAGATAAGTCCGAAACAAATTCCAGATTTACCCGGGCGCATGACGCGTACCGCGCCGTTGCTGAAAGTGACCAGTCTCACAGCACACAACTGATTGATCTGGTCGCTTAGTTCGAATTTAATCACATCAATTAAGTTTATTCGCAAGCTTTACCGAATTTTCTCTGTTCAACCACTTTTGTATCCTGTATCTTGTTTGTCCAAAACGCCTGTTCACTGCTCATTTGTCAATACTGTTTTCTGTACGATATGCTCAACTGTCAAATACCGACAATAAGGCGGGAATGGGTTTGGTCGTATCGGTAGTGGTTCGGTACAAATACAGTGCAAAGTTATAAATTTGTAATATAACTGGGTTACAATTGAAATAACGTAAACTGTTTATCGGCAGAGTGATTGTATCGCTTCCCGAGAGTGGTTTACGTTGTATTGTTGAGCGATAACATGGCAGCAACATCACTCGAGCCAGGTGAATGTTATGTTGTCAATATTTTTTGATTCACTTTAAATGGAGAAAATTTATATGATAAAAATGACTCAAGCCATCTGTATGAGTCTGGTACTCGCATTGTTGCTTGCAGCGGGTGTTGCACAAGCTGGCGGGGAAAAGAGCTTTACAATTGTCATGAATGCATATGATACTGATATTCCTGAGCTAAACGTGGAAGGTGTTACTGTTAAAAACATCCGCGCATTTAATGTTCTGAACGAACCTGAAACGATTGCCGTGCATAAAGGCGATAAAGTGAAAATTACCGTAGAAAACAAGTCGCCTATCAGCGAAGGCTTGTCGATTGATGCATATGGTATTCAGGAAGTGATCAAAGCGGGTGAAACAAAAACCATTTCCTTCACAGCTGATAAAGCAGGTGCTTTCACCATCTGGTGCCAGCTTCATCCTAAAAACATCCATCTGCCCGGTACTTTAAACGTTATCGACTAAAAGGCAGCGATGAAATCTGTACGGCAGGAATAAGTGCGGATTTCAGTCGGCGATGTTGAGTACTCTGAAATGGCCGGGTTCCACCGGCCATTTTTATTATCAAACAAATGCAGTAGATCGGCCCGTCGAGGCACAAAGCCCCACTAAGAAAGGTAATTTTGTTTCATGATGCTATTAAACTATCTAAAGCAAGTAAGAAGTTAATATGCAATAGTCTGAGCAAAACGAAAATCAGCGCGTTTATTTATGGACCGAATTGTCTTGTGATATGCTCGATCAATGTCGAGCTGAATCAATGATTAATGTGGATCGTTTATGTGGCAGAACAAAGAGGTTTATATCGTCGGTACGTCGTATTCTGGGTCAACTTTTCTGTCTAATTTACTGAATGCCCACCCCAAAATTTTTTCGGTTGGCGAGCTTTCCGGTTGGTTCGATGATTTTGATTTCGGTATAAACGATGCGTTTTGTCCGGTTTGTGCAACAGAAGGCCAGCGTTGTCCCGTATTTAATGATGAATTTAAAACAGTCATCCAGCAGACGCACAAAGAGCAGGTCATTTCTCTGATTAGAAAAGCTGTGGGAAAGCCGGTTATTGTTGATAGCTCTAAATTTCCAAGCTGGTTCGATCATTATTTTAGTCATAAGGTGGCGGTACATGGTGCTCATTCATGGCGTTACCGTTTTTGGCGAAGCCGGGTCAGAGTGATTATACTTGCAAGATCACCTTTTGCATTTTTTGCCAGTGTCAGAAGGCGTGAGAAACTGAGTACGCGGGCGACCAAATTACAGTGGATAACCTGCTATGAAAATGCTCTGAAGATGTGCGAAAAATACAACGTGCCTTTCCGCACGCTGCGCTTCGAACAACTCCTGATAGAACCTGAAGCTACGGTGAAACAGCTGTGTCGCTGGATCGGAGTGCGTTATCACCCGAAAATGCTGCAATTTTGGGAGATTCCTGTTCATAGCTTAGGCGGAAATGCAGGAGCCTATATGTGGTACAAGAGTTTTAGAGAAAAAGGTCAGTTTGCAACTAAGGGTGATCAGAAGCGTGCGCAAGAATATGCGGACCGGCAGTTCTCAGTGGAAAAAACCAACAGCTGGCGCCATTTACTTTCTCGCCGGGAGATTAATGCAGTGTTGCGAGACCAAGCTGTAGTGCATACAGCTGAGAAGCTCGGTTATGATTTAAACGCATTGATCAGCGTATGAAGGTGCTATCTTGGTTTTTAGGGTGTTAAGCAGCAGGTTTAATTAAATGAACAATATACATCCGGTCTTCAAATTTTAGTACCTTTTCATGGTAACGGTTGTCAAGCTCGGCAATACCGGCCTCGATCACACCGTCGGACAGGTTTCTCAGATTCGACATAAATCGTTGACGCAACAATTCAAAATAATGCTGTTTGGCGATTTCGACATTAAAACTGAAATGCGTTAACTGCGTTTCCATCTGACAGCCTTGACCCAGTGCGACTACATCTTGGTAATGAATTTGTTCCTGTCTAAATGAATCCTGTCCTTGTGTAAACATCGGAATGGTAATTTCGGGTGGCATCATCAGCACCAGTGCGCGGCCGTTCGGTTTCAGGCATCGACGGATCTCCCAAAGCAATGGTTTTCTTGTTGCCGTGTCAATACAGTGAAACACCTGCTTTAAAATAATACCGTCATAATGTGCGTCAGGCTTGTTTTTGAGGTAAGTCAGTGCTTCTGTCTGGAATAATATTACACCGCTATGAGTTGGTGCTTCATGAATGGTCTCGGAAATATCGATACCCTCTATAGGGTGTTTCAGGATGTTTGACGTGGCAAGTTTTATAGTGATATTGGCTCTGCCGCAGCCGATATCGAGAATCCGGCTTTCAGATTTGATCTGCAAACATTCAGAGAGCACATTGGCCGCATAAGCGATGTATGCTTCTGAAGCAATCCAGCTCTCAAGGTCCCAGTTGGGGCAAGTAACATCCATATGAAGATTTTTATTGTTGAATAATATAACTGGGATGAGCATAACATCGAATAGTCAGCTCATACGGTAAGTTTTACTAAAACCGCCAGGATAATCCGGCGCCTGTTAACAAATCATCAGACCCATGATTCAGGCCGGTACCGACGCGTGCGTCGACCTGCAGATGATAAGTGAGTTGGTAGACTAAACCGGTTTGCACGAAGTGCGTATCCTGGATTGCTCGCTCAACGGGATATAAGCCGAAGTATTCGACGAATCCTGACAGCGAGCTGGCAAGGTTAACACCTAAACCTAGCGATGAGGAGAATCGGGCGAAGCGTTTGTTTTTAGTACTCGCACCGCCAACATTAGCCGTACCAAATGCAGAAAGTGTGTCATTGAATGCATATGACATGACGGCCTGTAATTCAGGATTGACGTGATTCGACGTGATATTCTTGTCTCCAGTAGGAATGAAAAGCCGACCGACAACGGTAAATTGCGGTATCCATTTGCTTTGCTGAATGACTTGTTTTTTAAATCCCAAGGCTAGGTCGTTCAGGCCGTTAACTTTGTTTCCATGGTTGATATAGACCTGAGTAGGCCATTCTATCCGCGCCTCGAATGTTTCTGTGAGTCCGATACGAACCAGAGTTTCTGGAAAAGCATGTGTTGTGACATCGGGGTTTTTATCGTCGTAAGTAAAGGTATACCCCGTTTCAAATTGAACGTGCCCTTTAGGAACTGTCGTGACATTCGGGCTGAACGAAGGCCGGTCTGTTGAGATAGGCCCGGTAAATGGAGCGGCTTCTCCGAAGGGCCAGGGCAAAGACCTATTGGATTCATCACTGGGTTTTTGCGCTGGGCTGTAAGTGCACCAAGTCAGTAACATTAAACTGACACAGATTTTTATCGTTGAATTCATGGATGGTATTGGTGCATCAAATGTCATTTCTCAGGTTTAAATGCATACAGTCAGTATGTCGGTTGGATTAAGTATTGTAAAGCCTGGCTTGGGAAAAGGCGATACACCGAATTAAACCCGTTTGTCATGACAGTATTGCAGGGAACGCAGAGAGAATTTCAAGGGAATTCCGATTTTTAAATTTGGCTTAATAAACAATCAGCTGGTATAATTCCGCCCCATCGGAAAATCCGTAACCGTTTATTTTTGAGGAAAAACTGTATGTCCCGTTCAATCCGTAATATTGCGATTATCGCTCATGTTGATCATGGCAAAACCACGCTGGTCGATAAGCTCTTACATCAGGCGGGAACATTTGCGGCGCATCAGCAAATTTCCGAGCGTGTGATGGACTCCAACGATTTGGAACGTGAGCGCGGTATTACGATTTTGTCCAAAAACTGCGCAATTGAGTACGCGGGTATTCATATCAATATTGTCGATACGCCAGGACATGCCGATTTTGGCGGGGAAGTGGAGCGCGTGTTATCGATGGTGGATGGCGTGCTGCTACTCGTTGATGCGGTGGAGGGACCGATGCCGCAAACACGATTTGTAACCCGAAAAGCACTGGCACTGGGACTGAATCCAATTGTTGTGGTCAATAAGGTCGATCGGCCGGGTGCACGTCCGGACTGGGTGATTGATCAAACATTCGATTTGTTTGACAAATTGGGTGCCGATGACAAGCAGCTTGATTTTCCGGTAGTGTACGCATCGGCCTTGAATGGCTATGCTTCTCTGGATACCCGCGAGCCAGGCGACGACATGCGTCCGTTGTTTGATGTGATTATCGATCATGTACAAGCCCCTGAAGGCGACCCAGATGAGCCGCTGCAACTGCAAATCAGTACTTTGGATTATTCGAGTTTTGTCGGGCGTATCGGAGTCGGGCGGATTCGGCGTGGGCGACTGAAACCCGGTCAGGAAGTTATGGTGATGACGGGTGAAAACGTTGCTAAAAAAAAGGTGAATCAGGTGCTTTGTTTTCATGGGCTTGAACGGGTTCAGATGACTGAGGCGATGGCTGGTGATATCGTGCTAATTAATGGTATTGAAGAACTCAGTATTGGTACGACTATAGCTGATACTGATCAGCCTGAGGCATTGCCTATCAGTATGGTTGATGAACCAACGATATCGATGACGTTTCAGGTCAATACATCACCGTTTGCCGGTCAGGAAGGTAAATTTGTAACCAGTCGTCAGCTGCGTGAGCGATTGGAGAAAGAACTGTTGACGAATGTTGCCTTGCGTATGGAAGAAACTGGCGATACCGACGCGTTTTTGGTTTCTGGACGCGGTGAATTGCACCTGACTATTTTGCTTGAAAATATGCGTCGTGAAGGTTATGAACTGGCCGTGTCGCGTCCCAGTGTTGTGGTGCGTGAAATCGACGGTGAAAAATGCGAGCCGTTTGAAATGTTGACGGTTGATGTAGAGGAAGACCATCAGGGCGCTGTGATGGAAGCACTGGGAGAACGGCGCGGCGAATTGCAGGACATGGTTTCCGATGGTAAAGGGCGAGCGCGGTTGGACTATCGCATTCCGGCGCGTGGCTTGATCGGTTTTCAATCAGATTTTTTGACGATGACGCGCGGCACGGGCTTGATCAGTCATGTATTTGATGAGTTTGCGCCAAAGCGCTCGGACATTGCACCGCGTAAGAATGGCGTATTGATATCGGGCGAGCATGGCGAAGCTGTGGCTTATGCACTATGGAAACTGCAGGAGCGGGGCCGTATGTTTGTCAATCCGGGCGATAAACTGTATGAAGGCATGGTGATCGGTATTCACAGTCGAGATAATGACTTGGTAGTTAATCCTATTAAAGGCAAACAGCTGACCAATTTTCGTGCATCAGGAACCGACGAAGCGGTGACATTGACCCCGCCAATACAATTGACACTGGAATCGGCCATTGAGTTTATCGCAGATGATGAGTTGGTTGAAATTACCCCCAAATCCATACGTATCCGCAAGCGGTTGCTATTGGAGCATGAACGAAAGCGCGCCTCGCGGGTAGCGGCCTAAGGTTATCTGTAAGTAGGAGTAGGGAACACAGATCAAAGTCGTTGGGAGAATATAAACAGTAGGTAAGCCCTTGTCAGTTCTCATGTTTGATCTTGACAAGCCTGTGACTCAAGGGCAAAATGCTGCCTCTTATCTTTGCGCGTGGCGAATTAGCTCAGTGGTTAGAGCAGCGGAATCATAATCCGTTGGTCCGGGGTTCAAATCCCTGATTCGCCACCATCTTAACTATGTATTGTCTTTTTTATTTGAATTACCATAAATGGTGTGTTCTGAAGTAAAATGAACAAAAGGCGCGTGATTACATACGTGGTCTTTATCATACTAGTTTGTATGATCAGTTATGGCTATGCGCAGGCGGTCAGGAATTTTTCTGTGGACAGTCAGTTCGGCAGATTAAAGTCTCATGCCTATCCGGAATTTAGAATTGACAAAAAGAAATTAATTATGGGAATGGGCGGACAAATTCGTGATGCTAACAATCTCTTGATCCTGCCTACAATGTTGGAGAAAAATCGTCATAGGGGTTATGTCCGCTATCAGATTGACAATATGGGTCTTTTGCATCGTATTTGGTTCTTAACGCCTGAAGAAATCAAACTGGCTAAGGCCGAAGAAAAACTTCGCAAGAACGCAAAGTAGATGACAGTCCTGCATTATTTTTTTGTTTGCCTTTGTCGTGAGTAAGAAACTTTATATTAAAACGTTTGGCTGCCAGATGAATGAGTATGATTCGGATAAAATGGCCGACGTACTGCACGCTGCGCATGACATGGAATCTACAGATGACCCGGCTCAAGCCGACGTGATTTTGTTTAACACCTGTTCGGTGCGTGAAAAAGCTCAGGAAAAGGTTTTTCATGATCTCGGTCGAGTCAAGCACCTGAAAACCGGTAATCCCAGCTTACTTATCGGTGTTGGTGGATGTGTGGCCAGCCAGGAAGGCCGGGCAATAGTAAGTCGTGCGCCGTTTGTGGATATCGTTTTTGGTCCGCAAACCCTGCACCGCTTGCCGCAATTGATTGATGAGCGCCGAGCAACAGGACTATCTCAAGTTGACGTTACATTTCCGGAAATTGAAAAATTTGATCATTTACCACCGGCGCGCACCGAAGGTGCAACGGCGTTTGTTTCAATTATGGAGGGTTGCAGTAAGTATTGCAGTTTCTGCGTTGTACCTTATACGCGAGGCGAGGAGGTCTCCCGGCCACTGATAGATGTTTTAACCGAAATCGCAGTACTCGCCGACCAGGGTGTCAAGGAAGTTACATTGCTCGGACAGAATGTAAACGCGTATTTGGGCGTCATGGATGACGGGGAGATCGCCGATTTTACAATGTTGTTAGAATGTATTCATGACATTCCTGGTATTGAACGCATTCGTTACACCACATCGCACCCCAAAGAATTTACCAAGCGTTTGACCGAAGCGTACAGCATGTTGCCGAAACTCGTCAGCCATTTGCATTTGCCGGTACAGTCGGGTTCGGATCGCGTGCTGGCTGCGATGAAACGTGGCTACAGTGTGCTTGAATACAAATCGATTGTGCGTAGATTGAGAGCTATACGCCCGGATATTTCATTATCTTCGGATTTTATTGTCGGCTTTCCGGGAGAAACACAAGACGATTTTGAGGCGACATTGCAGCTTGTCGAAGAAGTGGACTTTGATGACTCGTTTAGTTTTATTTATAGTGCACGTCCGGGTACGCCGGCGGCCGATTTAGTTGATAATACGTCACACTCGGTAAAATTGGAGCGATTACAGCAGCTGCAAGCTCAGATAAGTCAGCAGTCACGAAAAATAAGTCAGCGTATGGTCGGAAGTACGCAACGTATTCTGGTTGAAGGTACTTCGAAAAAAAATGCTGATGAATTTTCTGGCCGTACGGATAATAATCGTGTAGTTAATTTTGCCGGAAATAAAGATATGATTGGTCGGTTTATTGACGTTCAGATCGTTGATGCGTTACCGCATTCTTTGCGCGGCGAAGTAATAGGTGCATAAAAAATGTGCATTTTGCTTGCAATGTTGACGTTGTGCTGAGAGAATCGGGGTGTCTTGATAGTATTATTTGACATTGAAACAGAAACCTATAGAGATCTCATTTACACCTGCAGATAACCAACGGCTGGCGAATTTGTGTGGTGCGCTTGACGAAAATCTGAAACAAGTCGAAACGGCCTTAGATGTAACGATTTCCCGGCGTGGGGAACGTTTTAGTCTGCACGGTAAATCGGATCAGACACAGCTCGCTGCACAGGTTTTAAAGCAGTTTTACAATCAATCCCGCCAACATTTAAGTCTTGAGCAAATTCAGCTCGGTCTTATAGAGGTTAAGAATCCTGGAAAAAGCAAAAAACAGAATAACCAGGGCGACTTGTCCGAGTTAGATAAAGATTCGCCGGTATTAATGACGCGGCGTACCAACTTGTACGGACGCACGCAACGTCAGGCACAATACCTGAAACAAATTCAGAATCACGATATTACGTTCGCTATCGGTCCTGCTGGAACGGGTAAAACCTATCTGGCGGTTGCCAGTGCTGTAGATGCATTGGAACGTGAGCAGGTTACGCGTCTGGTGCTAGTTAGACCAGCGGTTGAAGCTGGTGAACGTTTGGGTTTTTTGCCGGGGGATATGACGCAGAAAGTGGACCCTTATCTGCGACCGCTTTACGATGCGTTGTATGATTTAATGGGTTTTGACAAAACCAGTAAACAGTTTGATCGCCAGGTTATAGAAATTGCCCCGCTTGCTTTTATGCGTGGGCGTACATTGAATCAATCATTCGTTATTCTGGATGAAGCGCAAAACACGACGCCGGAGCAGATGAAAATGTTTCTGACTCGAATTGGGTTTGGTTCGAAGGCGGTAATCACCGGCGATATTACCCAGATTGATTTGCCGAAGCATCAGAAAAGCGGTTTGACCGAGGTTAAAGAAGTGCTTAAAAATATTCGTGGTATTGCTTTTACCCATTTTGGTTCGGAAGATGTTGTACGGCATCCGCTCGTTCAACGTATTGTCGACGCTTATGAGAAGCACGATCAGAAAAAGCAAAATACCGAATGAATTTGCGAAATTTAGTTGACGATGCGACAGTCTTTTAGACTTGTCGTACAATATGCCGTGGAGAACGTACTGTCCGTGGAATTGCCAACTCGCAGTCAATTGAGGCGCTGGGTAAAGCTGACGTTGGAGCAGGAAGCAGAGGTTGTTATCCGCTTTGTAACCGTAGCAGAAGGGCGTGGTTTAAATCGTCGCTATCGGGGCAAGGATTACGCAACTAATGTTCTGACTTTTGTTTATGACGACACCGATCCGCTATCGGGGGATATTGTGCTATGTGTGCCCGTAATCAATCAAGAAGCACGGCAACAGCATAAGTCACTTACGGCGCATTGTGCACATCTGGTCATACATGGTATTTTACATTTACAAGGTTATGATCATGTTGAGGACGATGAGGCAATGCTTATGGAAAGCAGGGAAACAGCAATCTTGGCACGGCTTGGCATTCAAGATCCTTACGCGGAATTTCCATCCTTAATGACAGATTAGCGTATTGAATTTAATTTTAATATGTATCTTATCAATTACTTATCAATGAAATATGGACGACCCCTCGCCTAAAACGGGTTGGCTTGAGCGTGTTAGTTCGATGCTCATGCGTGAACCCGAAGACCGGAAGCAACTGATCACTTTGTTACATTCTGCTTTTGAACGCAATTTGCTCGATTCGGACGCCCTTAGTATGATCGAGGGTGTTATGCAGGTATCTGAAATGCAGGCGCGGGATATTATGGTTCCGCGTTCTCAAATGGACGTCATCGATATCAGCCAGAAGCCAGACGAGTTCATCCCATTTGTTATTGAAACCGCCCATTCACGTTTTCCCGTAACTGAAGGGTGTGAAGATAATGTGATTGGTATTCTACTGGCGAAGGATTTGCTGCGTTACTATGCAAGCGAAGAAGAATTTAATCTGCGCGATATGCTGCGTCCAGTTGTTTTTATTCCCGAATCAAAGCAATTGAATATCTTATTGAAGGATTTTCGTAAAAACAGGAATCATATTGCCATTGTTGTGAATGAATATGGCGGTGTTGCGGGGTTGATAACCATCGAAGATGTGCTCGAGCAGATAGTTGGTGAAATCGAGGATGAATATGATTTCGATGAAGATGAAGATAACATTGTTCAGGAAGAGGTAAACAGTTATCGAATCAAAGCGATAACGGAAATTAATAATTTTAATGAAATTGTGGGGACCCAATTCGGTGATGAGGATTACGATACAGTCGGTGGATTGGTGCTCAGCAAGTTTGGGCGATTGCCAAGCCGAGACGAATCTATTGTTATCGATGATTTCAGATTTACGGTGTTAAGCGCAGATAGCCGCAGGCTATATATACTGAAAGTTGAAAAAATTGTGCCCGAGCCTGATCTTATTACAGGTCATTAAAATAATGAGCCTTCTTTTATCGTGTGATTTGGAAAATAGAACCCGATAAATGTCGAAAATTACCACGCGTTCATTTGACTCCCAGGCATTTGATACATTACGTCGCAGCGGACTCTCGCCGATTCTGGCGCGGATTTATGCTGCACGTGGTATAGCAAGTTCAGCGCAGCTTGAAACGGCTCTGGCGCGTCTGATTTCCTTTGATCAATTCAAAAATATCGATCAAATGGCCTGTTTATTGGCTGATGCGATTGAAGCTGAAAAACGCTTACTCATTATTGCCGATTATGATTCTGACGGTGCAACCGCCTGTGCCGTGGGGATTCGAATCTTACAGAAATTCGGTGCTGTTGTTGATTACCTGGTGCCCAATCGTTTTGAATTTGGTTATGGTCTGACACCTGAAATTGTTCATCTTGCACATACTACCCGGCAGCCGGACATGTTGATTACGGTGGATAATGGTATTGCAAGTGTCGATGGCGTGCAAAAGGCTAAATCACTAGGTATGGATGTGCTGATTACCGACCACCATTTGCCAGGTGATGAACTACCCGATGCAACGTCCATTATCAACCCCAACCAACCCGGCTGTACGTTTCCAAGCAAGAGTATTGCTGGTGTAGGCGTTATTTTCTACCTTATGCTGGCGTTACGCGTGGAACTGCGGAAACGAGGTGCATTTAAAAATAAACAGGAACCCAATTTGGCGAGTTATTTGGATCTGGTTGCGCTCGGAACGGTAGCTGATGTCGTTAAGCTTGATGGCAATAATCGAATTCTGGTACAGCAAGGCCTGAAACGTATTCAACAGGGTTTGGCGTGTGCAGGCATTCAAGCACTATTGAATGTTGCGGGACGTAAAATGCGACAAACAACGACATACGATTTGGGGTTTATTCTAGGGCCACGGTTAAATGCTGCCGGTCGTCTTGATGATATGTCGTTGGGCATTGAATGTCTGATTACTGATGATATGGCTAAAGCTGTAGATATCGCACGGCAATTGGATACACTGAATGTCCAACGCCGTGAAATCGAATCAAACATGCAGGATGACGCATTGTCAAAGCTTGAAGATTTATTGCATGCAGAACGTGCGCAAATTCAGAGTACCTATAGTGTATGTTTGTTCGATCACAATTGGCATCAGGGTGTAATAGGAATTCTAGCATCGCGCATTAAGGATAAGTATCATCGCCCTGTTATAATTTTTGCGCCGGGTTCTGATGGTGAAATGAAGGGTTCCGGGCGTTCGATTCCAGGTTTTCATTTGCGTGATGCATTAGATCTGGTCTCCAAGCGTTTCCCAGGGCTTATTGTTAAATTTGGGGGTCATGCTGCTGCAGCCGGTTTAACGATTCATATCGATTGTTTTGAGGAGTTTTGTAAAGCATTCGAAACGGTAGCACAGCTTCTGTTGACAGAAAAAGACATGACACGAATTATTGAAACAGACGGTGATTTGAACGAATCAGAGATGAATATGGAATTGGCACAACATTTAACGCACCAGGTCTGGGGGCAAGGATTTCCACAACCGACTTTTAATGCGAGTTTTTGTGTCGAGAGTCAGCGTGTTGTTGGTGAGAAGCATTTAAAACTGAAACTTAAAAAAGAATCTTCTAACGGTGAAACAATACCGGTATCCAATCACACTACCTATGATGCAATTTTGTTTTTTCATAATGAACCGCTGCCTGATGTGATCGACGCTGTTTATCGGCTGCAGATCAATGAATTTAACGGTCGGAAGTCTCTGCAATTATTGCTGGAGCACTGGTCGCAAGTAGAGGTGCAAACAGTTAGCTGACATCATTGCGACAGCTGGGCAAAGAGATTTGGTATGACACGTTTTTGTTTTGTTTTTTGTAAAATTAATCAACTGATTGCGTACGCGAGATTAAAACAGGCATTCCTTTCTTTTCCTGAATAGCCTTTTCAAGTGCTTCATGGTCGATTTCGAAATCGATGGACAGATGTTTTAGGCTTTTCTTGGTTTTTAGGAATTCGTTAAGCGTTTCATGAACGGTTTCCGGATAATTGGTGTATTTTGTATTATCTTCTTCCAGTGGCGGATGGAGTTCAATATAGAGTTGATCGAGTAACCAGCCAAATTTGATGGGTTGATTGATAATATTGACCTGAGTGCCAATTGGTACCTTATCAAATAAATTCTCGATATCTTCGGGATACAACCGAATGCAGCCTGATGAAACACGCATACCGACGCCATAGGGTTTAATCGTTCCATGGATAAGATAACTGCCTGAGCCGATGCTCAATCGCATCGCATAACGGCCCAATGGATTGTCAGGTCCGGGTGGAACAATGTCGGGAAGTGGCGGGTCACCATTTGCAATTCTGTTTTTTTTGATCGATTCAGGTGGAATCCAGGTTGGATCTTTCCTTTTCTCGGTAATTTTTGATAATCCCAAGGGAGTTTCCCAGTCCATGCGGCCAATGCCAATTGGGAAAGTCATAACTGTCGGTGTGCCATTCTTTTTGGATTTTGGGAAATAATAAAGTCGCATTTCAGGTAAATTTATGATCAGTCCTTTACGCGCGACTTGTGGAAAAATATGTCTGCTGGGGAGGACCACTTTCGAACCATCATCAGGCATCCAGCGATCGATGTCAGGGTTAGCGAGTACAATTTCTGTTTGCCCAATGTCGTAGACGCGAGCGATATCCAGCAATGTGTCTTTCCGGCCAGCTTGTGTTGTGCGTATTTGACCAAAAAGATCAATGTGTGCGGGTGGCAACATCCATGTTTCGGCCAGTGCGGCTTGAAATGAGAAATTAGAAGTAATTAGAAGCAGCAACAAATATCTATACATAAGCTATTCTCGCCTGCAGATGGAAGAGCGCGATAGTGTGAATGACCGCGAAATGATAACTGATTTTTTTTGTTTAAAACAGATGAAGATGTAGATCTTATATTGGTTCAGCTAGCCAATATTCATCTAAATTTATAGAGATTTTGTTAAAAGACAGGGTGTAATGCACTGTTTATGGGTCTTTAATAATATGATGATATAACCGCAGTAGCGCAGGAGTGAAGTAAAACGAGATAGTGGTGGATTTGTGAGATAGGCTGGACCCGTGAATCAAAGCGGGCCCAGCCAATTAATTAATCAGCGACAGGAATTTTTGCGTCAGCTACAATTTTATTTGCTTTGGCGCATTTTACTCTGACGATCTTACCGTCTTTTGTTTGGCTGTGACTTTTGACCGTATCCGTTGGTTTTTTATCTCGACAGGCTCTCCAGTTCAGGATGTCTTCAGCTGAAACTGGTGTTAATTCTGATTCCAGATTTCCACTGGCCATCACTGTGGCTGAGCTTAATACAAGCGTAGCAGCGCATGCGGCAATTAAAATTTTTCTCATTTTCGTTCCTCTCTCCTTGATTGGTTTTTTTAATTACTCTATTCTGCCTGAATATTATCGAGGTGAATCACTTATATCAAGTTTTAGCATGTATTGCGATTCAGAGTAATAATATTTCTTAAACAAAACAAACTAACTGTTTCTTAGATGTTTAGCTGTTAGACAGCCAACCAACTACACAAGGCTAATATTATCACTCCACTGAATAGCAGTCTAGGTGTAGCTTAGGCTTTATCAAAAATAACAGTATGACGGATAGAATAAGGTAGATCAGGGGCTTTAGACTGTCGCACTGGCTGGAGAGGTTTGAAAGTATAAAAAGAAAAGCGATACACTATTAGGGAGTGCCGTCACGCTCCTCGAGTTTGCTTTTCGAACAAAATTATTGGTGTTCATGTTCCGTTCCTTGAATATGTTTTAAATAGATGAAAAATTGAATAAAGAGAATAAAAATCTTAAAGTTTGAATTGAATGCTTGATCAGTATGAATGATGAAATGTCGGTTTGGAAACCCCATGTAACTGTTGCGGCAGTCGTTGAGCAAGATGAAAAATTTTTGCTGGTTGAAGAAAATATTTTGCCCGGAAGAATGACGCAATTTAATCAGCCTGCCGGACATTTAGAAGCGGGTGAGTCGTTAATAGAGGCTACTGTTCGGGAAACATTGGAGGAGACAGGGTATTTATTCACACCGGAGTGGCTTGTAGGTGTCTATCGTTGGCACGCCTGTGATAATGATACGACCTATTTCCGTTTTGCTTTTTCAGGCAGCGTTTCTAATTCTGGTCCTGATCCGGATTTTGTTCGTGAGCCCTGTATAGTGAGTGCCGACTGGTACGACATGTCACAAATTAAAGCGTTGGAAATGCGTCATCGGAGTCCACTTGTTTTGCGATGCATTCAGGATTACGTTGCGGCCAAGCGCTATCCTTTAGAATTGCTAACGCACTATAATTAGAATGAGTAAAAAACATGTAGTCGTGGGTATGTCGGGTGGCGTTGATTCGTCAGTAGCTGCTTACTTACTCAAGCAACAGGGTTATGCCGTCACCGGTTTATTTATGAAAAACTGGGAAGATGACGATACCGACACGCATTGTACTTCACGTCAGGATTTTCTTGACGCGGCTTCGGTGGCGGATCTGTTGGATATTCCTTTTGAAGCAGTAAACTTTTCAGAGGCCTACAAAGAGCGCGTGTTCTCGAATTTTTTAGCGGAATACCGGGCCGGACGTACGCCGAATCCGGATGTGCTATGTAATGCCGAAATCAAGTTTAAGGCATTTCTTGAACATGCTTTGCAGTTAGGGGCTGATTATATTGCGACCGGTCATTATGCTCAGATACGTGAGTTTAATGGCGTATTCCAGTTACTTAAAGGCGAAGACGGTACCAAAGACCAAAGTTATTTTCTATACCGTTTGAATCAGGAACAGCTCGCTAATGCACTATTCCCGATTGGTCATTTGTATAAACGTGAAGTACGAAAAATAGCGCGAGATCTTAAGCTTCCGAATTCAACGAAAAAGGACAGTACCGGCATATGCTTTATCGGAGAGCGGCCATTTCGGGAATTTTTGAGCCGGTATCTGCCGCGCGAACCTGGTGATATTCAAACGTCCGATGGTACGGTTGTCGGCAAGCATCTTGGCTTGATGTATTACACCATTGGACAAAGACAGGGGCTTGGCATTGGAGGTACGCGAACAGGTGCAGACTGTCCCTGGTTTGTCTGTGGTAAAGATATGGACAACAATGTGTTGATCGTGGTGCAGGGTCATGATCATCCCAGATTACTGCAATCGTCGGTTAAGGCTTTGGATTTAACCTGGATAAGCAATGAAGAGCCGCACTGTGACTGGGTTTATGGTGCAAAAACCCGTTACCGTCAATCTGATGCGCCGTGCACCATAGCTCATGTTAGTGATGGACATTGTCAGATTGATTTTGCACAAAGCCAATGGGCAATAACGCCGGGTCAATCTGTAGTGGTTTATGAAAGTAACGTTTGCTTGGGCGGCGGTATTATTGGTGAATAAATGAATGGTTGCTTGTTTTTTGAAAGCTAAAACAAGTTTTATTGAATATGAACAATAGGTTGGGATGTTGAATGTTGAGGCGATTTGTAATATTGTGGTTACTGACTTGCTGTGTAAATATGGTAAATGCGGCAGAGCAAAATATTCTCGAGGCCGTTGAGGGTAGTTCGCGTGCTTGGCTTGAATTGAACGATAAGGGGCGGTACGCAGAGAGTTGGAATGCGGCGGCTCAATATTTGCGGCAGCAGTTTACCGAATCCGAATGGATTGAAAACGTTGGTGAAATCAGGAAACCGCTTGGAGCGAAGAAAGACCGGTATATTGCAACAGCCGGTCATGCAACAAGCCTATCTGGATTTCCGGACGGTGAATATGTTGTAGTTCAATTTTATACCACATTTGAAAACCGAACATTAGCGCTGGAGACAGTTACGCTAGCTAAAGGTGAGGATGCTGTATGGCGGGTTGCTGATTACACGATTAAATGAACGGTATTAATAGCTTGTAAAATCAGATAATTTAATCATTATTTGTAAAATAAAGCATGAGGAGGCAGGATGAGAGAAGTTAAAGGTGTTTTAAAAAATACGACCAGAATACTAGTTTTGGTAGCTTGTTTAACAGGTGTGGTGTTGAGTATCAGCCCCGTTTCCGCTGCAACGACAAACGAGATCGAGACGGTACTGAATTGGGCGGAAAGCAATTTTCCAGAATTGTTTCCAAATCATCGGACAACTCAAATGGTTGCGCCTTGGGCGTTCAGATTTTATCCATCCACTGGCATTTACGTGGGTATCCGTGATGATGACGTATTTGTACTGGGAGGTCCATGGGGGCTTGATAGTCCTACCCGCGTCGGTTCGGTACCCGCCTTTCTAGCTCAAATACAAGGCTCGGGCGGAGATGGCAGTGTTCCGGCATGTAGTGATGTTGTGGATATTCCGGCAGGTATGGTGATTACGCAAAATGGCAATGTGGTTAATATCACAACGAACGGACAATGTATCAATATACCTAATCCCGAAAACGCAAATTTTTGCGAGCCGCCAGCGCCACCACAGCCAACCGGTATTTCTGTGTTGAGTACAACTAGCAACACATCATTCGAGACAACAGGAATAACCATAGATTTACCGGGTTTCCCGAATCCACTGGATTCATTTGCCCAGAATATATCCAGTTGTATTATTAATGCGCCGGCAGAAGCAGTTAATTCTGTGGTGAATAGTAATATCTGCTTTGATGTGACCGACCAGTTTTCCTCTATACCTAGCGGGTTCGGTGTCACTGTTACTCCTCCGGTAACTATCGCAACAATTTCTACGAGTACCAGTCAACAGGTTTCCGACTGTTTTGCAACAAATGCAACAAGTATTTCCGATGTTTTTACGGGTGAGACTTGGGTGAATGTGAATGGTAGTTTTGTACCGAGTACGGATTTGGGGTCGAGCTTCTAGTTTGTGTTTTTGAAGTTACGATACAGGTTTTGTTTTGTAGCATTCTGTATTTCGATGAGGACGGGCATGTTAGAATGCCCGTCTTTTGATTCTGGTTGGGCTTGAGGACGTTATGCAGAATTCCCCGATTACAGCACTGTCACCATTGGATGGCAGGTATCGTCAAAAGGTAACGGCATTACAGTTACATTTCAGTGAGTATGCACTGATACGTTATCGCATACAGGTTGAAGTTGCTTGGTTGAGAGCGCTCAGTAATGAGCCGGGAATTACCGAGGTGCAACCGTTTTCGGACCAAACCATAGCCTGTCTTGATCGTTTGGTGACAGACTTCTCAGTTTCTGATGCAGACAGCGTCAAGGCAATCGAAGCGACAACAAATCATGATGTAAAGGCGGTTGAATACTGGTTGAAAAAAACTTTATCGGATAATTCGGAAATCACTGAAGCTGCAGAATTTATTCATTTCGCGTGTACCTCTGAAGATATTAACAATCTATCGCATGGTTTGATGTTAAGAAACAGTCTGGATCATGTCATGTTGCCCGCACTTGATAGGATTATTGTGCAACTGGTGGAGTTAGCGCATCGGCTGGCGGATTTGCCGATGTTGGCGCGGACACATGGCCAGCCGGCGACGCCAACGACTTTGGGCAAAGAAATTGCAAATGTTGTTTATCGCTTGCAGCGGGGTAGGAGGCAGCTTTCGGAATTGCGTGTTCTGGGCAAAATCAATGGTGCGGTCGGCAATTACAATGCGCATTTGTCCGCATATCCGAGCCTTGATTGGGAACAATTTGCTTGTTCTTTTGTTGAATCACTTGGATTGACGTTTAACCCTTATACAACCCAGATTGAGCCGCATGACACAATTGCTGAACTGTTTGATGCCTATGCCCGGATCAATACTGTGCTGCTGGATTTATGCCGGGATATATGGGGATATATTTCATTGGGTTATTTCACGCAGAAAACCAAAACAGATGAAGTCGGCTCTTCAACTATGCCGCATAAAGTGAATCCGATCGATTTTGAGAATGCAGAAGGTAACCTGGGTATTGCCAACGCTTTGCTGCGGCATTTGAGTGAAAAACTGCCTGTTTCAAGGTGGCAGCGCGATTTAACCGATTCGACGGTATTGCGTAATATGGGCGTTGCGCTGGGCCATACTTTGCTGGCTTACGATTCCTGTTCTAAAGGTTTGGATAAACTGGAAGCCAACCCGGATCAATTGCACTTTGATCTGGATCACGCTTGGGAAGTGCTTGCAGAACCCATACAGACAGTAATGCGGCGTTATGCCGTAGCTAATCCATATGAGCAATTAAAAGCGTTAACACGCGGTAAGCAAGGTATTACTCAAGAGCTGTTACATCAATTTATTCGAGACTTGGATATTCCAGAAGCCGAAAAAAACAGATTGTTGACGATAACGCCGCATAACTATGTCGGGCAGGCAGGCGAACTCGCGCGCAAGATAACTGCTTGATAGTTTGTACACACTCATGACAACTCTCCTCTTAGGCGCTGTTGCAATTGATAAATATTTCTATCTTATTGAGATATCGCAAAGTGTTTTCGGATAAATGCTTGATAAACGCACGTTATTTCAATGAATAATCAACAGCTTTAGTTGTTTGTATCTATTTATTTTGCAAAAATAATAAAAATTTTTCTGCAAATCTCTTGAAGTTCAGATAATCGCCCCAATGATCATAAGATAATCACTAGGAGGTATGATGCAAAATCCACAGAATCCGGAAGATACACAACCGCCTGAGTCTGAGGCACTAAATAATAACCAGGATACCGGGTCGTCCGAAGGCGTTGATGAAGCGACACAGGTATCGCAGGAAGATGCAGCTCAACAGACGCCCGAGTCGGTTCCCGATTTGGAAGAATTGTTGAGAACAGCTGAGCAGAAGGCTGCTGAGCATTATGATGCCTGGGTACGTGCAAAAGCGGAAACTGAAAATATTCGAAAACGTGCTCAATCCGATGTTGCCAATGCACACAAGTTTGCCGTTGAAAATTTTTCTACCGAATTGTTGACGGTTATGGATAGCCTGGATGCTGCATTAGCGGTTGAAAACGCCAGCGTTGAAGATTTCAAAAACGGTATGGAATTAACGCAAAAACAATTGACGACTGTATTTAACAAATTCAATATCGAAATGATTAATCCGGAGGGTGAGAAGTTTGATCCCCACCAGCATCAAGCGATGAGTACTGTCGAATCTGAATTGCAACCCAATACCGTTGTGCAGGTTATGCAAAAAGGCTACAAATTACACGACAGAATAATCCGTCCGGCGCTTGTGATGGTCGCTAAGGCAAAAGATGCCTGATTCAGCTTGAAATTTGATAAAACATCTCCATTTATCTACTAGTTCATAGATTTTTTTTATAAGGATATAAACATGGCAAAAGTTATCGGTATCGACCTGGGGACGACTAATTCCTGTGTGGCGATAATGGAAAACGGCAAGCCCAAGGTCATAGAAAATGCGGAAGGCACACGCACAACCCCCTCGATTGTGGCTTATACGGAGGATAATGAAATTTTAGTGGGTGCATCTGCAAAGCGGCAGGCTGTTACCAATCCGCAGAATACACTATTTGCGGTAAAGCGTTTGATTGGCCGGCGTTTTGATGAGGATATGGTGCAAAAAGATATAGACATGGTGCCCTATAAAATCATCAAGGCCAGTAACAACGACGCCTGGGTTGAAGTGCGCGATAAAAAAATAGCGCCACCGGAGGTCTCAGCCCAGGTACTTAAAAAAATGAAAAAGACCGCAGAGGATTATCTCGGAGAATCCGTGACTGAGGCGGTAATCACGGTTCCGGCCTATTTTAATGATTCGCAGCGTCAGGCGACTAAAGATGCCGGTAAGATTGCCGGCCTGGAGGTAAAGCGTATTATCAATGAGCCGACTGCTGCTGCTTTGGCTTTCGGTTTGGATAAAAAGGAAGGTGATCGCAAAATTGCTGTGTATGATCTTGGCGGCGGTACTTTTGATATCTCTATTATCGAAATTGCCGAGGTTGAAGGTGAACATCAATTTGAGGTGTTAGCGACTAATGGCGATACTTTCTTAGGGGGCGAGGATTTCGATTCGCGTGTTATCGGCTATCTCGTCGATGAGTTTAAGAAAGAGAATGGTATTGATCTGAAACAGGATATGTTGGCGTTGCAGCGTTTGAAAGATGCTGCAGAGAAAACCAAAATCGAGCTATCTTCGAGCCAGCAGACAGAAGTCAATTTGCCCTACATCACAGCGGACTCAAGCGGTCCGAAACATATGGCGATCAAAATTACGCGGGCTAAACTTGAGAGTTTGGTTGAAGAACTGATTGAGCGTACTGTTGAGCCTTGCCGTACCGCGATGAAGGATGCAGGTGTATCGGCTTCTGAGATTGACGACGTGATTCTGGTTGGTGGGCAAAGCCGCATGCCTAAGGTTCAGGAAAAAGTTAAAGAAATTTTTGGCAAAGAACCGCGCAAAGACGTAAATCCAGATGAAGCCGTTGCTGTAGGTGCTGCAATCCAGGGTGGTGTATTGCAAGGGGATGTTCAGGATGTGCTGTTGCTTGACGTTACACCGCTGTCGTTGGGTATTGAAACCTTGGGTGGCGTGATGACCAAATTGATTACTAAAAATACGACAGTGCCCACCAAAGCGCAGCAGGTTTTTTCTACTGCAGATGACAATCAAACGGCTGTGACCATTCATGTGTTACAGGGCGAACGTGAAATGTCTTCCGGTAACAAGAGCCTGGGCCAGTTTAATTTGACGGACATTCCGCCGGCGCCACGTGGTATGCCTCAGATTGAGGTGACTTTCGATATCGATGCGAATGGTATTTTGCATGTTTCGGCGAAGGATAAAGCGACTGGTAAGGAAAATAAAATTAAAATCCAGGCTAGCTCAGGTTTATCCGAGGAAGAAATAGAACGTATGGTCAAAGATGCTGAAGCGCATGCCGAAGAAGACCAAAAACTGATGGAGCTGGTTTCCAGCCGTAATCAGTGCGATGCCATTATTCATTCTGTGAGAAAATCGCTGGATGAGCATGGCGATCAACTGGATGGCGACGAAAAATCGAAGATCGAGGCCGCGCTTAAGGATGCTGAAGAAGCATTGAAATCGGATAATAAAGAAGAGATCGATGCAAAAACCCAGGCATTGACAGAGGCTTCGCATAAGCTGGCCGAAAAAATGTATCAGAACCATGAGCAGGCTCAGCCCGATAGTGGTGAATCGTCTTCAGACAGCAATGAGAAAACGGTAGAAGGTGATGTGGTCGATGCTGAATTTGAGGAAGTGAAAGACAAGAAGTAATTTTGTTTTTGACATGTCAGGCGCAGAGCACGAGAAAATAGCATTATTCACTTTCTCGTGCTCTGCGCTTTGGTGTTTGATCAAACCGGGAATAAGAAAAAGCAGAATAAGGATTGGAATTCATACTAGGTATGGTGGCAAAAATTAATTATGGCTAAACGCGATTATTATGAAATACTCGGCGTCAATCGGGACGCTGATGACAGTACGCTGAAAAAAGCATATCGTAAACTGGCGATGAAACATCATCCCGATAGAAATGCGGGGGATGCGAAGTCTGAAGAGGCGTTCAAAGAAGCCAAGGAAGCCTACGAAGTATTGTCCGATCCGAATAAGCGTGCCGCCTATGATCAATTTGGCCATGCCGGTGTTGATGCAGGTAGCATGGGCGGTGGTGGAAATGCCCAAGGTTTTGCAGATGCATTTGGTGATATTTTTGGCGATCTTTTTGGTGGGCGTACCGGTCGTTCCAATGTGCACAGAGGCTCGGATTTAAGATTTAGCCTTGAGATTACATTGGAGCAGGCTGCCCGGGGTACTGAGAAGAAAATTAATATTCCTAAATTAGATCAATGCGACGTGTGTCATGGCAAAGGGAGCAAGCCCGGGAGTGAACCCAAGACATGTCCGACTTGCCACGGTCATGGTCAGGTCAGAATGCAGCAGGGTTTTTTCTCGATACAGCAAACTTGCCCGAAATGTCATGGCAACGGCAAAATAATTACTGATCCGTGTACGTCTTGTCAGGGTACGGGGCGTGTAAAACGACATAAAACGCTTAACGTCAAAATACCGATGGGTGTAGATGACGGTGACCGAATTCGTATTGCAGGGGAAGGTGAAGCAGGTGTCAATGGTGGGCCTCCAGGAGATCTTCATGTCGTCATTCATTTGGCATCGCACACCGTTTTCGACCGCGATGGTGATCATCTGCATTGTGAGATTCCTATCAGCTATACAACAGCTGCATTAGGCGGCGAGATTGAAGTGCCGACCTTAGAAGGACACGCTAAGATTAAGGTGCCGGCCGAAACACAGACAGGTAAAATCTTTCGCTTGCGGGGTAAAGGAATTCAAGGCGTGCGCAGTCAGAGCAAGGGGGATTTACTATGTCATGTTGTTATTGAAACACCCGTTAAACTCACTACCCGCCAAAGGGAATTACTGGAAGAGCTTGAATCTATCAGTCAGAAGGACAACTCACGACATAGTCCACGTGCAAAATCATGGATGGATAAAGCGCGCGAATTTTTCTCAGACTAAGCTTCCGTCAACAGACGTCATTAACAGTCTCCAATAGGCACGTAACCGATGCTATTCATGTGTAAACAGCGCATATCACGGTTACGGGTTCCGTTTATCTGTTGTTTGCTGATCATGCCGTTATGGACTGCTACGCTCGGCCACGGTGCGATCTTTGGCGATGTTATTGACCGTATTAAGGGAAAAAAAAGTAACGAAGCACCGCAAGCCGATTCTAATACGGATCAAGCACCCGTTGGATTGACCCTGGAACAATACAGGGCGGGATTAAAACGTCTGGAAAAAGAGGTGGAGGCGCGTTTTGTCAAAGCGCTTGCAGGCAAGCAACGGCCTCCGGAATTGGAATCCCAGTTAAGTGCCATTCAAACCCGTTTGCAGAACATTGAGCAAGGTTATCGGATTCATATCGAAGATTTACAAAAACGCATTGAACATCTGGACGCCATTCGTAACCAAGTATCGGATCAATTGTTGAATCAAACCCGGCATGCGCTGGCCAACGACGATCACGTGCGGGCCGAACGATTATTGCTTCAGATGGAAGCACAGTCCGCTGGTGATAATCTTGTCGTGGCAGAAACGCATTACCAGCGTTGTCAGATCGCCAAAGATACCATGCGTTATCGACTTGCTTTAACGTTGTGCGAGCGTTCTACGCAAATTGCCCCTGACAGTATGAGCTACCTGTCTGAACTCGCTGGTCTGGCACAGACGTTGGGCGAGTATGAACAGGCTATTGCGGTTTATGAACAGGTACTCGCCCATTCTCTCGAAAATTATGGCAAAGATCATCCCGCTGTGGCAATTAGCCGTAATAATTTAGGCACGGTCTGGGATGCGCTGGGCGAGTATAAAAAAGCCATTGGTTATTATGAACAGGCACTGGACAGCGACATTAGGACTTATGGCGAGCATCATCCTGAAGTAGCGGTTGACCATAATAATTTGGGTATGGCCTGGTACGAGTTGGGTGAATATAAAAACGCCATTCTCCATCTCGAACAGGCGTTGGCTAGTGATATCAAAACTTACGGAACAGACCATCTGCAAGTAGCAACCTACCATAACAATCTGGCCGGGGCTTGGTATAGGCTGGGTGACTATAAGAAATCCCATGATCACTTGGAACATGCATTGAAGATTTTTGAGAACGTTTTAGGCGAAAATCACCCAAATACCAAAGGTGTTCGGGCAAATTATCAGCAGATACAGTTGGATATGCTCGGTTCGGAAAAAAAATCCGGTTCGGTTGAATAATAGGGGGATAATACTGATCCAGTTGATTGATGACACCTTTGCTTTCTCGAACAGTAATCTCATGACGGGGAAATTCTACATCTTTGACATTTAACCGCATATATTCTATTTAAGTTTAAGTTTAAGTTTAAGTTGGCTTTGTACCTGATCCAAAGGAAGAAGCTTATTCTCAATAGCTGAGTTCATCTGATTTATTTGTGGGTATAACAAATTTTGTTATGATAAGAATTTAGTTGACGTATTATCACTAAATAGGTGAAATGCGAAGTCGAGGTCGGAAGATTGAGAGGGATTTTGCAATGAGATTGAGGCTATGGTTTGCGAAAACTTACTCGGATTACAAAAAAGCATCCATTGCCTGTAAATGATTCCGAAGGCAGCCGAGAAGCAAATCATGTGTGCCGTGATTATTCGGCCATGAGTGAAACTAAATATCAATCTTGCCTTCAAGGCTTCTACCGATCAAAAAATCGAGAGTAAAGCTGAAAGTGCGCCTGCTATGCCGATGAATGTGTGGAGTATCAGGGGGTTGAAAAACAAGCTTGCCTCAGCATTACACAACATTTGGAAACATGTGCGACGGAGTGTTTTCGATAATGGCAGCAAAGCAAAAAGGTGGTGGTACTTAACAAGGCATTCAAGCTGCACATACCAGTGGGGTCAGGCTCCGTCCTTTTTCTTCTCATTCCCTGCTATTTTTCCAATTTCTGGCTATTTCTCCCATGAAGACATATACGAGATCTGATGCTGCAATCGCTAATTTAACGGCAGAGCAATACCGTGTGACACAACAGAGTGGTACTGAGCGGCCAGGTACGGGGGAACTGCTCTATAATGATGAGCCTGGTATTTATGTAGATATTGTGTCGGGCGAGCCGTTGTTCGCATCATCGGATAAGTTCGAATCCGGTTGCGGCTGGCCCAGTTTTACCAAACCTATCGAACCTGATAACGTTAGCGAGTTGCACGATTCCAGTCATGGTATGATCCGTACGGAGGTTCGCTCGACTCATGCTGACAGTCATCTGGGTCATGTTTTTCCGGATGGTCCAGTTGACCGGGGTGGTCTTCGCTACTGTATCAACTCGGCTTCGTTACGTTTCATTCACCGTAATGACATGGAAGCCGAAGGCTATGGCAAATATCTCAATCAGGTAGAGGAAAAGTGATGGCACAGGAGCGTGCGGTATTGGCTGGTGGTTGCTTTTGGGGCATGCAGGATTTAATTCGGAAGCTGCCGGGAGTGGAAAATACCCGCGTGGGTTACACGGGCGGTGATGTTCCGAATGCCACTTACCGAAACCACGGTAGTCATGCCGAGGGCATCGAAATTTTTTTTAATCCGGGAGAAATTTCGTATCGGCGTATTCTTGAATATTTCTTCCAAATCCATAATCCAACTACGTTAAACCGGCAGGGCAATGACCGGGGCACGTCTTATCGCTCGGCAATTTATTACGTTGACGAAAAGCAAAAACAAGTCGCTCTTGATACCATCGCTGATGTCAACGCATCCGGTCTATGGCCGGGAAAAGTAGTTACCGAAGTTGTTCCTGTCAGCGATTTCTGGGAGGCGGAACCCGAGCACCAGGACTACCTCGAGCGTTATCCTCATGGTTATACTTGTCATTATCCACGTCCCAACTGGGTATTGCCGCATTATACTGAGACTGAGAAATAGGCTGTAGGTATAAGTTTACAAACGGTTCAACTGGATTTTCCATGTGTGTGTACTGGAGGGTATTGTTCTGCTGGCAAAATGCACACATGGGTGTTTGGACGAAAAGAGTAGAATGGCTAATTATCAGTACGCGAAGTCATGAATGAATTTATCATCGAAGAGTACAAATCCCTAATTGCAGAAATACAGACTTTGATGGTTGAAGCAAGGCAGCTTGAGCTTTACTGTGCCGGTGCTGTTGCTGCCATGTATTCTTGGTTTTTGACTTCGAATGTATCAGTGGCGTTGGCTTGGTTTTTACCCGTTGTTATTCCCATTCTTGGTTTGTTGCGTTCGTGGGCGCTATATGAAAGAGTCAGGCAAATGTCGGCTTATGTTCGAAAGACGGAGTCTTATTGCTTGTCTAACGAGATATGTATTGAAGGCTGGGAGAATAGTTACCAGAAAATCAGGGAGCATGGACTGACGCCTACTGGAATCCTGTTTTGGGCATTCTTACTATTGTTGTGTTTAATCGTGCCATTTCTCTTTGGTGGAAATTAATCGCGACGCTAAAAGCACATGAAGGATAATGGTAAATTGTTCGCCTTAAGTCAGTATATTAGCGGAATGTATTGATGACTGGATTTTAGGTTGAATGTTAAGTTGAGATGCCATTCTGCCTAGGCTCCAATGGGAAATGTCATAGGCAGAATGTCGGTCTGACCTACGACTTATTTGTTTATCGAGTTTTTCGATGTGTCCATCGTAGACTGGCTTGTGGCAATGCCAATTCGGCCGTCACCATTACTCATGTTGTGGCTTGCGGCCACCCATGAGCTTCCAAGGAGTAGTGAAGCAAGAATACTGGTAATAAAGAATAATTTGGTCTGTTTCATTGGTTTTCCTCTAAGCTGGTTTGTGAAATTTTCAATAATTCATGGGTGTGCATCGAATTTGTTTGATCAATTCAACTAAACACGTTGCCAGTTTAAGAAAAAGCGGTGAATGAATCTGTGAGATTTCACACAGATCGGTGAAATTCAACTGTGTGTCTTAAAGCGGGGTGACGTTGCATCATAGAAATACCGGGTATGTCGTATAACCGGAATTGGAATTATAATATGACTGATTTAGTCAATAAAACGATGGCAAAGACATGCCCATCCATACCAAAATCAATACGATCATGGTAATACCAATACCAATTGTACCGACAATCATACCTATTAGAATGGTAATCCCATCTTTACTCAATAGTCCTAGCGACATAATAAGAATGCCCCAGCCAGGAGGAAAATTGGTGAGAGGGATGGGCAGCGATATCGATAAGGCGAAGACAAATGAAAAGATACCGATGATGCGTTCCCAGGTATGGACACTGATATAGGTCAAGCGCGGCTGCAGGCGTTTCTCGATTTTTTTAAGCCAAGGATTGGCTTTCGTGATGAGTTTTTCCAGATTTGCACGTTTGATTTTTTTCTTTGCAATCCACTGGGGTAACCAGGGCGATTGCATGCCGATGATCATCTGCAATGAAAAAATAAATAACGGAATAGAAAAAAAGGTGGTATAACCTGGCGGTACCGGTATCGGAAGACAAAGCGGGAGTGAAGCGATTGCCAGTAAAATACCGAATCCCCGTTCATGGAGTGAATTCTTAATTTCTCCTATCGCTATGGTGTCGCCCCGAAAAACAACGACTACGGTTTCCAATAATTCGGAGGTAGGACGTTCTTTAGTATTGCTGTGTGTGGATAGATTGTTATTATTATTAGGTTGAGTGCTCATGGGTGTGTCCTTGAATTTTCAGTCTATCTTTCCAGATAAACGGCACATTATGGCTTTACGACAAGGAGCTAACCTCCAGGTGTTAAATTATTATTAAAATTTGGATGTTATCATGGCATTATTCATAGCGTAATGCGTCAACAGGTTTAAGCGAAGCGGCTTTTCTTGCGGGATAAAAACCAAAAAAAATACCAACTACCGAGGCAAACAAAAACGCCATTAAAACCATATTTAATGTAATAACAACCAGCATATCAATGGCCTGGCTGATAATCCATGCTCCTCCAATCCCTAGCAATACGCCGATTGTCCCGCCCATAAAACAAATCATAATGGCTTCCAGGAGAAATTGTGTCAGAATATCTCGCTGATTAGCTCCCACAGCCATGCGTATACCGATTTCACGTGTACGCTCGGTGACAGATACCAGCATGATATTCATAATGCCGATGCCGCCGACAAGTAATGAAATCGAAGCGATGGCACCCAGAACAATAGATAGAATTTTTGCTGTGCCGGTGGCAACATCGGCGATAGCCGTCAAATTACGAACAGTGAAATCGTTTTCCATGCCGTCGGAGATGCGGTGACGCTGACGGAGTAGCTGGTTGATTTCGATTTCAGCTTCTTCCATCATGCTGGAAGATTCTCCCTGAACCAGCATATATCGAATGGAGCCGGGAAACTGGCTCCCGGTAATCTGTCGCTCGCAAGTGGTAATGGGTATAAAAACATTGTCGTCTTGATCGCGGCCGCTCAGACTTTGTCCTTTGGCAGCAAGTACACCTACAACAAGAAAGGGCCGATTGGTGATACGGATCGTTTTGCCCACCGGGTTAACCGGACCAAATAAATTAATGGCTGTCATGGCGCCCAATACGGCCACACGCGCGGCCGAACGGACGTCGGATTCGGAAAAGATTGACCCATCTTCGATGGTCCAGTTACCGACCGAAAAATAATCTGGCGTAGTTCCGGTAATTGCTGCACTCCAGTTTTTTGCTCCGAAATTGAGTTGTGCCGTACTGCTGATTACCGGTCCGGTCGCATTGATTAAAGATAATTCGGCAATCGCTTTTGCATCGTTGATGGTTAGCGTTTTAACACTGCCGCTGCCGAAGCTGAAGCCACCAGATGATGTTGCTCCCGGCACGACGATGAACAAATTACTGCCCATCGTTTCGATGGACTGATTGATTTTTGTTTGCGCGCCTTGCCCAATGGATAGCATCAGAACAACTGCCGCTACACCGATAATCATGCCGAGCATTGTCAATCCGGTCCGCAAGCGATTCATACGCAAGGCACCCAGTGCTTCTCCAATAATGGTTACAAAATTCATGTGTTGCTGGGGTCAAGAATCGGCCACAGTGTGTCGTGATTCTTTCCAATATGCTCCTGAAAAGCTATAAAATTAATTGCACAAAAAAGCATCATACAACTGAGTCCGGTGTTTCCTCAAGTATTTGATTGCCATCATAAACAATACCCCCGTCCTTAATCCGTATCAGTCTGTCGGCGTAAGCGGAGATTTCATTTTCATGAGTTACCAGTACAATTGTTATCCCTTGTTTACTATTGAGCTGCTTAAATAACGCCATTATATCCTTACTGGTTTGTGTATCGAGATTACCCGTTGGCTCATCGGCAAGAATAAGTGGTGGCTGATTAATCAATGCACGGCTGATTGCAATCCGTTGTTGCTGTCCACCGGATAATTGATTGGGGTAGTGCTGGGAAAATTTTTCCATACCAATACGTTCGAGTTGTTCGATTGCTTTTTGGCGGCTGATGGCACGGTTCTCACCGGCATACAATAGCGGCGTTGCAACGTTATCCAGGGCAGTTATGCGTTTTAGCAGATTAAATCCCTGAAAGACAAAACCAATGTGACGATTGCGCAGGTGGGCAAGTGCATTGTTTGGTAGCGTGGCTACATTCTTGCCATTCAGCCAATAGTTGCCACTTGTTGGTGTATCTAAGCAACCCAGAATGTTCATCAATGTTGATTTGCCCGAACCGGAATGACCCATGATCGCGACAAACTCACCTTTTTCAATACGCAAATCGATATGATGTAGCACTTTGTGCTCTATCGTCTTGCCGTCTACGCCCACGAGCTGGTAGTTTTTGTGCAGCTGCTCAATTTGGACTAAAGTGGAAGATACAGGCATTGAGATGGAGTTGGAGTCGCGCGTTTTTGTGTACATCAGAACATTCTGAGTCTGAATTTTGATTCCCCGTCTTGCTGATCTCTTTTTTCACGGATAATGACACGATCATTTGTTTGAACATTACCAGCGGTAATTTCCGTAAAGTGGCCGTCGGTAATACCCGTTGTGATAGGCGTTATGACTGGCTGTTCGTCGACCAGTTTATAGATGGTAGATTGGCCATCTTGTGTTGCGGGTTGCCGGTTTTTGTCGGTATTTGTGGTGCTATCCTTGGGTTGGAAACGTAATGCTGCATTGGATACACGTAAAACATTGTGCCGCTGATTGACGACAAAATGAATATTTGCTGTCATACCCGGTAACAGTGAACCGTCGTCGTTATTAACCATCGCAACAACATTGTAAGTGACGACATTCTCCTGAATAGTGGGATTAAGGCGAACTTGTTTGACAGTGCCGACATACGTGATGTTCGGATAAGCGTCAACGGTAAAGTTAATGGGTTGATCAATATGTAATAAGCCGATATCGGCTTCAGCAACGCTGATGTTGATTTGCATTTCACGTAAATCTTTGGCGATCTGAAATAACACGGGTGTTTGAAAATTGGCGGCAACAGTCTGTCCAAGATCGACATCGCGTGCGATGACGACCCCTGATATCGGGGATTTGATGATGCTGTAATTCAAATTGGCACGATCTCTTTCGACCTGTGCTTTGCTAACTATGAGCTGGGCGCGTGCTGCATCGTGTTCTTGTCTGACGATTTCCAGTGCCTCAACCGAGATAAAGCCCTGGGTGAATAATTGATGATGGCGTTTTAGCTTATTATCCTGAATGTTGTATTGGGTTTGTGCACTTTGCAAATTGGCTTTGGATTGCTCTAGTTGTGCTTGCAATAACGCGGGATCCAGTTCTGCCAGAATCTGACCGGTTTCGACTTGGTCGTTAAAATCAGCATGCAATTTGGCGACAGTGCCTGAAACCTGCGTACCGACGTTGACGAGCACAACGGGTGTGAGCGTACCATTTGCGGAAATGGTATGGACGATGTCGCCATGGCTTAGTGTTTGCGTCAGATAAACGTTGGTGGGGGAATCGTTTTCGTTCTGTGTGTACCAATAGATTACGGCCGTAATGGCGAGTATTGAAATTACATATGTCGTGGTGTTTCGAATAAACATGAGTACCGGAAATTGTGAAAGTTACAGGCTAGGCTTATGGCTGAAATGTGATGACAGGGTTATATGCGTAAACAGTTTAAGGCGTACAGATTTAATGAGCTTTGCTCAATGTTACTATGATTGTACTTACGGATTAATATGAAATTGAGACAGAACATGATGATGTGGGTTCATCGGACCAGGTAAGGCTGCTGGGTTAATTTGTATGGCTCAGTCAAATAAAATGTACTGAAACTCGATGTGTTTATAGTCAACTGTTCCATCAATTGTTAAAATTAAGTCCTTAGCATTTATATAAGAAATACTTAACTTTACAATAATACTAGGATTGTTCATGTCAATTGAAGATTTTCGCTCTCAAAAAAAAATAACAACATTTATTCCGCCTCAACGTATTTTAATGGGCCCCGGGCCATCTGATACCCATCATCGTGTCCTCTCGGCTTTGGCACGTCCTACGCTGGGTCATCTGGATCCTGTTTTTGCCGAGATGATGGAAGAAATTAAAGATTTGTTGCGGTATGCATTCCAGACTAAAAACAAAATGACGTTTCCGGTTTCCGCTCCCGGTTCCGTGGGTATGGAGATGTGTTTTGTCAATATGGTTGAGCCGGGTGATAAAGTGGTGATTTGTCGCAACGGTGTTTTTGGTACACGCATGATTGAAAACGTTGAGCGTCATGGTGGTGTGGCTGTTGTTGTTGATGACAAGTGGGGTGAACCTGTCGATCCACAGAAAGTTGAGGATACCTTAAAGCAACATCCAGATACTAAAATTTTAGCATTCGTTCACGCTGAAACCTCAACCGGCGTGTTATCTGACGCTAAAACTTTGTGCGAAATCGCGCAGCGTCATGATTGCCTGACAATTATGGATACGGTTACCTCATTGGGTGGATCGCCTATCAAGGTTGATGAGTGGGGTGTTGACGCAATTTACTCCGGTAGCCAAAAGTGTCTCTCGTGTCCACCTGGATTGTCGCCAGTCAGTTTTTCCGAGCGGGTAACCGAGCAGGTTAAAAACCGCAAAGTAAAAGTGAATAGTTGGTTTATGGATATCAACCTGTTGTTGGGTTACTGGGGGTCCTCGACACGGACATACCATCATACCGCGCCGACCAATGCATTGTATGCTTTGCATGAGTCGCTGGTGATGCTTTATGAAGAAGGGTTGGAGCATTCCTGGGCGCGTCATCAACGCAATCACGAGGCGCTCAAAGCAGGTTTTGAGACGATGGGAATCCGGTATGTGGTTGATGAGAAATACCGCCTGCCTCAGTTGAACTCAGTCTATATTCCAACGGGCATCGATGATAAGGCGGTACGCGATAAGCTGCTTGATGAATACAGCCTTGAAATCGGTGCCGGACTGGGGGATTTTGCCGGGAAGGTGTGGCGTTTTGGCCTGATGGGAACATCCTGCAGAGTTGAAAATGTATTGTTTTGTCTCAATGCTCTGGAGAAGGTGTTGTCCGATATGGGAATGAATCTGGAGCGGGGTGCTGCGGAGTCAGTTGCTCATAAGAGTTACGCCGCCAACTCTATGTACTAAAGGTTGTTTTAAAATTATGATAAAGAGGAAACGTCTTTAACGTTTCCTCTGTTTTGGCTGAGTATCGGGTCGTTTCCTGCATGATTAAGTAGCAAGCGTCAGGATGGCTCTGATAAGAATAATAAACCAGGGATGATCCGGTTATGATACTTGTGGATTCTCCTCTATCCGTTGTTGCCGCAGCGCTGTTGGCTTTCTGTGTGTCCTACTGTTTTATCATTTGGATCGTAAACTGGAAGACTGCAGTGGTTCTGGATTACCCTAATTCAAGATCATTACATACCGACCCTGTACCGCGTGTAGGCGGTGTAGGACTACTATTTGGTGTCGTGTCGGCTTGGCTGGTTTTTTCAGCTAATCTCCCTGTTTTCGTCTGGTTAGGTGTCAGTGTATTAGCGGGCGTTTCAATTGTAGATGACATCTGGGAAGTGCCGGTTGGGTATCGTTTAACCGTGCATCTGTTTGTCGTGCTGGGATCCTGTATTTGGCTTTTGTTAGATACACAAGGTTGGCTGTACGTGATATTCAGTACGTTGATTGTTGTGTGGATATCAAATCTGTTTAACTTTATGGATGGTTCTGACGGATTGGCAGGCGGTATGATACTCATCGGTTTTGGCTGCTATGGATTGGTAGCTATTTTAAGTGGAGATACTGGCTTTGCTCTGGTTAATTTTTCGATTGCCGGGGCTTCGCTAGGATTTTTGTTTCATAATTTTTATCCGGCACGTGTCTTTTTAGGCGATGTAGGTGCGGTGCCGCTGGGCTATCTGGCCGCAGTAATGGGTTTGTTGGGATGGATAAACGGCCTGTGGTCATTATGGGTTCCGCTATTGATTTTTTCACCGTTTATTGCTGATGCAACGGTTACATTGCTAAAACGCTTGCTACGTGGTGAGAAAATCTGGCTGGCGCATTGTGAACATTACTATCAGCGTATGGTAAGAAGTGGGTTGGGGCACAAACGTACAGCATTGTTTGGATACAGTCTTATGCTTGTTTCGGGTGCTAGTGCAATTTGGGTAAACGAGCGAGAAATCATAATTCAGTTTATTATGGTTGTTATTTGGGGACTGGTTTATTTGGGGTTGATGTTAATGGCGGATTTTGGCGAGCGGCCCGATTCGGGTAAACGTTAAAATGTTTGGTAACAAGTACGGTATACGTTCGATAATTGCATTTATCCACGATCTGGTTGCGGTGGTGGCTGCATGGTCGTTTGCATTTTTATTTTATGTTAATTTTAATGTTGCCGCCGTACCGTTTGACTTGTTGCTCGATTTGATGTCCTGGATACTGCCTGTACAGGCTGTTATCTTTTTGTGGTTGGGCTTATATAGGGGGTTGTGGCGTTACGCTAGTCTTCCTGATGTGAAACGTATTACAGTTACGGTGGCATTAAGCGCAGTCATCGTTAGCGGTATTTTCTGGCAGCTTGATTTCCTGAACGTGGTGCCGCATGCAGTCAATGTACTGGCACCCATTTTGTTGCTATTGATTATGGGTGGCAGCAGGTTAATTTATCGTGCATGGAAGGAACGTCGTTTATACAGTCTTGAAAATTATGAAGGTAAGCTGGCAATTATCCTGGGTGCTGGCAATACCGCCGTCAATCTCGTTAAAGATCTGGCCAGCAGCCGTGATTGGCATGTGGTCGGCATGCTGGATGACGACCCAAGAAAACTAGGAACACGCTTGCATGGTGTGCGTGTTCTGGGCGGGATTGATGATTTGCCGCACTGGGTGCATAAATTAAATGCGGGTCACGTCATCATAGCGATGCCATCCTTGTCACACCGGTTACGTCGCCATATTCTGGAGATGTGCTCGGAAATAGGAATTAAAGCATTGACTGTACCTTCCTATCAAGATCTTATCAATGGTAAAACGACCGTTTCCCAAATTCGAGAGATACGGCTGGATGACTTGCTGGGCAGGGCGCCGGTTGTGCTTGATGATGAAGGGTTACATGGACTGTTGACCGGAAAGACGATCCTGGTTACAGGTGCCGGTGGTTCTATCGGGGCTGAGCTATGCCGGCAGATTATTGCGTTCCAGCCGGCGCAGCTAGTATTGTTTGAGCGTAATGAATATGCACTGTATTGCGTTCAGGAGGAGTTTCAAGCAAGTTTTCCAGGTACAAAAATGTCATTTGTAATCGGTGACGTTAAAGATAGTGCCCGGTTGGAACAGCTGTTTCAACAATTCAGGCCGACGGTCGTGTTTCATGCGGCTGCCTATAAACATGTACCCTTGATGGAGCATGAGAACGCCTGGCAGGCTGTGTTGAACAATGTCATGGGTACTTATGTGTTAGCGAGTACGGCAATTCGTTTTGAAGTAAAAAAATTCGTGCTAGTTTCTACCGACAAGGCAGTGAATCCTGTCAATATCATGGGGGCGAGTAAACGGCTGGCAGAGATGGTTTGTCAGGCTGTGCAGCAGTCGATCAAGAATCACAAACAGATCACATGCTTTGTTATGGTGCGCTTTGGCAATGTGTTGGGCAGTGCCGGCAGTGTTATACCGAAGTTTCGTCAGCAGATCACTCACGGCGGACCGATAACAGTTACCCATCCAGAAATGACACGTTATTTCATGTCTATTCCGGAAGCAGCGCAGCTGGTTTTACAGGCGGGTTTGATGGGTGGGCTGAAAGGTGGAGGAGAGATTTTTGTAATGGATATGGGTGATCCAGTCAAGATTATTGACCTTGCACGCGATATGATCCGTTTGTCCGGTTTGGGAGAAGATGATATTCGTATCGTTTATACAGGATTGCGTCCGGGAGAAAAATTACATGAAGAATTGCTCTCTGCTAATGAAAATACGGTACCCACACCCCATACCAAGCTTCGTATTGCTCAAGCACCTGAAGTAAATGAGCAGTGGTTAACTGCTTTTGTAGAGCGTTTTGAAAAAATTGAGGCGTTAAGCGACAAAGATGCCCGTGAGGAACTTACAAAATGGGTGCCGGAATATTCGCCGAATGGCGAAGCGCTGTACGAACAATTATGACTGGTATTCTGTAACTTGGCCGTTGTTAAATAAGAAAATACGGTCAATAGGGTGCTTAATGGCGGGGATCGAGTCCAACAGGATAATTGTGGTGGGTTTATTCACTAGAGTGGCCAAAACTTGATTTAAGTCGGTCTGGTTTGGTTGCAACCATAAGTTGTCTAGAATCAGGATGGTTGGGTTCTTAAGTAATGCCCGAGAAATGTCAATCTTTTGTCGTTGTAGACAGGTGAGGCCAGGGCCGTTCGGGCTAATATATGTTTGTAGTCCGTTGGGCATTTCCCGCACGAAAGCGGTTACTCCAACAGCCTGGGAAACGGCGGTGATATTGGCTTCATGTGCACATGCAGTATAGCCATAGGCAATATTGCCGGCAATCGTATCGCTCATGATGACAGGGTCATGCGAAACAATAGCGAAATGTGTGAACAGATCAGTATGCTTGATTATTTCAATCGGTATATCGTCAAATAGTATTTGACCGGTTTTGGGCTTCTGGAAGCCTAATAGTAAATCAATCAGCAATGATCGCATTTTCTGACACTTACAAACGAATGCGATCGTTTCATTGGGTTTGATCTCTAAATCAAGCGTGTACGGCAACATTCCATCTGTGCTTTGATTTAAAAAACTGGCATGTTTGAAAGCAAGTTTACCTTGCGCCTTGGTTAATTCTGTTTTTTCTTGCTCGCTTATTGCAGGTTGATCCAGTAATTGAAAGATCTGTTGTAAATGCTTTTTTGTATCTTGGAATGATTGAGGTAAGCCAGCCATTCTATTGATGGGAGCAATGAGTAGTAATGCAGCAGCAGCAAAAGCGGCAAACTGGTCAGCTGTAAATTGATCTCTGAGCGCCATCTGAATCATCAGATACGTAATTGCTGTAGCAATTAAGAGCGTGATCAATTGACAGACTGTTGCGATGAATGCGCTATAGTTGGCGCGATTCGCATTACTATTTTGCTCGGATTGCAGCATAGCTTTTAAATGCTGGTATTCCTGATTCTGTGCGCCATGAAGTCTGATTAGCTTGGCATATTTGGTCAAATGCTGTAGCTGCGTGATTAAGGGTAACGAATCGGGCTGATTAGAGTTTACGCTTATATGACGATGTTTTTGAACGATATGTTGCATAATCAAGGTGAATGGAATCAGTAGTGCAAAAAGTCCTGCAAAATCTTTGTTGAGCCAGCTCAAGCAGAGTACCAGGACGATGATGATCAGCGTGTCACGTACCAGGATGCTTAGCATTTGAGTGATTGACCCGGCAATTTCGTTGATTTGAAATAATGCGTTTTTAGTAACCTGATTTGTATCAAAGTATCGCTGCTGATGTATGGGTAGGTTAACTATCACGTCAAATAGTGAGGTGCAGAGTTGAGTGCTAAGACAATGACATGCTTTTCGCGTTAGAACACGACTGAAATAACTGGCGAAACCGCGAATGAGTATCAGTGCTGTAAATACCAGCAGGGTGTTTTGTATGGTGATGATGTTTTTTTCTAAAAAGGCGGCGGATAGTGTTTGCTGAACCAGTAATGGTATGACTGCGTGAGAAATGGCGATGATTACGAGTATGAAAGATATTTGAATAAAAATTGCGTTACAGGGTGAGGTATTTTTTATCAGTCGTTTGTAGTTGTGTATGTGAATCATAACATTAGGAAGAGTCTGTTTGGCAGATACTGTTTTAATAATCAATAAAAGTGTTGGTCGCTATCCGGAGTTGCAGTCGGTCAATATTTTAAGTCAGTTGCTGCAATTCAGCTCTCATGTCAACGCGTATGAATATAGTACAATGTTTTTTGTGCGGCAATATTCAGTCGATCAGATAGAAAAAAGCTGTGTCACGATGGCTGACGAAATTGCTGTCTACTGTCAGTGGCCGGTTAACAGAGTGAATTCGATAGATATGCCTAAGATTTGCCAATTGAACGGGGTACACAAACAGTGAGCGTAACAGCACCGCAATTTGCAGAAAATCATGCGGAGTATAAGGTGGATCGAAGAAAGGGTATCGTGTTGGCGGGGGGGTCAGGTACGCGGCTTTATCCCGTTACGCATGTGGTCTCCAAGCAGTTGTTGCCTGTTTTTGATAAACCGATGGTGTATTATCCGCTGAGTACTTTGATGCTGGCAGGTATTCGCGATCTACTTGTAATATCGACGCCGTCGGATATTGTACATTATGAACGGTTGCTCGGTGATGGGCGGCAGTGGGGATTAAATATCGCCTATGCAGTTCAACCTGTGCCAGGCGGGCTGGCGCAGGCATTCTTAATAGGCGAGTCATTTATTGATGGTAATTATTCGGCGCTCGTTTTAGGTGATAACATTTTTTATGGTCACGATCTCGATCGTTTATTGAGCAACGCCATGATGCGCGCTGCAGGTGCAAGTATTTTCGCCTACCATGTCCAGGATCCAAAACGTTACGGTGTCGTTGAGTTTGATGCATATGGACGCGCGGTCAATCTTGAAGAAAAGCCGACAAATCCGAAATCTAACTATGCAGTGACAGGTTTGTATTTTTATGATCAACAGGTTGTCGACTATGCGAAAAGTATTCGCCCTTCCGGTCGTGGTGAATTGGAAATTACCGATATTAACCAGATTTACTTGGAACAGTCATCACTCCATGTTGAAATTATGGACCGGGGTTATGCCTGGTTGGATACTGGAACTCATGAATCATTGCTGGAGGCAGGTCATTTTGTCGCTACGATTGAACATCGGCAAGGTCTGAAAATAGCGTGCCCCGAAGAAATTGCCTTCAGACAGGGCTGGATTGACGCCGAACAGCTGGAGGCGTTGGCGATGCGTTTGGATAAAAACGGTTATGGACAGTATCTACTGCAGGTCTTAAAACAAAAAAATTGAGTTTTGACTGATGCTTGCGACACATTTGGCTATTCCTGATGTTTATTTATTACAACCGGAAGTATTCGGCGATGCACGGGGATTTTTTTTTGAAAGTTTTAATCAGCGTAAGTTTGAGCTGGCAATTGGCAGGCAAGTATCATTTGTACAAAGCAATCACTCTCGTTCTGTCAGGCATGTACTGCGTGGATTGCATTACCAGATTAAGCAGCCGCAGGGTAAGCTGGTGCGTGTGGTTGTGGGTGAAGTATTTGATGTTGCGGTCGATTTGCGCCAATCTTCTGCAACATTCGGTCAATGGGTAGGTGAAAGATTAAGCGCCGAAAATAAGCGGCAACTGTGGGTGCCGGCCGGTTTTGCGCATGGATTTGTTGTGCTGTCTGATTATGCGGAATTTCTATACCAGACTACAGACTATTGGGCACCTGAATATGAGCGCTGTATTCTTTGGAACGATCCGACGCTTGATATTGACTGGCCTATCGGTTCTACGCCAGTTTTGTCCGAAAAGGATGCTTTGGGCAAACCGTTTGCATCGGCCGAAGTCTATGAAGAAATGTGATAACCGGGGTATTTAATGGCTAAGCAGAAATCAGTTTATGTCTGTACGGCTTGCGGCGGACAAACATTGAAATGGCAAGGTCAATGTCCGCACTGCCAAATGTGGAATACGCTGACTGAGACAGTCGCCGAAAAACCGGCTTCACGTTTCAGCCCGGTGTCGGGGAAAAGTCAGGTGCAAAATCTGAGCGAAATTGAGGCACTGGAAGAACCCAGGTATGTGACTGGCATTTCAGAGCTTGATCGAGTACTTGGTGGGGGCCTTGTGCGCGGGGGAGTGGTATTACTGGGTGGTGATCCGGGAATCGGAAAGTCCACTTTGTTGCTTCAGGCGTTGTCGAATCTCTCCATGCACCGGCAGGTAATGTATGTGAGTGGCGAGGAATCGGCGCAGCAGGTAGCCTTACGCGCTAAACGCCTGGCATCGAATGTGCAGACAATACCCCTGTTTGCAGAAATTCAGCTGGAAACCATTTTGGCTACTTTAGGGGAACATAAGCCTGAAGTTGCAGTTATCGATTCCATTCAAACGATTTATTCGGAGGCGCTGCAATCTGCGCCAGGCTCTGTAGCACAGGTAAGAGAATGCGCCGCGCAATTGACGCGATTGGCTAAATCCAGTGGTACCACCGTTATACTCGTCGGTCATGTGACTAAGGAAGGCGCATTGGCCGGGCCGCGTGTGTTAGAGCATATGGTTGATACCGTTTTGTATTTTGAAGGCGATATGCATTCCAGCTTTCGTTTGATACGTGCATTCAAGAACCGTTATGGAGCGGTGAATGAACTGGGTGTATTTGCTATGAGTGAGAAAGGATTGCGTGAGGTCAGAAATCCATCGGCATTGTTTTTATCGCATCACGACAGGCAGGTTTCCGGTTCTTGCATCATGGTAACCCAGGAGGGTACACGTCCGTTATTGGTTGAGATACAGGCGTTGGTCGATGAGGCGCGGGCGCCGCATCCCAAACGATTGAGCGTCGGCCTGGAGCAGAACCGGCTGGCGATGCTGTTGGCGGTTTTACATCGTCATGCCGGTATTCCATGTTTTGATCAAGATGTGTTTGTGAATGCGGTAGGCGGCGTAAAAATTACTGAACCGGGTGCGGATCTTGCAATATTGTTGGCTGTTGTGTCGTCTTTGAAAAACAAGCCACTTTTGGAAAAAACGGTGGTTATCGGTGAAGTTGGCTTGGCCGGAGAAGTACGTCCGGTTCAGCGTGGTCAGGAACGTTTAAAAGAAGCGGAGAAACTAGGTTTTAAACGTGCAATCATCCCGTTGTCGAATAAGCCTAAACTGTCAATTGGCGATATTGACGTTATTCCCGTCGGAAGAATCAGTGAAGCGGTTACCCGGATGTATGTCTAGGCTGCATAGTGCTGTAGTGCGTTTTTTCTATGAGGCGGACAGAAAGACGCGAGTGCGGCTATGGCTGTTGATTGTTTTATCTATCATCGTTACATTGCTGGCCACAATAGTTCCGCCAGTTCCGCAACCCCATAGTTATCATCAGTTTGCCGATCAACGTAACTTACTCGGTATTCCGAATTTTATGAACGTAACGTCGAATCTGGCATTTCTATTGAGCGGATTAGCGGGATTGGTGTTACTGTGGTATGCGAAAAAAGTGTCGAGTAAACCTGCCGGACAGCAAAGGTTTATGACAATAGTTGAATACTGGCCCTATCTGGTATTGTTTATAAGCGTGGCAATGGTTGCGCCCGGTTCTGCGTATTATCATTGGGAGCCGAATAATGTTAGTTTACTCTGGGATAGACTGCCGATTGCCGTGGGTGTTGGGGCTTTGCTGGCGGCGGTTCTATCTGAACGAATAAACCCCATGTTTGGATTATGGGCATTGCCTGTGCTCGTTATTATGGGCGCTGGCAGTGTTATATATTGGTTCTGGAGTGAACAGCAGGGGTACGGCAATTTAAATTATTATATTGTCGTTCAGTTTTATTCGTTGCTGCTGATCGTACTATTCAGTCTGTTGCAGCCTTCCCATTATAATCGGGGAGGAGACATTTACGTGGCTGTCGGTTTATATGCGACCGCTAAGCTTGCGGAAATATTCGATCAGCAAATCTTTGATTTAGGTGGGGTTGTCAGCGGACATACAATAAAGCATCTGCTCGCAGCATTGGCAATTCTTTGGATTGTCCGAATGCTGCTGAAAAGAAAAATTGTCGTAGCTTTCGACGAGGTGCATCCGCTACAAGAATAACGACCGAATCGGTAATTTGCCGTAAGGCATGCCTTAAGCATTGTTTTGACGGCCTTATTGCAGGCAAAAGCTTGGGGAATACTTGAAAGGAATTTTTGATGTTATGTGTGCGTTGCCGATTGGCGGCTTTCAGCATACAGACACAGAAGCTCAATGGCTATCTGTGCTGCTGCAAGTGCTGTGATCTCAGCGTGGTCATACGCGGGTGCAACTTCGACAATATCCATACCTACGAGATTAATACCGATAAGCTCCCGGATAATGCTCAATATTTGAAAAGTGGATAAACCACCGGGTACGGGTGTGCCGGTGCCAGGCGCAAAAGCAGGATCCAGACAGTCTATATCTACTGTGATGTAGACTGGCGAATCTTTTGCGCGTTCGAGAATCAGATTTGCAATATGTTTGCCCGATGTTTGATGCACGTCTGCTGCCGAAAGAATATGAAACCCCAGCGTATCGTCATTAGTGGTACGAATACCGATTTGTGTTGAAGATGCCGGGTTTATAATGCCTTCTTGTGCAGCGTGGTAGAACATTGTGCCATGATTAACATCGCCACTGTTTGAGGGCCAGGTATCCGTATGTGCATCGAAATGAATCAGGCTAATGGGCCCGTGAACTGCGGCGTGTGCCCGCAGGCTTGGATAAGAGATAAAATGGTCTCCGCCGAGTATGAGTGCGGCAACTCCTGCATTAACGATACTTGCAATATGAGATTCAATATGCGAAATATTCAGTAAATTTTCGCTTGTAAGCTCACAATCGCCATAGTCAGCTACATGTAAAGCTGCAAACGGGTCTTGTTTCCAAGGCCATGGGCGTTCCCATGCCAGAGATAGTGAGGCGTTGCGGATAGCACGCGGTCCCAGACGGGCTCCTGAGCGGTTAGTGGTGGCGATATCCAGAGGAACGCCCGTTACTGCCAGGTCAACATTGCTCAAGTTAGCCCGAAATGGTGTGCGAAAAAAACTGACTGCTCCACCAAAACTAGGCGTATGTGACATCCCCTGACCGAGTTTGCCTCGAAATCCACTGTCCCAGCTGCTCACAAAATTTCCTTATGGTCAGTTGTCATTATTTAACTTCATTATTTATTGATTTAATTAACTGAGTTAATTAAATCAATATAATCTTGGAACTTAAAAGAAGATGAGACGGCGTAAAACGTGCCGCCCCATTACTATACCCGCTACAGGCCGTAGAATTACAGTGCTGCAGTAGAATAATCCTACTACTTAGACGGTTGTACACCTGAGATGCCGGTTGCTTTAGCGGCTCTCAATACGGGGTAAAACTGGGTAAAAACAAGATCGTCTTTGGCGTTGGCTTTATGGCATGCCGCGCATTCTTCGGTGGGTAAGTTTTTGGCTGCTGTGACCAGTTCCATATCCGGTACATAAAAAATATAATAACCCCAGTTGCCCGGTTCTTCTGCGTAACGTTTGGAATCTTTAACCGATGCCTCCAGACCAATATAATCGCCCATGAAGTAACCGTTACCGCTGCCAGGGCCTTTGCGCTCGCCAACACTGATAAGTTCTTTGACGGTCATGGCGCCATCTCGAAATTCACCCGTTTTCTTCCAGTGCGCAAAACTGTCTGGATCGAGATAGACCGTACGGATTTCAGTAAAGGGCGCGTTACCTTCGTTCAGTTCATTCGGCGTGACCTGTGTACCCACCATAACCCACTCACGGTAATTTTGCGGCAATAACAGTTCGCCGTCATTATTATATTTTGCCGGTCCGGCGGCAAATGTCGTACTTAACGTGGCTCCCAATGTCAGTAATGTTACAAAAGTCAGTGTTGTATACTTCAGTAAGTATTTGAACTTCATTTAAATTCCTTTTTTCTTATTAAAGTGATTATCTAAGTACAGCAATTTAATTTGGCATAAACCGGTTACAATTGCATCCGGGAGAATAACCCATGTCATTATGGTGTGGAGGCTCCCCATGCCGGTTTTGTATTGTACTGATTTGCCGGGTTCGCGCAACGTATGACTGTTGTTTATTTGGGATGGCTTCCGGCGCAGATTGTTGTGATGAAAATGGAGCTTTAATCCCTTCATGCTGTCTCCATTTACCCTATTTAATAGCTAAGCAGTTATTTCTTGTCTTTCTGAAGATTTGGGTGATAACTTCAGCCTCTGGGTAATGCAGTCCGGTTGTATTTTACTTTCGTGTTAATGCCGGATGAATCGGTTAAATACTTAGGAGCTTGTTTTAAATAGCCCAGAAAAGCTTCTGCAACGACTGATAACTTTTTGTCGGATAAATAGGCGTAATGCCAGTGGCGTTCGATTGGGAAACCAACGACATCGAGTACGGCCAGCTGCCCGAAAGGCGTATCAAGCGCCAGTGTGTGGCGTGACAGGATTGACAACCCCAGGCCACTGATTACCGCCTGCTTGATTGCCTCGTTGCTGCCCAACTCCATGCGGATGTTTAACTTTAATTCATGTTTTGAGAAAATGCGCTCAGTTGCAATACGTGTCCCGGAGCCTTGCTCACGCAGTAAAAAGGGTTCTTCGGCGATTCGCTTGAGCGATATCTTCTTTTTGTTGACAAGCGGATGGTCGACAGGGGCAAGAACTACCAGCGGGTTATCCAGGAATGCTTCTGAGACGGTGTCAATCTCTTTGGGCGGCTGGCCGAGAATATAGAGATCATCCTGATTGTTGATGAGTCTTTCCAAGGCATGTTCGCGATTGGTGACTTTTAAAGAGACATCAATACCCGGGTACTGTTTGCAAAACATACCCAGCAGTCGCGGCGCAAAGTATTTGGCGGTGGTGACAACGGCCAGTTTGAGTTTGCCTGCTTTTAGTCCCTTCATATCTGCCACGGCCATTTCAAAATGTTCGAAGTGCTCGAATACGCTGTGGCAGGTTTGATAGAGTTTTCGTCCGGCCTCAGTCAGATAAATTTTTTTTCCAATTTGATCGAATAGCGGTAAACCCACCTCGTCGGTCAGTTTCTTAATTTGCATCGACACGGTGGGTTGTGTCAAAAACAATTCTTCTGCAGCGCGGGTAAAACTGCCAAGCCGGGCAATCGATTCGAATACCTCTAATTGGCGCAATGTACTGTGGCGCATTGTATACTCCTTAATATATAGATATATATCTATTCTTTGTATAAGAAAGTTTTATTATCATCTATGATAATTATATACCATAATCCGGATATCTGCTTTTTAATACTTTTTTGAATGTAATTTTCCAAGATTCATATTCTTAAAGTTAACTGAGTGGGTATGTGTTTTTAATTAACTGGAGGCTAATATGGTTTCTGAAACAATGAAAGAAGGGAAAGAGCGGTACAAATCCGGTGTTATTCCGTACAAAAGAATGGGCTACTGGGAGCCAGATTATGTACCTAAAGATACAGACGTTATTGCTTTGTTTCGTGTAACACCGCAAAAAGGCGTGGAACCTGAAGAAGCGGCCGCCGCAGTTGCCGGTGAGTCTTCTACGGCCACCTGGACCGTTGTCTGGACGGATCGATTGACTGCATGCGAACTTTACCGTGCTAAAGCCTATCGCTGCGATCTGGTGCCAAATACTGGTCCGGGGACTGATAATGAAGCGCAATATTTTGCGTATATCGCCTATGATCTGGATTTATTCGAGCCCGGCTCGATAGCTAACTTGACGGCGTCTATCATCGGTAACGTGTTTGGTTTCAAGGCCGTTAAGGCTTTGCGATTGGAGGATATGCGTATTCCGGTAGCTTACCTCAAGACATTTCAGGGGCCAGCAACTGGTATCGTCGTCGAGCGTGAGCGTCTTGATAAGTTTGGCCGCCCATTACTGGGTGCGACGACAAAACCAAAATTAGGCCTTTCCGGCCGTAATTACGGGCGCGTTGTCTATGAAGGACTCAAGGGCGGGCTGGATTTCATGAAAGACGATGAAAATATCAATTCGCAGCCGTTCATGCACTGGCAAGATCGCTTTCTCTACTGTATGGAGGCAGTTAACAAAGCGTCTGCAGCAACTGGTGAGGTTAAAGGGCACTATTTGAATGTAACAGCTGCGACAATGGAAGATATGTATGAGCGGGCTGAATTTGCTAAGTCTCTGGGTTCCGTCATTATTATGATTGACTTGGTCGTGGGATATACCGCGATTCAGTCAATGGCAAAATGGGCGCGTAAGCATGACATGATTTTGCATTTGCATCGCGCGGGTAATTCGACTTATTCACGCCAGAAAAATCATGGCATGAATTTCCGTGTTATCTGTAAATGGATGCGTATGGCCGGTGTCGATCATATTCATGCAGGTACGGTTGTTGGCAAACTTGAAGGTGATCCACTCATGATCAAAGGCTTTTACGACACCCTGCGAGAAACACAAACACCTGTTAGCCTTGAACATGGTCTGTTCTTCGAGCAGGAGTGGGCGTCGTTGAACAAGGTTATGCCTGTTGCTTCTGGCGGGATTCATGTCGGTCAAATGCATCAGCTCCTGGATTATCTGGGTGAGGATGTCATCTTGCAATTTGGCGGCGGTACTATTGGTCATCCTCAAGGTATTCAGGCAGGTGCGACAGCGAACCGCGTTGCACTTGAGGCGATGGTTATGGCGCGTAACGAAGGCCGTGATTATGTCAAAGAAGGCCCAAAAATTTTGGCTGATGCGGCTAAGTCTTGCACGCCACTTAAACAGGCTCTGGATACATGGAAAGACGTTACGTTCAACTATGAATCCACCGATACGGCAGACTTTGTACCTACAATGACAGCGAGTGCCTAACCAGGCAGAGGAGAAAATTATTATGATGACCAATTCAGGCAACAAGCTAACACAAGGGCAGTTTTCTTTTTTACCACCGTTAACCGATGAACAGATCTCAAAACAGATCAAATATGCACTGAAAAACAATTGGGCAATCGGGATTGAATATACCGATGATCCGCATCCTCGTAATACTTATTGGGAAATGTTTGGCAACCCTATGTTTGATTTAAGGGATCCGGCCGGAATTCTGATGGAGATCAATAACTGTCGTAAAATATTTTCTAGCCATTATGTTCGTGTGACTGCATTTGATTCGACACGTGGGGTTGAAAGTCTGAAGATGTCCTACATTGTAAACCGGCCCAAGAAAGAGCCTGGTTTTGGCCTGGTACGTCAGGAAGGTGAGGGGCGTTTGGTCAGGTATACGATTCATTCCTATGCGACCGACAAGTCTGAAGGTGAACGCTACTAGTTCATAAAGCTCTCTCTTCTTTTTTGAAAAGAGAGCTTTTGAATATTAATGAGATGAAAGCTAAAGTAGATTCAATTATTTTAGCGTATCTTGCGGGGGTAAAAATGCCTAAGCAAACTAAAAAGGAAACGACCGCCGGTCAAGTTTCAGTTAATCTGGATGCGGAGTTTCGCAAATCAAATATCCATGAGGTTCTGGATAAGCTGGATCGTGAGCTGATCGGCCTGAAGCCTGTTAAAACCAGAATTAATGAGACAGCCGCATTGTTACTGGTCGACCGTGTTCGCAAACAACTGGAATTGTCTGCTGGTGCGCCCAGCTTGCATATGTGTTTTACAGGTAATCCGGGTACCGGGAAAACAACTGTTGCATTGAGAATATCGGAAATTCTACACCGGCTGGGTTATGTGCGTGAAGGTCATTTGGTCTCGGTAACGCGCGACGACCTGGTAGGGCAGTATATTGGACATACGGCACCCAAAACCAAAGAAGTAATTAAGAAAGCAATGGGTGGGGTTTTATTTATTGACGAAGCCTATTATTTATATAAGCCGGAAAATGAGCGTGACTATGGCGCAGAGTCTATTGAGATTTTGCTGCAAATTATGGAGAATAATCGTGAAGATCTAGTGGTCATTCTGGCAGGTTATAAAGACAGGATGAATAAATTTTTCAACAGTAATCCTGGTATGCGTTCACGTATTGCACATCACATTGATTTTCCGGATTATGGTGTTGACGAGTTGCTTGCAATTGCCAATCTGATGCTGGCGGAACAAAATTATAAGTTCAGTGCCGATGGTGAGAAAGTGTTTCGTGAATATATTCAGTTGCGTATGAAACTCGAGCATTTTGCCAATGCACGTTCGATGCGTAACGCCTTGGACAGAGCGCGTTTGAGGCAGGCTAACCGGCTATTTGCCGGGAATAAGAAGTCGTTAACAAAAATCGATCTGATGACGCTAGAGCCAGATGATATTTTAGCCAGCCGTGTTTTTCAGGAAGGAAAACTTGATGATAATTAATTATTTACATAATGTTTTGAATCAACTGAAAATAAAACAGGTGAGGTGCGGTTGCTGTTAGAGCTCGAAAAATGAATCTGGCCTTCAATTACTCAATGTTGTAAACCCATCGTTTCAGCATACGCTTATTCCGATATAAGATGCTCGATCAAACGCTCAAAATACACCATACCGACGTATGGTCCAGAGGTACGGCAGCAGACGATGGGATCGAAACGGTTTTGCCTGGGGCGGCGTAACGCAAGACGTAGCGCCTCTGCGATCGGAACAGTCGGTGTAACCGTTAAAATGGGTTGTGGTATATGGCAATCCATATCATGATCTTCACGCCGATAAATATATCTTGGGCATTTACGGTGATCGACTGCGATGACATATAACGTATCGGAGTCCGTTTCGAAAGCATTTTTTACTTGTGAATGTTCAGTCGTCTCTATCAGAACCGGTATCTGCTCAATAAGGCGGACAATCAAATCATGGATACTGCGAGTACGGCTACGTTCCTGCAAATGTTCGACAATCGCTTCCGGCAATTTTACCCAGGTGGGTGTTGGATGCGCTAAACAATAGCCTTGACCAAGCGGCACTTGCAAAGTCACCAGTGCATCCAGCTGATCAAGATGCTCGATCCCTTCAGCGATAATCCATGCATCTACTTGGTCGCCTAATTCCCCGAGTAAGCGCACAACGCCGCGCCCGAGCTCGGTGTTCAGGTCATTTTCCAGAAACCCGCGATCCAATTTAATAAAGTCAGGGCGCAACTTAAGTATATGGCGTAAACTGGCATAGCCTGCTCCTGCATCGTCGATAGCAAAAAAACCGCCATTGCGGCGAATGACGTCGACAACACTCTTTAGAAATACATAGTCGTTTATCGGCTCATGCTCAGTCAATTCAAACACCAGCTTGGAGCAGTCATTCTTGTCTAAAAGTGTGTAGGTGCATTTATCAAGAAATGCATTTGGACCAATATTTACACTCAGAAACGTATCCTTGGGTAGGGTGTCGCGTACAGCGAAGATTTTCTCGAGAATTCTTAATTCAATTTGAATATCAACCTTGTACGCGTGAGCCAATTTAAAAAGGGCTTCCGAGGAAAATCCTTCAAAACGGCTGAGGGCCTCGTAACCGGCTATCACACCATGTTGCAGGTCGACAATAGGTTGAAAAACAAAATGATGTAAAGAAGTATCTGCGAGAATCAGGTTGAGCGCTTTTTCACTTGCTTTTAACTGATCCGACTGATCACTCATTCAAGTTCTCTGATTTTAGCCCTAACTAATTTCAAAACATCGTCACTGATATCCGTAAGCTTATGATCAACTTTGGCGTGATCAATGACTTTGTGAAGAATTTCTTCTTCGGTCTGGCCTTCAAATGTTGTTGTACAGCCCGGAATTACGTCTTTGCAACTGAAACTTTTCATTTGCTTACCTCCAAATTCAGCTATCGGGTCAAACATTTGTCGTTCATGCAGGTTCGTTTTTTCGAAACCAAAACTTGTTGGTCCAGTATAACATCTTAAAAAAGAAATTAACTTGATGAAGAATAAGTGCCTGATATTACAGATTGAATGACACATGGCTCGCTACGGTTTAAGACAGTATAACCGGAGATTGTGGATACCGAGGGAATTAGCTGTTTGCTGTGCATCGTCGTTTGTTCGTAATTGCTGGATTCAATTCCATTAAATGGATACAACATAGGCTACGTTACCCACTGTGCCCGAACCTGTTCACGATTCAGAGCCAGCCACTGTAATGCAATGATGGCGCTGGCCGAATTGATTTTTCCTGATTCTAAGTACTGCAGAGCAGTGTTTAGTGCGACGACATGGACTTTAATATCTTCGCCTTCGTCTTGGATGCCGTAAATACCGCCAGCGAGTGTAGTATCAACATGGCCGCAAAATAATGCGATACGTTCCGTCATGCCGCCGGGGCTGACTAAATATTCATAGAGCGGTATTAAATCGGTAATTTCACAGCCGGCCTCTTCTACGCTTTCGCGTTTAACCACGCCTTCAGAAGTTTCACTACTTTCAACAATGCCGGCGACAATTTCCAACAACCATGGCCCGCCAGGCGCATCCAGCGCACCTATCCGGAATTGTTCAATCAAAAGTACTTCGTCCCTGATCGGGTCGTAAGGCAAGACTGCCGCTGCATGACCACGCTCAAATAATTCGCGTGTGATCGGATCGCTCCAGCAGCCGTTAAACAGACGATGACGCAAACGATAGTGGTCGATACGAAAAAATCCTTTATAGCGAGTTGTTTGCTCAAGTATGTGAACGTCATCTCGATTCATCAGCATTGCTCCTCATTCTTCCAGTTACCGGTTAATAAAATGCAGTACGAGACTATGTGATAAAAACTATCGAAAGTGCAAAAATATAGTTATTGTTGATCAATAGAGCATTGCACATTTTTAAATCCCTTGCTAGATTTCGGTGTGCTGGGCATGGTGGTTATTGATTTGATTACCAGTGGGTATCGCTCTGAGATTGGATAGTTAATTTTTGCCTGAAAACACGGATCATGAAAACGTTGAGTAATATTGTCGGTTACGCCATTCTGGGGAGCTTATTGAGTGTAATGACCGTTACAGCCTATGCCGATTCACCGGGTGCTGGTAACAAAAAATTTGGTATTGGTGCATTGGGTTATATCGAGCCGCGTTCCCGAGTTATTCGGGTTTCTCATAATGCCGGTCCAGAGGGCGCGAGAGTAGAACAGCTTTTTTTTCAGGAAGCGGATCAGGTTAAGTCGGGCGAGAAGCTTGCACTGCTTTCTGACAATAGCAAGAAATTTGCCGAAGTTGATGCTGCTAAAACCCGTATTAAGGCGTTGGAAGCGCAGTTGGCTGCGGAAAGAGTGGCTTTGACATTTAATGAGAAAGAGTACCGGCGCTATGCCTCGTTATCTCAGCAATCAATGACCACGGTTTCCCATGCGGAAAACAAACATCTGGCGTTTAAACAGTCGCAATTAAATGTCAAGCGTCTGCTGGCAGAAATCGAAAACGCCAAGTCGCAATTGATGATTGCGGAAGCAGAACTTGGCAATACGATAATTGTCGCCCCGATTAGCGGTACGGTTCTGAAAATTCTGGTGCGGCCGGGCGAGCGTATCCATGACGGCGGGTTGCTGGAAATAGCGGATTTGACTGAACTGGACATTGTGGCGGAAATATATGAGTCAGATATGCCGAAGATTAAGGTGGGGCAGCACGCGCATATCAACGCCGTCGGTTTTGCGCGTCAGTATAAAGCTACCGTCAGGGAACTGGGTTTTCAAGTTAAGAAAAATGACTTGAATGACACCGATCCGCTTGCAGATAAGGATAACCGTATTGTCGAAGTACGTTTGACATTAGAAGCGGGTGCAGTAGATGATTTGAGGCATCAGATTTTTCGGCAGGTTTATGTTCAGATTGAGTCATGAGCATAATTAATGTTTGGCTTTTTCCTGCGCGCCTGGCCTGGCGTCAGCTCGTTCACGATCGTCCAAAAATGATTGCCGCAATCAGCGGGGTTTTATTTGCCTGTGTGCTGGTGTTTATGCAGCTGGGCTTTAAGGATGCATTGTATGCCAGCGCGGCATCCATGCCATTGAAATTTGATGGCGACTTGTTCTTGATTCATCGGCAGAGTGAGGCTATGTGGCGTCCGGCACAATTCGAACGCAGTGAATTAATACGTGCGCTCGGTCATCCTGCTGTTGCAGAGGTGATTCCATTATATTTGTCGCTGGCTACTTTCAAAGCAATGGACACGCAAGTCAAGCGTACGTTAATGGTGTTTGGTTACGATCCCGATACCGATTTATTGAATGTTGATGCAATAAAATCAATGAAGGTTGCGTTACGGGTTAAAGACACAGTCATGTTTGACGAATTTTCTCGTCCTGAATTTGGTCCTGTGGGGGAACAGTTGAAAGTCGGGCGAAACAGGACCGAGGTCAATGATTATAAGGTCAGGATTCTGGGTGTTTTCCAGTTGGGTATTTCGTTTGCGGCAGATGGTAATATTGTTACCAGCGATCAGAATTTTATGCGTATTTTCCCGAATAGAAGCATGGGATACATCGATGTTGGTGCGATACGGCTTCATCCAGGCACGGCAATTCAGCCGGTCAAGGCTGAGCTAAAGACCCTGTTAAATGACTTTGTAAAAATTTACACCTATGAAGAAATACTCGAGCACGAGCGGTTGTATTGGGAAAATGCGGCGCCGATTGGTTTTATCTTTAATTTCGGTACCGTCATGGGGCTCATTGTCGGCATGGTGATCGTTTATCAGATTTTATTCACTGAAATCACCAATTACCGGTTTGAGTTTGCTACGTTAAAAGCGATGGGGTATCAGCATCAGTATTTTGTGCGTATGGTATTTGCATCCGCTTTGATTTTGGCCATACTGGGTTTTGTGCCAGGGTTTGTGCTATCCAAAGGCTTGTATTATCTCGCTGAGTCTCAGATTTTTATCCCGATGCCCATGACACTGGAAAAAATCGTTACAGTTTTTATGTTTATCCTCTTCATGTGTGCGACTGCCGGTTTGCTGGCGATACATCGGCTAAAATCCGCTAATCCAGCAGATATGTTTTAACTTTATGGTGATTGCTGTGCACAACCTGAGCTATAGTTTCGGTAGTGGTACGCTGACACAGCCGGTTCTAAAAGGTGTCGACCTTGCCATTCATCAAGGCGAAATTGTCATTATGACCGGCCCATCTGGCTCTGGGAAAACAACGTTGCTTACAATCATCGGCGGTTTGCGACAAGCTTTAAATGGCAGTGTAGTGGTTTTGGGTGAGCAGCTGGTTAATAGCACCGAGAGAACTAAAGTGAGTATCCGACGTCAAACCGGTTATATTTTTCAGCAGCATAATCTGCTAAAATCCCTCACGGCGTTACAGAATGTCTGTATGACTCTGGAAATGCAGCATGATTTGACTGAATCCGAACGAAGCTGTCGTGCGCAAAAAATGCTTGAGGCGGTTGGATTAAAAGAGTGGTTGCATTATCTGCCGGAATCGCTTTCCGGTGGGCAGCGACAGCGTGTTTCAATCGCTAGGGCGTTAGTAGGGCAACCTAAAATTGTACTGGCTGATGAACCGACGGCATCTTTGGATAGGCAAAGTGGTCATGAGGCCGTAGAGATTTTGAAACAACTTGCAAAAGTCTCGGATACGGCTATTCTGCTGGTTACGCATGATTACCGTATACTGGATATAGCGGATCGTGTCGTCGAATTGGAAGATGGTATGATTAAATCTGCTTAAATCTGTGAAATTAATGCGTTATAATGCGCTTGAATATTTGTCCGAGATATTGTTTTTAATGACGTTGCCTACATATCGGATAGCATAAATTACATGGTTCGATGTTTATTCCACCCTGGAAATATGTTTTGCAGGCATCATGAAATGTCGTGTATTACAAGATGATACACGCCATTATTTATTTTTAAGGATTAGAAATATGAAGAAATTAGTTTTTGCTATCGTTGCATTAGTGTCTGCATTTGCTTTAATGGCATGTTCTCCTTCTGCCCCTGAATCTCCTGATTCTGATAATTATGGTACAACTATCCAGCCAGAATAAGTTAATTGTGCCAGTAAAGCATTCATGAAATTAGTGCGAAATTATGCACTGAAACGAATGTAGACTGGCATGATAACTGTTCAGGATTCGGTGGATCGGGGCCCATAAGGGCCTCGAATTTTTTAAGAATTGCGTTGTTTTAAATGCAATTAGACATTCCCTCTAGCTTTTTCCAAATATGCTGTGTTTTCCAACACTGCACTTGCCCGGTATTTAGATTGCCGACAGTGGTTCCTCACTTTTGAATCTGCTTCTAATAAACTGAGATTCTGTTTAAAATGATATGCCGGTGTACGGGGCAAGGTATTTTTCCAACATAATTGACTGGACCAATGCAGATTGATAGATGAAAAATCAATCGGCTTGTATTCTGCCGTTCACAAATTCAGACATATTGCCTGTTTCAAAGCTGGCCAGAATAATTTGGTTGCGGCAATATAGCGGCCTGCTCTCCGATGACCAGATTCATTATATGTTGGCACAACGTTACTGTCCGGCGTTGATTCATGCACAATTAGGCCAAGAGAATATTTGGTGGCAGAAGCTGGTGCTGGACGAAAAGATAATCGGGTTTACGTGCTGTATGCGTACCGATTACGATGCGCTAAAGGTGGACAAACTCTATATCCACCATGATCATCATCGCAAAGGTTTTGGCAGAATGTGTGTTGATAATGCGGTTAAACTGATGCAAAGAATCAATTGTCATCGACTTATTTTGACTGTCAATAAACAAAACCATGCGGCTATTCATGCCTATCGGCGTTATGGATTTGAAATCTGCGGAGATAGTGTTATCGATATTGGCGGCGGCTTTTTTATGAACGACTATTTGATGGCGATGCGTTTGCGCCATTAATTTGAACAGGCAGTTTTATTTCCAGATGAAATTTAAATTTACCAAAATGCACGGACTTGGCAACGATTTTGTTGTGATCGACTGCATCAATCAAAATATTGCGTTAAATCGGGAGCAAATTCGTTTTATAGCAGACCGGCATTTCGGCATTGGATGTGATCAGGTATTACTTGTTGAGCAGGCAACAAGTGAAGCTGATTTTTTTTATCGAATATTCAATGCCGATGGCGGAGAAGTAGAGCAATGCGGTAACGGTGCACGTTGTTTTGTACGCTTTGTACACGATCATAACTTGACGCGAAAGAGACGGCTAAACGTCGAAACGCTTAGCGGCATAATTGCGCCCATACTAAGAGATGACGGAGAAGTGACTGTAGATATGGGAACGCCAATCTTTGAGCCTGCCGAAGTGCCATTTGACGCCGAATACCAAGAGATGGTTTATCCACTTGATGTGCACGGAAAGATTGTTAAAATAAGTGTACTGTCAATGGGCAATCCTCATGCAGTTCAAGTTGTTGAAGACTTAGATGCGGCACCGGTTAGTAGTGAGGGTGCGCTGATAGAGTCGCACCCACGTTTTCCTGAGCGGGTGAATGTTGGGTTCATGCAGGTAATTGACCGTCATCAAATTCGCTTACGGGTATTTGAGCGGGGTGCAGGAGAGACGTTGGCATGCGGTACAGGTGCATGTGCGGCAGCAGTTACCGGAATCAGGTTGAATTTACTTGATTCACCAGTGTCAGTCAGTACACACGGTGGCGATTTGTCCATCAGTTGGGACGGCGAGGCAACGCCTGTTATGATGACTGGGCCTGCGGTAACCGTATTTGAAGGCGAAATTAACTTGTAACATAATGGTGGACTGCAATTTTAGATATATCGGCGAGCAGTATTGTACATACGTTATATTGATCTTCATGATACTCCCTTAAGGAAAACTAATGAAACCGAAAGATGTCGCGCAATATCTTGCAAGTCACCCTGATTTTTTTAACGATTATCCCGATGTGTTGACTGATTTGCAGTTGCCGCATCCACAACAAGAAAAAGTCATTTCATTGCATGAACGGCAGGCGATTGCTCTTAGAGATAAAAATAAAGTACTTCAGGAAAAGTTGTTGGAACTCATCAGCTTTGGCGAGGAAAATGATGCGATAGGGGAAAAACTGCACCGTTTGACTATTGCGCTTCTCACCGCCTATGATTTTGAAAGTTTTTTAACCGGACTTGGTTTTAGTCTTCGGGAAGATTTTGCCATTCCTCATTATGTCATGCGACTTTGGGAACTAGGCTATGAAGATAGTGAGCATATTGAATTTTCGGCGGTTAGTGAAGATATTCACGCAATTGCAGCAAGCCTGACCCAGCCGTATTGCGGTAATCATGTGGCTGATGGGATCAGAGATCTGTTTATTGAAGATAATGAGCAATTAAAATCTTTTGCTATGATACCGCTTACGACTACGAAGCCAATCGGCTTGCTGATTCTGGCCAGCCCTGAAGCTGATCGTTTCTATACTGATATGGGTACGTTACATTTAAAAAGATTGAGTGAGGTGATTAGCGCATCGGTTGCACGTAACGATCTGGCGAACACCTTTGTGCAGGATAATCAAAACAATCCATCGGATGGACAGTCGGTCTGAGCGGCTTGCTGTCGCATTTAATACGCATCTTGAATGTGAACGCCGTCTATCAGGCCATACGTGCAGCAGTTACGCCCGCGATATTCAAATATTATTCGAGGCGCTCGCTTCAACGCCATTGGATAAAGTCGAGCCACAGCATATTCGCCAAGTGGTTGCCCGTTTGCATGGCAAAGGATTGTCGGGTAGAAGCCTGGCTCGTATGTTGTCGGCCTGGCGCAGATTTTATCATTACCTGATACGCGATCATCATTTTCATCATAATCCATGTACCGGAATACATGTACCCAAATCACCTAAAAAGCTGCCGCATGCATTGTCTCCGGACGAAGCTGCGCAATTGTTGGCGCCGCCAGCTATGGACCCTTTGGCAATACGTGATTGCGCCATATTTGAGTTGTTTTATTCGTCCGGACTCAGGCTGGCCGAGCTGGCACAACTCAAAATCGATGATGTGGATCTAATGGAAGGTATGGTGCGCGTAAAGGGCAAAGGTGGAAAGATGCGAATTGTTCCTGTTGGGAAAGTTGCGATTGCAGCGTTACAGCAATGGATGAACCACCATAAAGGGATGATCAGCCCTGGTGTCGATGCGTTGTTTCTGTCCAGACGCGGTCAGGCGATCAGCCCAAGAACCATTGGTCACCGTTTGAAAATGCAGGGCATACGTCAGGGTATTCATAAAAATGTGCATCCACATATTCTGAGGCATTCCTGCGCGTCGCATTTGTTGCAATCCAGCGGCGATTTGCGCGCTGTTCAGGAAATGCTGGGGCATGCACATATTACGTCGACACAGGTTTATACCCATCTCGATTTTCAACACTTGAGCCATGTTTACGATGCAGCACATCCCCGCGCCAAAAAGAAATAGCTTTTAAAAAGATTTCTTGAAATTGTCGGCGAGCTCAATCTGGGTACGCACAAATCCCGAGCCCGGAATGTATTGTTTTGAATAAGGTATAATATCCGTTTGTATGATTATCTAACACAAGAAAAACACAACATAAAATGACAACAATCGTATCAGCAAGACGTGGCAATCAGGTGGCACTGGGTGGAGACGGTCAGGTTACACTGGGAGCTGTCGTCGCTAAATCCAGCGCGCGTAAAGTACGCAGACTTTATCATGACAAAATCCTGGCAGGTTTTGCGGGCGGTACCGCCGACGCATTTACGTTATTTGAACGTTTTGAAGGTAAGCTTGAGACGCACCAGGGTCACTTAATGCGCTCTGCAGTGGAGCTTGCCAAAGACTGGCGCATGGATCGCATGCTGCGCCGGCTGGAAGCAATGCTTGTAGTTGCCAGTGAGGAAGCGACATTGATTATTACCGGTGCCGGTGATGTAGTGGAACCGGAAAACGGCCTTGCTGCGATTGGCAGTGGCGGTTCTTATGCGCAAGCTGCCGCACGGGCGCTTCTTGAAAATACTGAATTGCCGCCCAGAGAAATTGTCAGCAAGGCATTAACTATTGCCGGTGATTTGTGTATTTATACAAATCAAGAACATACTATTGAAACTATTAATTGATACGCAGTAGTACACTATTTTTTGTGTATCGATACAACTACTCCACATTTAAACAATAAATTATGTCTCAAATGACACCACAGGAAATTGTCCACGAACTGGACAAACATATTATTGGCCAGAATTCGGCCAAACGAGCGGTGGCTATTGCGCTCAGAAATCGCTGGCGTAGACAGCAAATCGCTGATCCATTGCGTCAGGAAATTACACCTAAAAATATTCTTATGATTGGCCCAACGGGTGTGGGCAAAACTGAAATTGCGCGCCGTCTTGCAAAACTTGCAAATGCGCCTTTTATAAAAATTGAAGCGACAAAATTTACCGAGGTCGGTTACGTCGGACGCGATGTGGATTCGATTATCCGAGATCTGGTCGAAACAGCCATTAAACAGTCGCGAGAAATCGAAACCAGGAAAAAACAGCCGCTGGCAGAAGACCGTGCGGAAGAGCGAATACTTGATGCATTGCTGCCCCCTGCTCGTAATTTTGATGCTGTTTCTGATACGGATGAACAGGACAATTCAACACGGCAAAAATTCCGTAAGAAGTTGCGTGAAGGCGATCTGGACGATAAAGAAATCGATATTGAAATCGCCGCTCCACGCGCTAATATGGAGATATTTGCACCGCCGGGCATGGAAGAATTGACTTCTCAGATTCAGGGTATGTTCCAAAATATGAGTAGTGAAAAAAAGCGAACACGCAAGCTGAATATCCGTGAAGCGAGAAAGTTGCTGATTGAAGAAGAAGCCGCAAAATTGGTTAACGATGAAGAGCTTAAACTCAGTGCCATTCAGAATGTTGAGCAGAACGGCATTGTTTTTCTTGATGAGATAGACAAAATAACCAGTCGTTCTGGCAATACATCGGGTGGCGATGTGTCGCGCCAGGGGGTGCAGCGCGATTTGCTGCCGTTGGTAGAGGGGACTACCGTATCAACTAAATACGGCATGATTAAAACGGATCATATTTTATTTGTTGCCAGTGGTGCGTTTCATTTGACCAAACCTTCTGATTTGATTCCCGAGCTGCAAGGGCGATTCCCCATTCGCGTGGAACTGACCAGCTTGAGTGTCAGCGATTTTGAGCAAATTCTAACAAATACCGATGCCTGTTTGACGCGTCAATATGAAGCGTTGTTGAAGACAGAAGGGATTATTCTCAAGTTTCTGCCGGAGGCGATTAAGCGCCTCGCAGAAATTGCTTTTTCCGTCAATAATAAAACCGAAAATATAGGTGCCAGACGTTTACATACGGTTATGGAAAGGTTGTTGGAAGATGTTTCATTTGATGCGCCCAAACACAGTGGAGAAACCATAGAAATTGATGCGGCGTATGTGGATGAACGTCTTAAGGATTTATCTCAGAGCGAAGATCTGGCGCGTTACGTGTTGTAAAATTAGGTCAAAAAAAAGCATCTCCGGAGGAGAGATGCTTTAAAAGATTACAAGGAGAGAAAACAAGCTTAAATTCGAAGGGAGAGCGAAAATAAAGCTTGGATGGTTCCCATTATATGCATTTGTGTCCAGTTTGTTTGCTCGAAAAGAAGCCGGTTTACCTGCTATTTAGCGGGATTGAGTGCTACTGTATCAGCCGGTAATTCGGTGCATTAATGCTTGTTTTTACGATTCCAGAATGGATTATGCATTGCGGAATCGGGAGCGTTTTACCAGAATGATGGATGCAATAGGTAAGACCAGCCCAATGACGGTTACCGTTATCAATAAATTTCCCAACTCGCTGTAATCCGCCGGTACGGTAATTTCACCGGTAACGGTATCTTTAACTTCACGCGTCACTTGGTACAATTGATTTAAATACTGTGTGCCCAGTTGTGAAGCGGAGAGCGCCAAATTGGTAAATGACGCCATTACTGCAAAGAACGTTGCTTTAAGTTTGTCCGGCGCAGAATTGGCGATCCATGCCAGCATCGGAATCATGGCAATTTGTCCCAGTGGTGATTCCAGTGCCGTGTCAATCAGTGCGATAAACCTTGCGTCTACGACACCGCCTGTCAGAGCGGCAGTCCATTCATGCAAGCCGAAGTACATGCCAATGATCGGCAGGGATAAAAGTGTGCCCGCAATGGTTAAAAAGCCGATGATATAGGCAATGGATCGTTCCGCCATGAAACGACGAAAAATGAACATTCCAAGCAGTGTTAAAGTTGCACCGACCAGCGACAGCAGGGCAAGAAATTGCTGGTCGAAACCCAGTTCATCAATCATCCACCAGGTCGAACCAGCGCCAGGGCCAGGAATGGCTCTAAAAATGAATACCATAAAGGCGGTTCCTACGAGTACATTCCGCGCCTCGGGTTCAAGTTCTTGGGTTAAGCGCCACATCAGAAAGAGTACGATTCCCATAGAAATTAAAAATATCGTTTCTTCTGCACCCGGCATTCGGCTTAAACCCACAGCAAGTGAAGTCAGTGTAAAAATCAGTCCGCCGCCCAGAATCCACCAATTAACCGGTGGCGGCTCAGTATGAATGGCCAGTAGGTCGATGGCTTCCTGTCTAGTGTAGCCTTGTTTGATGAATTGTTTGATATTTCGCTGGTGGAGCCATGACGCCAGTACCACGCCCAGTATTGAAATCAGTGGAATAATCAGCGCAAGCTCATAGACGAATAAATATACTGCGGCTTTTTCTGCTTCAGGCAATGCGGCGGCATCTCTTAACAGAAAAATATTCGCCAGTGACACCAGAATGCCACCGCCGATGATGGCAACGCGACCTAATGTCTGCATAGTCACATGCATCTGTTTACGTGTGTCTGGATCGAGTTTTTGCCCCGATTGATCGATGCGTGGAACGGCTTCCACGGTCATCGCGTCGGCGACTACATCTTGCAATACATACCCGATAGGTGCCAGCAATGCTGAAACAACATACCAGGTTTCAATGGAGGCCACCGTTGTCATGGATGCCGTATCGCCAAGCAGGCCAACCATGATTAGCAGGCTCACCATAATCAGACTCGCGCCGAAATAGACCAGTAAACTCTTCCAGCGCCACATCAGGTCGACTAAATGGCCGAGCGGCATTTTCAAAGCCCAGGGTAACATCATCCAGAAGCCCAGCATGGCCAAAAATTCAGCAGAAAGGCCGAGCTTTTCTTTGACGTAGAATGTACCGACAATGCCGGTTAATCCGGAAACACCTGCAGCCACATAAACCATTAAGGGTGGCATGTAAGAGAGTCGCATTTCGCGTCCCAGCGAAAGGATATTCGCGTCGAACCACTGGATGATAAACTTCGAAAAACGTGTGGCGAAAGAAATGTTCATAAGCGATAACTACGAATATTGAATATAAGTTTCTTAGAATTACATTTGTGCGGGCCGGGTGCCCACTTCGATTTGAACAGCCTTTTGTTTTCCGCCACGCTGAATCGTAACCGTTATGGTTTTACCGGGCGACAGCGCGGCGACTTTGTTGAGTAATTCTGAGGTGTTGTGGATAGGCTTGTCTTCTATAGCAATCATTATATCGCCAGGTTTGACACCGGCGCGATCTGCAGGACCATCTTTCAGCACGCTCGCGATCAGTGCGCCTGTGGTACTATTCAGATTAAAGGAATCGGCAAGTTCCTTGGTCATGTCTTGCATACTAATGCCAAGCCAGCCGCGTACGACACCGCCGGTTTGAATAATTTGTTCCATGATTGTTTTAGCAATATGAACGGGGATAGCGAAACCGATTCCCAGAGAGCCGCCTGAACGTGAATAAATTGCCGTATTGATACCGATCAAATTACCCTGAGTATCAGTCAGTGCCCCGCCGGAATTGCCGGGATTGACAGCCGCATCGGTTTGTATGAAATTTTCAAATGTATTAATGCCGACTTTTGTGCGGCCTAATGCACCGATAATTCCCATAGTAACGCTTTGTCCTACGCCGAACGGGTTGCCGATTGCCAGAACCACGTCACCGATTTTAGCCTGCTCGGAGTGACCAAACGTAATGGCAGGCAGATTCTGCATATCAATTTTTAGCACTGCCAGATCGGTTTCCGGGTCTGAACCAACCAGCTTAGCTTCAATTTTGCGTTCGTCGGATAACGCAATTTCCATTTCAACGGCGGATTCGATTACATGGTGATTGGTCAGGATATAGCCGTCGGTGCTGACGATAACGCCCGACCCCAAATTTGATCTACGCCGCGTTCTGGGTTCAAATTGGTCGCCAAAAAAGCGCTGAAAAATTGGGTCGCTGAGTAATGGGTGAGCTGATTCTTTAATATCCTGCCGGGTAAAAATATTGACGACAGACGGCATAGCGCGTTTAACGGCGTCATAATAGCTGTTTGGGCGTGGTTCATTGAGAGGTGTCGCTGTTTCTTTGATGGTGACAAGTTTGTGGGGTGAACGCCACGGCAGCAGTTCGGGACGCAATGTGGAAACAACAAAATAAATTGCCAGTAAAATCGTTGCTGTTTGTGCGAAAGTCAGCCAAAGCCTATACATGTATACTGATTACTCCTGGATAAAATGACTCATTTGCCGTGCGATTATAGTGTAGTGTAACCATACAGGAAAATAACTATGCATCGAAATGAACTTGAAAATTATCTAAATCAACTATTGGAAATTTCGCGTTTTCAGGATTACTGTCCAAACGGACTGCAGGTGGAGGGGCGCGATAAGATCGGTAAAATTGTAACCGGTGTTACGGCGTCTCTGGCATTGTTGAAGGCTGCCATAGAACAAGGTGCGGATGCTGTGCTCGTGCATCACGGTTATTTCTGGCGAGGAGAAGATGCACGCATTACCGGCATGAAGGCGCGTCGAATTGAACTGTTAATGGCGCATAAAATCAATTTGTTCGCTTACCATTTGCCGTTGGATTGTCATCTTGAATTCGGCAATAACACGCAATTGGGGAAGCGTCTGGAATTTATCGAAACAGACCGGTTTGGCGAGCAGAATCTAATTGTCGGAGGTAAATTAAATATGCCGGTACCATTACATGTGTTAGGTGAAAAAATTTCTCAAGTACTGGCACGAGAGCCGCTTGTCATCGGTGGTGCTGAGCAAATCATCCGGCAAATTGCCTGGTGCACAGGTGGTGCCCAGGGGTTTATTGATGCTGCGATTACCCAAGGTGTCGACGCCTATCTGACCGGCGAAATTTCCGAACAAACTGTGCATGCTGCACGTGAATCCGGGGTTGCATTTATTGCGGCCGGCCATCATGCCACAGAGCGCTATGGCGTACAGTCGTTGGGCGAACATTTGGCTTCAACATTTTCCATCGAGCACCAGTTTATCGATGTTGACAATCCGGTCTAGATGGGTACACGTTCGGGGTAATTTAAATGAGCCGTGTGTTTTTTTAGGTGATGGTGCTCAATCTTCCCGATCTTTTTCTTTTTTTCCTGAGAATAATGTCCACCAGATGATAAAAACGAACAGTCCAAGTGCCGCAGCCGCTTCAAGTAACAGTAACCACCAGTTGCCTTCCATATAAAAAATTCCAAGCTTGTTGTATAGTTAAAATATTTAACTCGCTACTCTAACCAATATTCGATGGAAAACCAATCCCGTTTTTCTATAGTGCTCTTGTTTGTGCTGCTGGCTGCATGCACGAGTAAAGTCGTCGATCCAACAGAGAAAGCCAAGCTGCCGATAAAACCGGATGTGATCGAACCGGAATCAGCGCAATTTTCAACATACATCCCAGCGCAGTGGATGGATTTGCCGGGCTGGTTTGAAGATGATTTGCGACCGGCCTGGGACGCCTTTCTGAAAAGCTGTACGGTACTCAAGCGTCAGCAGTTATGGCAAGAGGTTTGTGACGGTGCTGCCGAAATGCACGAGACCGATAAAGCCGGTTTGCGAACGTTTTTTGAACGTTATTTTTCACCCTATCAAATTATTGACAGTGACGGCAGCGATACGGGGTTAGTAACCGGTTATTATGAACCGTTGTTGCATGGCAGCCGCAAACCATCTAAGCATTATCGCTATCCGCTTTACACTGCGCCGGATGAGTTGCTGACAATTGATTTAGGCGCGCAATATCCGGAATTAAGTGATTTGCGTTTGCGTGGTCGATTGGACGGACGCAAGGTTGTGCCTTATTACAGTCGTACTGAAATTATGAATAATCCGGACATTCTCAAAGGCCACGAACTGCTTTGGGTGGATGATGAAGTGGAATTGTTTTTTTTGCAAATCCAGGGTTCCGGCAGGGTGAAGCTCGATACCGGCGAAATTATCAAAATCGGTTTTGCCGATCAAAACGGCTATCCTTATCGTTCAGTGGGCAGGATTCTGGTTCAGCAAGGTGAATTGCCGTTGGAAAAAGCATCGATGCAGGGTATCAAGCAGTGGGGCAAGGAAAATCCAGATAAATTACCGTCTTTGTTGCAGCAGAATGCGCGCTTTGTATTTTTTCGTGAGTTACCGGATAATTTGAGCGGTCCCATCGGTTCGATAGGCGTACCGTTAACGGCAGAACGCAGTATTGCGATTGATCCGCGATCAGTTCCGCAGGGCGTTCCGGTCTTTCTTGCTACGACATGGCCGAATACCAGTAAACCGCTTAACCGTCTTATGCTTGCTCAGGATACCGGGGGTGCAATCAAAGGCGGTATTCGTGCCGACTTCTTCTGGGGTTACGGTCCGGAGGCTGCGAGTCAGGCCGGAAAGATGAAACAGCAGGGTCGCATGTGGTTGTTGATGCCGCAGGGCTATACCCCGCCACAATCGGTGAAGCAATAACGCTTAATGATTGGTTATCGTTTTTTCTGCTCGGGTTTGTCCTGGTTTAGCAATTGTGGTTTTGAAGTCGGTAAATGGTCGGATGTGTCAAGTTTAGGTAGTTTCAGTTTGGCCAGTTTTAAGAGCGGGCCGCCACGCAGAACAATGGTATCCTTGAGTTGAGCGCCGTTGCCTTCCTTAATACTGATATACATTTGAAGATAATCGTTCTTTTCAGTATTCTCATGACCTTCCGGTGGCGCGCCGGGGTTGTACATTCCGAATGACAGTGACAAATCCGCTTCGAGGAAAACAAGATCTTCCGTGAGCTGCGCCTTAGCGTGTTCCAGGTGTTCGGGGGCGACGTAGAGGACAACCTGCTGTTCAAGTGTTAATTCAATGACGTCCTTGCGATGGCCGGAAAAGGATAATTCAACTTCCATTAGTTCATCGTCTTCTACCATGTCCTCGTCAACTTCAGATTCGGCCTGGATTTGATCGTCGGGAATGACTTCGGCAATTACCTCGTCCATGAAATCTTCCTGCTCCTGTTCGGCATTTTTTAAAGCCGCGATTTGTTCATCAATCGTATTTCCTGAATCATACAGCTCGTAAATCGCCGTTATCGTTTTTTCGCCTGCACCGGGTATGTCGATTTCGTCATCGAGAAAACCGAGAATAGGGTCGTAATCCAGTTCGACCCCCAGTGGATAAGGAACATCTTCATTAGTGTTGACCTGGCCCTGCATAAACAGGGTGACGACAACTCTTCTGTTGGTATGAGGGTCCAGTTGCATGCCAAGCGGGGTGGGACTGACAATAATATGTCCGTTATTTTTTAAATGGACGTCCATTGTGACAAGCCATCTGTCCTCAAAGGGCACGATTGACGCATCAAGATTGTTGGACAGCCATTCCGGGACCAGATCAAAAAACTTCAATACACCTGTTGCACGAATTTCCTGACGATTATCTTCTCCAATCTCATCACCCTCCAGAATTTCCGTTTCAAAGAACTCGTGTCCCTCATCTTCCTCATCTACTGCAGGATCAATATCCGGCGTGGGTCGTGCACCAGTTCCTAATGCATTACCCACCATCTGCGACACCGCTTCGATGTTAAAGACGTTATTTAGTATGTCGGGAATACTGCCATTGTCTGGAATCGGAACACACAAAATACTGGATTTGCTGTGTGTGTCGGCTCTGATCTGGTCAAGCCGCTGATAAAAATGATTGTTCAGATACAAGGATTCCTGTGAAAAATCCCGTTCTTTAATTGACGAAAGACAGTGTGGAATCTCATATTTCTGATCAACCGCACGTGCTTCTATACGTTGTGAAAAATATTCGTGTAATGAATCGACAGCATCCATAGTGAAAAAATATAGGCCTGTTACGGACAAGCCGTATGAAGTTTAACGTTGCGTTGTTATACGCAAAACCAAATGATAAAGGTATCATCAACGGCAGCAGGCTGTAAAATGCTTCATTTTTGGAACCGGAGCGCACAGACAGTTGACCGGCAAGGCGCAAACCGTTAAGATTCACTCCTTCACCAAATCCCTGATAGCTCAGTTGGTAGAGCAACGGACTGTTAATCCGCAGGTCCCAGGTTCGAGCCCTGGTCAGGGAGCCATCTGCATTTCTTGTCCAAAATCGTCTCTTAACATATTGAAAGGTACGATAAATTAGGGGTTCGATACCCTTCATTTCGAACATAGGTTAGTCGGTCGGTAAAAGCCAGTTTTAGGACTGCACGCTTGCCTTCAAATCGTCCGTAAGCCCATATTTTATGGGATTCTTTGAGAAAATCCATTTACGTGGGACGGAGGCGCAGACGATGTGGAAATCGTGGACTATCATTAAGGTATATGTAGAAAGGTAAGCAATTATGGCTAGAGAACCCATTTACCCCGGCGAGTTTCTTGCCGATGAGTTAACAGAAATCGGTATGACGCGCACAGAACTTGCGCGGCAAATCGACGTGCCACCAAACCGTATTTCTCAAATTATTCGAGGCAAACGGGATTTGACAGCCGATACGGCTCTGCGGTTAGGCCGATTCTTCGGCACTGGCCCGGAATTGTGGTTCAATCTGCAAAAAGCTTATGAGCTTGATAAAGCCAAAACTGCGCTAGGTAACAAAATTCGTAAAATCCATCCGTGGCAACCACAGGAAGATGTGCATATCTAATATCTGCTATCTGTTCTCAACAGATAGTCAAACCTTTTTGTATTGGGTCTTAGGAAGTTAAAGCGGTTTTAAACGTAATAATTTGAGTACAACAAGGTAAAGATTGTCACGGCGATGATTAAAGCGAAACTCAGTTTCTTTAAGGTACAGATAGATGGTGTGTACGGGCACACCATTAAACTTTGTCCGACGTCTTTTTTCAGAGTTCCAGAAAGATTCAATACCGTTAATATGTCGTTCGCCGCAAGCGAATTCGTTATCACCATGGTGAGCCCTGATATGCTTGTCAGAGCCGATATCTACCAGGCCGTCATAACCGCGTCAGCTATCAGAATGGATCACCGGTACCTAGTTCAACATGGCTACGGATAATGCCTTGCAGCGTAGTCTTAGAACAATCCTGAACAATTTCCGTATACACTTGCTCATGACGTTTGAGTACACCAAAGACGAAGGTTTTACCATAGACGCGACAACCCTGTTTCCCTCGGACACGGTGTCCACTAAAGTAAGATTTATCGACTCTACAGAACCTTGTAGTGGCGATTCACGCTCACAAATCTGTACAATTCGTTGTCGTACTTTAAGATAAATACTGTTGACCGAACGTATCGAGATACCCGTTAATTGTGCTGTGTTGGTGGCGGTAAAATCTATGGAAAACTAACGGATAATTTGTCTAAATTTGGCTTCTCTAATTCGTGAACGGAAATAATATCTGTTTTTTATATATATCTCAGTAAGTTAACACTTTATTAGTGCTTAACTTTCTAAAACACAAATAGCACTAAGGTAAAATATGTATAAAATCCTGATGGGATGGGTAGCGATGTTATTCGGCTGCTCAACAATAACTGACAGTCATCCGCCTTTGCGGATTGACAATAGACTAGTCGGCGTCTGGTCAGGCGAACATGAGGAGCAAGACGGTTCGACCAGAAGCTGGACGCAAGAGCGTAGAGCGGACGGCACGTATTCGATTGACTTTATTTTCATGGAGCGCGATGGCATGATCAGCAGGCTTACCGAAACAGGCCGATGGTGGGTCAAGGATGGATTGTTCCACGAACTTGAGTTGCCCTATATGAGGCGCCCGGATAGTTATCAATACCGGTTTAAAGACAATCGTTGTATTGAATTTCTGCTCGTCGCCAGTGAAGATTCCGATGATGATATCGGCCGGTACCGGTTTGTCGAATGCTTGTCGGTTAATGTTTCAATGTCATTCTTAAATTCGCTGATGTACCAATACAGGGTGTCGAATGTTTGAATCAGTGTTTTATGTTATTTTCCTTCATACTTATTCCAGGTGTGTAAATTTTAACGTTCCAGAAGCTTGCTGAATAACTGGAGTTTCGGCATTTGATCAGAGAAAACCTTTATCGTCAGTAAAATAGGTACAGCAATTAACACACCTAAGATTCCCCAAATCCAACCCCAGAAAATTAATGTAATAAAAACGATTGAAGTGTTGAGTGAGAAGCGTTGTCCGACAAGTAATGGTGTAATTAATTGCCCTTCAACTATAGAAAGGCCGACATAGATAAGTGGCAAAAGAGCGGCATCTGAAAGCGAATCAAAAGTCAGAATACCTACTAACGCAAGTATTACGGCCATGATAAATGCACCAACGTAAGGTGCGAAATTTAACAAAGCAGCTAGTGTTCCCCAGAGCAAAGCATTGGGCACGTCAAGTAAATACATTGTCGCTGCGACACATATGCCCAATGTGATATTAATGACTGAAATTGTTAGTAAATAGGCTGACAAGTCTTTTTGAACAGTTTTGGTGATATTAACGATATGTCGGCGCTGTGAAAAATTTTTGCCTAATTCCGCCATTTTTCTTAAAAACCTATCGCCTGACGCGAGGAGAAAATAAGAAAGGAAAAATACAATCATGACTGAAGACGCCATTCCAGGGAGGTTCTCAGTCATTTGATCCAAAAGACTTGGTTTTTGAAAAGCAACTTGCTGAACTTGTTCACCTTCAGAAATATTCGTCAAATCATCAACTTTTTTTGAAACGTCTTTTATTTGTTCAATTGGTTCGGTTACAGGTGATAATTTACTTTTTAAGCTGTGTAATGCTTCAGGTGCTTGCTGTAACCATTCTTCGGCTGGTTCGGCAAGATAATCTACGGCGACACCCAGGGTAAACAGCGCGCCAAACAAAAGTATTCCCGCACTCGCTGATTCAGGAACCCTAAACCGCCTAAAAAAAATCACGATAGGGGATAATAAGAGGTTTAAATAAATGGCCAAAGTAATCGGTAGAAGTATGGACGATGCGAAATGAAGTGCAGTGACAACAGCTATGACACCTAGAATCGACAACAGTATTAATATCGCATTTTGGTAGACAGTGCTGTCATTTTCAGCTTGTATTGTATCGGTGCTTGTGGGTTTATCTAACAATTCTTCACAGGACTGATCGCTTTTTTTTGTTTTCATTTTAAATTATTTTGTTCAAAAAACTCTGTTTTGAAGGCGGTTTCTGGCAGAAGTTCAAATGATCGGGCCGAAACAGTTTAAAGTGCTTACCGTATTATTTTATATCTGAACCGGAAAAAAAGGTCGTGCCTCGCATTAGACATTCATTACTGCGTAGTTTTGATAGAGCAGGTTCAAGAACGTAATCCACAAGGAAAAAAGGTTGCGGCGAGCGCTTAGTGACTGTTGTCAATCGTTAGACCTGTCATTAATGTTTTCCGAAAAAGCGCCATACGTTAAGAAATTAACAATAAAACGCCATACTTCATGATCCTTCATAATAAACGGGTGACTGACAGATACCACACGGAAATCAGACATCCCGTCGAGTTTGGCGCTTTCGATTGAAACTTTGCCGTCATCAGTACCCTCGATCATGGCTGATAGAATCCAATTGATTGAAAAATTTCCAGTGATAATGCCAACCTCAAATTGTGCGGGCCCCAACCTGTTTGGCAGGGATTCCGGATTTGTGCCGAGTTCCGTGCCGGATGGACCGTTAATCATCTGAAATAGCCATAGCTCGCCCAATTTATCGACGATTTCGCTTCCATGGTTAGGCGGGGCCAGCATAACCACTCGACCAAATTTTAATTCGGGATTCGATCGGGCCAATTGCCTGGTTATGATTCCACCCAGCGAGTGGGTAACAAAATTGATCGGCTTTTCTGCATCGGGAAAACAACGGCGAATTGAGGGTAAAACGTAATCTGTGGCAAGTACGGCTATCGGATGTTCGGTTGATGGGTAGGCAACATTACAGATTTTGTAGCTTAATCCCCGTAGGTGTTCTGCCAACGGATTCATCGACGCGGCACTGCGGGCTAAGCCATGCAATAAAACGACCTGTTGAGTTTGTGTAGAATCTGTTGTTGCTTCAAGAAAATTAGCAAAAATACTCCAGGTAAGTAGTATTACTGCTAACTTTTGAATCATGAGATTGTCGTTACCCAGAAAATTGGTCGCAATCTCGATTATGCGACATTCGCAACATAGGTTTCAGTAAACGCCTGTCAGGCATTTCCTTCCATTTTCTTTTTTGATTCTATGAAGAATGTTTCAAGTGTGCTAACAAACTTGTGAAATCCGTCACTGCCTCCTGCAATAAGACCGGATGTCAAGACAATGTCGGCAAATCTAATGAAACCAATTTCGGCATCAGCCCTATCAATGACGACCTCGAGCAAACCGACGCCTGTCGCACATAAAAGCACTGAAATTGTTAATCCTGTCAACAACGCAATTCGTTTTGTTTCAGTCTGGTAACTTGCTAGACGCTTTTGTTCAGCGAGTAGTTCTGCGGATAGATCAGCTTGAGGTTTTTTTGAAATCTCTAAGTTTAGTGAATTAATGTGCGCTTTTTTCATTTCCGTCTCGGTTTGCCGCCAGACGGTGATAACAATCTCAGTCGCACGTTCAACCAACAGTACTATCATGAACACGCTTCCCAATGCACCAAACATATGGTTTATATCCAAAATTGGTTTAATCGGGGCTGATCTTGGGTAGGCTGAGGCTATAATTGCAATGACAACCAAGATACCTACCACGAGCCATTTGCCGAATGAATTATCGCGGGACATAAGCGCCTCTCTTTTTAATGGGTTTTCGCGGTTCATTGTAACTGCTTGCGCTGCAGTGTGGGAGATCTCGTGTTACCGCCAGTTTTAAGGCACTGTTCTAGGGCTTTATAATTAAATAACCGCCTGTCCCTAACATTAAACCTCCCGCAGCTTTTCGGGCGGTATTATCGAATTTATATCTTTTGGCCAATGAAGCGACTTTTATTGCTGAAAAAGCATATATAACTTTTACGCCGCCAACTCCGACCACCATTATCGATACAATTATCAGGAAATCTATAATGCGCAGTGATGTTATATCGATAAACGCAGGGAACAAACTAGCGTAAAAAACAATTGCTTTAATATCACCCAAGGTCAAGATCAAACCTGCTAGGAAACTAGCGCCAAGATTACGTTTTTCTTGGGGGGAATTTGCGATGGAAATTTTAGTGGCACTTTTTGATGTTAATAACGTGTATCCAAGCCATAGAAGATAAAGCGCACCTAGATACTTTATAACCATAAAAAAACTACCCATTGTCTCAGCCGCAGCAGATAAACCAGCAATGGCCAAAATAATAAAAACCAGATCGCCTAAAACTATTCCAATTGAAACCGCAATACCGTTCGCTGCCCCTAATGTAGCCGAACGAGTAACGACTAGTGCAACGCTAGCACTTGGCATTGCTGCCAGCGCAACCATAATTCCCAATAGTGTAATTGTTTCAATGATACTCATGTTTTATGTGGTAGAACGATGGGGGTGGGCTAATTAGGCACGTATATTAATTTAATCTTTATTCCTCGGCGGATTACTAATCTACAGGCATAGAGGCTAACAAATTATTGTAAATCAGAGGCGATAGCTTTGATATTCAGCCCGTTGAGCAAGCCAACACATGGCGCCATGCAATTTCGCTGACATAGGTATTGCCTCTGATAGCCGCATGGCTGAATGCTTTGTCTGCTTTCTGGATGGTCAGGATAAATCCATAATGATATTCTGCATCTATGAAAGTCTTCTTGCCAGGCAGGATCTCTGGTTCCAGGTCGATGTAATCGCGAACTGCATCGGGGTTCTGTGGTGAATTACTGGTGTAAATATAGGGCAGAAAACGGGTGTCGTAGGCAAAAATTTGCGCGCCATCGATGTCCGGGTAGATCCGGAACCGATAGTGGTAGAGCTGCATCAATTGTCCGGTGTCGGCATGAAGGGCGTGCATGACGCAATGTCCCAGTGATGCCGGATTGCCGGATATTGTAGCCTCATGGCGCAGCGGTTTTTCATGTGAATGGGTTCCGGCGCATGCAGAAAGCATTGTCGTCAGTATTGCCACGGTTATTAAGTATCTTTTCATAAGCCTCATCGGTGTTTCTCGTGGAGTGCACCATTGTACATGGTCCCGCGCTGGAAAAATATTTGTGCAGGACGCATGGATGCAATCATATTTTCACTTAATCAAACTATCAGGTTCAATATGCATTGACCTACCCGGAATTGATGGCTATGCTTTTTAACGTAACGAAGCAACAATCGTTGTGATGCATGCGCCGATCAAAAAATTGGCAGCGACCTGGTGCTATTGTTGCTCCACCATCAGGTCTTGAATTTTTCCCGAATGTCATCCAAGGAGGTGCGTCGGACTGTCGACAATCGATTGAAAGCATCATGACGACACCTCATAATCACTTGAAAAAGGAATCGCTATGCAACAATGGTGGATGAAAGGTGCTTGTTATCTATGGATAATTTTAACTTGCTTATTTAGTAACGGTGCGATCGCAATGGCAGGTAGCCCACCTCATTGCCCTTATTTACCAATCGATATTGACAAGCACGGTAAGCAGCCGTTTCAGAATCCACCGGATGTGCGTGCAGTAGATGGCAAAATCGATACCACGTTCACCGTCCAGTTTTCTGATGGCAAAACCGCGATACTCGGAGGCTGTCCACTGAAGTTGCGCACTTACGACGGTAAGCTGGTTGGCCCCACGTTGCGTGTCAGCCAAGGTGACGTGATCAATTTGATGTTAAAAAACCGATTGCCGGAAGAAACGCCGGATGAAGTACAGAGACAGTTTGATCAGGAAAGCCAGAGTGCCTATCTGGATACGATGCCGGCATCATTCAATACTACCAATGTGCATTATCATGGCATGCATGTGTCACCTGTCGGCAATAGCGATAATGTTCTACTGACGATTCCGCCACAAAGCGATTTTCTCTATGAAGTGAAGGTACCGATGGATCATCCGATCGGTTCTTACTGGTATCACGCGCATGCGCATGGCTCGACGGCAATCCAGGTAGGCAGCGGCATGGCCGGTGCGCTGATTGTTGAGGATGATCCTGATACCATACCCGCAGCGCTGCACGCGGCGAATGTCAACGAGAAAGTCTTTGTGTTGCAGACCATTCTGTACAATCGTCAAGGTGAGCTTAACAATATCACCAGCCTTTTCCCCGGGCCATCAGATCCAACCCCTGAGAATTGCGAAAAGCAAGACGCGATGGATACCTGGAATTGCTCGCACCGCCGCATTACCATTAACGGGCAAATCGTACCTGTCATCACTATGAAACGTGGTGAAGTACAGCGCTGGCGATTGATCGACACGGCTTTCCGTGAATCCATTTTCTTTGCGGTAGAGGCGCATGACTTGCATGAAATTGCGCTTGATGGCAATTATCTGGGGCGAGTCGATACCTGGAAAGCGGGAACGCCGATTGAGCTGCAATCGGGTTATCGCAGTGATGTGCTGATTAAAGCAAGCGATAAGCCCGGTGAGTATCGTATTCTCGATAAAGCGGCCTCCAGCGATAAATCGTTGCGGCAAATCAATGAGCCGGAAAATCTGCTGGCGATCCTGAGAGTGACTGACGAGATTGATGAAATGGCTTTACCGACCAGCGAGGAAATGGCCGCACTGGCGCCGTTTGGCGATACTAATTTGAAAGATGAAGCTGTGGGTGTTCAGGAAGTGGTCTTCAGGCTCGGTCAGGACGCGAAGGGCAAGAAAAATTATTTTCAGGTTAATTACCGTGCGTTCAATCCCAGTCATGTGCGGCAGCTTGAGCTGGAAGCGGTGGATATGTGGTCGTTGACAACGGTCGGCGATTCGGTGGCGATTCCCAACCCCATACCGCCAACGCCGCATGTGTTTCATATTCATGTTAATCCGTTTCAGTGGGAGCGCAGTGGCCCGGATGGAAAGCCGCAGATGGTCTGGAAAGATACGCTGTTGGTTAAGGGGCCAACTGTAACCAATGTCTACACAAAATATCACGATTACATCGGGAAATATGTTTTGCACTGCCATATTCTCGATCATGAAGATCTGGGGATGATGGAAGTGCTTGATGTGGTGAATACGCCGATTGTGCAGTCGCACTGAAGTTTGAGTAACAGGTTGACGATCAATTCAGCGGTGGGTCACGGAATTGCGGCGCGATGCGCTGATTGTATATGTGATCAATGTTGAGATATGAAGCAAACCGGATGAAGAATTTCTGCCGCTAACGTTTTAGGGCAGTTGTTCTTTATACCACGGTGCTACTTCGTTAATACTGATCATTCTGTGTTTGCTGATTTTGGAATTGTCGAAATCAGCCTGCTCGAGTGCGCTAATCAGATATTCGTCGGATGCGGTATGCAGTTTGATTTTTCCCTGTCCGACAGAAACAATATGCGCACCGTGTTTTTGCATGCGAATACTGAAGCGTGTGCCAAAATCTTCGATGAAGACTTCACCTACTTTTATTCTGAAGTCGTCGGCCTGTTTTTTCTTGATGTTGAAATAGGCATTGCCTTTAAGCATTTCAATACGCAACGGTGCGTAGTCAGTTACGGCAAATGAACTGTTGTGATCGAGGGATATATCAATTTCTGAGGTGATGGGAACGGTAAGGTATTCGTTTAAATTGGTTTGGTAAAATCGAATACTTTGTGGTCTGGACAGGTACCAGGAAAATAATCCGAGCACCACACAAACGAAAAGCAACGTAAGATGAATCAGAATGCTACGCCAGCTGAGCTTAAACAGTTTGGGTTCTGTGTCGGAGTCTTTCGGTGTAGACATAAGTACCGGATATCAGATTAATACAAGTGGGTCATTATAACGGGCGCATGTTTGCATTGCTAGACGTTGTCATTGGTCAAATGGTTTCATTGGTTTGTTGACAAGATAATATCTTCCCGGTTCACACTGTATTGAAAAAGGTCGTGTGGGATTGTTATCATATTGCCCGTTTTTAAAAAAGAATACATGTCTTTTGCAGCGCTTCCAGAGAAATATTTTGGTTTGGCGCCAATGACAATCAGAAAAATCGGGAGTTTCCTGCATGATCAAAGTTGAAGATTTGTCACGGATGTATGGTCATCTGGCGGCAGTGGATAAAATTTCGTTTGAAATAGGGCAAGGTGAAATTGTCGGGTTACTGGGCCACAATGGCGCTGGAAAAACGACAATCATGAAAATGTTGACCGGATATCTGGAGCCCACTGATGGAACCATTCTGATTGACGGGATGGACATTGGCAGGGAGAGAGAGGCTGTTCAGCGCATTATCGGTTATTTACCCGAAAACGATCCGCTTTATGCAGAAATGACGGTCATTGATTATCTTGACTACGTTGCTGCGTTGCACGGTGTTGAATCCGATGAGCGTTCCCACTGTATCCGGGATGCTATGCATAAAACTGCGCTAGTATCCAAAGCGACTGACATTATCGCCACGCTGTCGAGAGGTTACCGTCAGCGTGTAGGCGTGGCACAAGCTCTGCTGCATAATCCCAAACTGCTGATTCTCGATGAACCGACTAACGGCCTTGATCCAACGCAGGTGCAGCAGATGCGGGATCTGATTCGTTCGCTGTCAAAACATGCGACGGTAATTTTATCCACACATATTTTGCAGGAAGTTCAGGCGATTTGCGACCGGGTCATCATTATTCGAAACGGACGAAAAGCGTTGGATGCGACCATGCAGGAATTAAGTGCCGGTAATCGTTTGCTGGTTTCGGTTGACGTTGCCCCGGAGCAAGCTGTCAATCTCCTGAGTGCCATTCAGGCAGTGCGGTCGGTGGAGCATTTTGCGGCGCAGGATACCGAGCATCGGTACGCGCTCGAGTTAAGCGATCAATCGGAATTATCCGACACTGCTGCAGTTGTCGCATCTCAGGTGATTGCATCGGGCTGGAAGCTATATGCGCTGCAACCTGAAAGTCGGAATCTGGAAACGATATTCGGTGAAATCTCAAGTGGAAAAGGGAAACAGCACTCATGAATCATGTTTTAAATATTGCGCGTAAGGAGTTCTCAGGTTTTTTTTCAACGCCTGTCGCTTATATTTTCTTTGGCGTATTCTTGGCCATCACGCTATTCATTTTCTTCTGGGGGGAAGCATTCTTTGGCCGTAATATAGCGGATGTAAGACCGCTATTTGAATGGATGCCGGTGTTGATGATTTTTCTGGTTGCCGCGATAACCATGCGCATGTGGGCTGAAGAACGCCGGACCGGTACTTTGGAACTGCTGCTTACTGCGCCGATCAACAGTCTGCATCTAGTGCTTGGCAAATTTCTTGCCTGTCTTGCTTTGATTGTGCTGGCCTTAATCCTGACGTTGCCGCTGCCTGTCACAGTCAGCTTAATCGGTTCGCTTGACTGGGGGCCTGTAGTCGGGGGGTACATCGCTACCGTGTTTTTAGCTGCAGCCTATATTGCTATCGGTTTGTATGCCAGCTCGCGCGCACTGAATCAAATTATCAGTTTAATTTTAACCGCAGGTATTTGCGGCGTGTTTTATTTAATCGGCGCCGATAAGTTAACGGCTTTATTTAGTAATCAACCATCCGAATTTTTAAAACTGCTAGGATCAGGATCGCGTTTCGAGTCGATTACACGCGGTATGATTGATGTGCGTGACCTGTATTATTATGTCAGCTTGGTAGGTGTCTTTCTGTCGCTGAATATACTTGCACTTGAAAAGCTGCGTTGGGCAGGAAATCCATCTAACGCCAATCATCGAAACTGGACATGGTTGACCGGGTTGCTGGTTGCCAATTTTGTCGCAGCAAATTTGTGGCTGGCGCCTATCAGTTCGATGCGCGCCGATATGACACAGGGGAAAATATATTCGATATCAGATGCTACGCGAGGCTATTTGATGCAGTTACAGGAACCGATGTTGATCCGGGGTTATTTCAGTGCCCAGACTCATCCATTACTGGCGCCATTGGTTCCACGGTTGCGGGATTTGTTGCAGGAATATGCGTTGGCCGGAGAGGGACGCTTAAGGATTGAATTTATCGATCCTCAGGAACACCCGGAGCTCGAGCAGGAAGCCAACGAAAAATACGCTATTCGCCCCGTACCGTTTCAGTTTGCAAGCAAATATCAGTCATCTGTAGTGAATTCCTATTTCAATGTTCTGGTTCAGTATGGCGATCAACATCAGGTTCTGGGTTTTCAGGATTTGATTGATGTGAAAGTGCAGGGCGAGGGTGATTTGAGAGTTGACCTGCGTAATCCTGAGTATGATCTGACGCAGGCGATCAAGAAAGCCTTGTATGCTTATCAGGGAGGTGGGACGCTGTTTGACAATATTGAACATCCGGTGAGTTTTACCGGTTATGTTTCAACAGATGACAAGTTGCCGGAAATTTTACAGACATTCCGCAAAGAATTGGATGTAGTGCTGACTGACCTCCAGCAGCGTTCGGATGGTAAATTCAATGTGGCGTTTCAGGATCCGGAAGCCGGGGACGGCGAATTGGCTGCACGGCTTGAGACGGATTTTGGTTTGCGGCCAATGAGCGTCGGTCTTTTTGACGAGGAAACATTCTGGTTTTATATGATTCTTGAAGGCAATGGACAAATGTTCCAGGTGCCTTTACCGGAAAATCTGGAGAAAAGCGCGTTTGAACAAAGTATTCAGGCTGCACTCAAGCGTTTTTCCAAAGGTTTTCTGAAAACGGTTGCCGTGCATGTGCCGATTATCGATCAGACGATGTCGCAGCTTGGTCAACCCAACCGGAACCTGCAGTTTGGCTGGTTACAAAATACGCTTGCGGAAGAGCACAATATTGTGACGACAAATCTAGAAAGCGGCCAGCTACCTGACGAAACGGATATCTTGCTGTTGATGGCGCCGCAGGGATTGGACGAGAAACAGTTATTTGCAATCGATCAATTTCTGATGCGCGGCGGTACGGTGATTGCCTCTACTTCGCCGTACCGAGTCGAAATGCAAGGTGCTTTGAACGCACAGCCTTACAATTCCGGTCTCGACGACTGGCTTTCGCATCATGGTATTACAGTTGAGAAACAACTGGTGCTCGACGAGCAAAATTCGGCGTTCCCGATACCAGTGGAGCGTCGTGTTGGTGGGTTTGTGTTTCAGGAAACCCGTTTGATCGACTATCCATATTTTGTCGATATCCGTGAACAAGGCATTAATCAGGAGAGCGGTTTGGCTTCCGGTGTTAGTCAGGTCACTGTGACCTGGGCATCGCCGATCAAACTCAATGACGATGGCCAGAAACGTACAATTACGCGTCTGTTGGAAAGTTCTGATCAGTCATGGGCGACAGACAATCTGGCGGTAAAGCCGGATTTTGAGGCATATCCGGATTTGGGTTTTGCATCCAGTGAGCAGCGGCAAAACCATCTGTTGGCAATAATATCTGAAGGCCGTTTTGAATCTTATTTTAAGAACAGGCCATCACCATTGGCAATAGATTCATCATCGGATGATGTGGACGAGCATGAGCATGATTTACATGAATTAAGCGGTGAAGCGGAAGATGCGGCAGAAATCGAAGAAACGCCTCAACCGGTTATCACCCGTGTCATCGGTCATTCACCCGAATCGGCGCGAATTGTTTTATTTGCATCTAATGATTTTTTGGCGGATGACATGTTGAATTTGGCCACAATGGGATTGGGTACCCGTTATACCAAACCGGTTGAACTACTTGAAAACGCGATTGATTGGTCATTAGAAGAGCGTGGTTTATTGACCATTCGGGGGCGCAGTCAATTTTCACGTACACTCGATCCGCTAACTCAGAGCGAGCAATTGTTTTGGGAATACCTCAATTATGGACTGGCACTGTCCGGCCTGTTACTGGTTGGATTAACTCGCCGTTGGATAAAGAAACGTGCGCAGTTGCGCTACGCCGCAATTCTTGATGCGTCGTCTGTTAAGTCAGCGTGAGGAGGATATGAGAATGAAAAAATGGACAACAGTGCTCGCCGGCTTATTTGTTTTTCAATTGATTCTGGTTGTTGTGGTTTACTTGTCGAAAGATGATTATGCCGCTTTCCAGGCTAATGAAAAATTGCTTTCAATCAGCTTTGATACAGTCAACCGACTGCAAATTGAGAATGAAGCTCACAGCGTGATCCTTGAAAAGGAATCCGGTCAGTGGGTATTGCCGGAGAAATGGAACTATCCTATTGATACCCCAACATTGAGCCAGTTGCTGGATACTTTTTCATCGCTGGATAAAGGCTGGCCGGTTGCGACTACATTGGGCGCTGCCGAGCGATTTAAAGTGGCTGAAAACGATTTTGAACGTAAGATTATCTTTTTAGACGGTGACAAACCTCAGGCAAAATTATTTATCGGAACTTCTCCGGGGTTTCGTAAAACGCATGTAAGGTTGGATGGGGACGATCACATTTACGCTGTCGCCATGGAAAGCTGGAAAGCCAGTGCGGAGGCTGATGATTGGCTGAAAAAAGACATATTGAGTTTTGATGTTACGCGTGTCAGTAAGTTGACGATGGCGGATTTTGTCTTAACCCGAACAGATCGCACATTACAGCCTGAAGATCTTGCTGAGCAGGAAAATCCGGATGAAAGTGCGATTAGCAGCCTGATGGATGGTCTGGCCAATTTGCGAATTCAATCGGTAAACGGCAATGCGAGTAAGAAAATGGGCAGTCCTGATTTGGTGATCGACCTTATGTTCGAAGATGGTAAAGCATTCAACTACCAATTCTATAGGCCTGAAACAACTGAGGATGAGAATGGCGACTATATGCTGCAACGTTCCGATCTTCCTTTTGATTTTACCGTTGCAGAATTTGCTGTTAAGCCATTGTTGGAGGCTACGCGCAACCGATTAATTCGGAAGTCCGAGAATGAGGAGGATTTGCAAGACGATATGAGCGATTGATTCAATACGCTTGAACCAATATATCTCTCCAACAATTGAATAATTGACTCAATATTGTGTTGCAGCTACTTGTTGAGGCTTCAAGTATATTTAATCATCGCTATGATTTGAGGTTAATCCTAATTTTTGCCTCGCTGCCGAACGAGAAAACTGCCATATGTATGAGAGTGAACGCTTTTGATACGTGCTGGTAAAGATACCTCGCAGGCTTCATCATAATCTGTTTTATTCGCAGAAAGTATAAAGCCCGGGGTGCTTAAATAGGGGTTGCTTGCTTTTGCCATGCCTAGGATGCGTTCTGGATTATGATGTGGATCGGGTACACCCAGCATTTTGATTAATGCCGTAAGTGTATCTGGCAGATATGTATCAGCAGAAGAATGATTGATCTTGTTTGTATGACGTGCACCGGAAATTTTGTTGTAATTGTGCAGTAAGGTTCTAATTTCTTCGATACTTGCATATCGCCATCCCTCGAACTCTCCACCTGTGTCGAATTGACTGCTAATATCCTCATAACTACGGTTCACACTGTGCGTGATATTGAGCCAATCTAATTGTGTTTCGGTATCGGTCAGGAAGTTGCCGTGATCGATAATTTCTGCCGTTACGATAGACGGTATGGCAACGGCGATAAATACTGCAATACAAATTTTGTTTCTCATAACACTCAATTTATTTCCCAAGATTTCTGGTTTCAATTCACTCAAAGTCTTATTGTTTTAAAATTAACGCTCTGCTGGTATGACCAGCAGAGCGTACGTAAGACTAGTTTTCCTCATGAGATTTGTTCTGGTTATAACTTTCCAGGATGGCTATCTTGTAGGCGTCGTATGAATTGCTTGATGTGTCGGTTGTTGACAAAATCGTCGCAAAGGACGCTGTGAATACGTAGAATATTGCTGCAGCATTAACCAGCCTAAATTTAAATGAATTGATTAACTTGATCATTTTATTTCTCCTGTGAGTTGTTACCGGGGTTTTATACGGTCGGCATAAAATTTGAACCCGGATTGATAGAATAACCGCGTTAATAATATGTTCTCTGTCGTTAACAATTTAATTTCTTCTTTATTGTCGTTGAGTAACTGAGAATATATTTAATTAGGAAAGATATATTAATCATTTAATGAAAGGTTTATTCATGATATGATCATTTTAAATATCATCCACGAGTACATGATATAAGCTTGTGTTGGAAAAAATAAGTCTTAATAATAGACACAATTTGTATCAGAAATGGATACAATTAAATTATGCAGGATTTAAATCTTCTTGTTGTATTTGCCAGGGTCGTAGAGGCAGGTAGTTTTTCCGAGGCTGCGCGGCGTATGGGTGTGTCTCGTACTGTGGTGAGTAAGGCTATTGCAAAACTTGAACAAGACCTGTGTGCGCGGCTGTTTTTGAGAAGTACCCGGCATATCAGTTTGACTGAACCAGGTGCAGCGATTTTAGAGCATGCAAACCGGATGCTCGTTGAAGCTGAACAAATCGAGCGTGTGGCGGCCAGTCTTTATGCCGAGCCACGGGGCGTATTAAAAGTGAGTGTACCTAATTCTTTTGGCGTACATCATCTCACTCCCATTATCAGTTGTTTTGTAAATCAGTACCCTAAAATAAAAGTTGATTTGACAATTAGCGACCGATGGGTCGATCTGGTGAAAGATGGGTACGATGTCATTGTACGTGTGACAAATGAACCCGATCTCGATCTGGTGGCGAGAAAGATAGCGCCTGTGCGTCGCGTTCTTTGTGCAACACCGCAGTACTTTAAACAATGGGGAGTGCCAGAGTCTCCTAGAGATCTGGAAAAACATAATTGTCTGGATTGTGGTTTTGCTAGTGGTCAGGGGTATTGGCATTTTACGGGACCGGAGGGTGGAATTGATGTACCGGTATCAGGAAATTTGCGTATTAATAATAATGATGCCCTTGCTCAGGCTGTTTTCTATGGTTTGGGTATTGCCTTATTGCCCGCTTATACTGTAGGTATGGATTTGAAGAAAGGGCGCATACAATCGGTTTTGTCTGAATACTTGTCGATCGATCGTTATATCTATGCGTGTTATCTTCCAAGTAAATACTTGCCTATCAAAATTCGTGTTTTTATCGATTTTCTGTTGGAGAATATCGGATCCAATCCTTATTGGGATGACGGCTTGCCGGAGTCGGAGTAAAAGCAAATTGGGCCAGACTAGTCTGGCCCAATTATCGAGAGTTTTAATTCCGTATGACTACATGCCAACTTGAATCGTATTTTCTGTTTATATGAAGAAATGAAGAGGGTTAAGGAGATTTTTTGGTATCCGGAGATGCACCCGCAAATTTTAGACCTTTGTCATGATCAGAGAGAGTATTAACCATGCAAAGGTTAATTGTTGTGCGGCTGATACTTGATTCAGGTTAAAAGCAATATTCTTGATTGATCAATTATCGATGCAACAACTGATGCCAAAGAAAATGCCATTGCACAAAAGATTATCGCGGTGATGGCAAATTTGGGTTCTTTAAGTGAGTTGGTGATTTTCATAAATATTACTCCTTTAAATGTTTACCGGTTATTTGTGCGAGACGCAGTTGATGTACGCGTTTGACTGATTAAAATAACCATATCTTTAATATGCTCTTTCTGGTTAACAATAAAATACCGGTTCCTTAGCCAGACAAGCAATTCTCAAAGTAATAAAGAACAAACTACACAAAATCTAATGTATAACATTAATTCAATAAAAACAACCATGAATACATTATGGTGTAATCTGTATCTTTAACCTTAAGGCGAATAATATCGGCGAATAATTGCTGAGAGAAGTATTTAAAGTGCTGACATTTTGTATCCTTAATGGAAACAATATATAGAGGCTGATATTGTAAATACTGAGTGTTTGACACATTCCAGGTGTTCCGGTAGTTTTCTTGTTGTGAATGCCCAGCAAAGCTTTACTCCTTCAGTGAGAATTAGATTAACGGAAACATTGATATGAAAAGGCGCGTTTTTTTACAGGCGGCTTTCGGTGCGCCGATTCTTGCAGGGTTGTCGTCTATACGTGGGGCAGCTGCTGCAAATACAGTTGAAGACTGGCGCACTTATGTTGTTGTCACGACACTGAAGATTGCTAAGCCTTCCGGTATTTCGCGTGCATGGATTCCACTGCCGTTCACAGAAAAATCGGACTGGCACATTCCGATGGGTAATACTTGGGTAGGTAATGGCCGGGAAATAGTGATTACGGAGCCGAAATACGGCGCCCAAATGCTTTACGTAGAGTGGGCAAAAAATGAAACGCGCCCATCGGTTGAGGTGACGAGCTGTTTTGCGACACGAGGCCGCGCTGTCGATATATCTAAAGCCGATTCAAATTTGCCCGGTTTGTCGCAGCGCGAAATGGAACATTACACAGCATCGACGGACCTTATTCCAACTGATGGAATTGTACGAGAAACCGCACGGGACATTACGCACAACGCCAGAACTGATATTGAAAAAGCCTATGCTATTTACGAATGGGTGGTGGAAAATGCCTTTCGGGACCCCAAAGTTAGAGGTTGCGGGTGGGGCGATATTAAAACGATGCTGGAAACACGGTATTTCGGTGGTAAATGTGGCGATCTCAATACATTGTTTGTCGGTTTGGCACGGTCGGTTGGCGTAGCGGCCCGCGATGTCTATGGGATTCGTATTGCACCTTCGGCATTAGGTTACCAAAGTTTGGGACTCAGTAATATTGATGCGAGCAAAGCGCAGCATTGCAGAGCGGAATTTTTTGCGCAGGGCGTTGGCTGGGTGCCGGTTGATCCTGCCGATGTGCGTAAGGTAGTACTGGAAGAACCGCCTGGTCATTTGACGTTAGACGATCCGAAAGTCGTGGCAATACGCAAGCGGTTATTTGGTGCCTGGGAGATGAATTGGCTTGCATACAATACTGCTCACGATGTTGTTCTACCCAACTCCAAGATTAAAATCCCGTATTTTATGTATCCAAACGGTGTAACGGGACAGAAAATTTTGGATCAGCTCGAACCCGATAGCTTTAGGTATAAGATCACAGCCCGGCAGATGTTGACGTAAACGCAGCCGCAACCGCAACAGTCACTTTGAGAGGTGGAAATCAGGTGCAGATGTCTAATTTTCTTCATTTATGAGCGTGTTGGTTATTCTATAACATTTTGTAATAAGGGTTTTCAGGCTGTTCAGTCAGGAAGCGTTTGCCATTAAAACAGGTTCTCCATAAACGTTAAGATAACAGTTATAAGAAGATGAGTTTCGAGAAGATTGCACTTACGCAGACCGTTCAAAAAGGCGGCTGTGCTGCAAAAGTGGCGGCCACAGAATTAAGACAAATTTTACAGCAAGTTCAATTTCCAGCGGCTCATCCGGAGTTACTCGTCGATGGGGGATTGTTTGATGATGCCGCGATTTACAAGGTGGACGAGAATACTGCATTGGTCCAGACTCTGGATTTTTTTACGCCGATCGTGAATACACCCATGCTGTTTGGTGAAATTGCTGCGGCAAACGCACTGAGCGATGTTTACGCAATGGGCGGCAGGCCCAGGACTGCAATGGCCATTTTAGCGTTTCCCTTGTCGACCTTACCCGGGCATGTGGTTGTGGATATTTTACAAGGCGCGAGCCGTAAAATTGCTGAAGCGGGTGCTAATTTTGTTGGTGGGCATTCTATCGACGATGATACATTGAAATTCGGTCTGTCCGTAACCGGATTTGTTAATCCGAATCAATTATGGACAAATGCCGGAGCAAAAACCGGAGACCATCTGATTTTAACCAAAGCGCTTGGGACAGGTGCATTGACTGCCGCTTTAAAAAGACAGGCGTTGGATGAGGAAGATATCATGGAATCATTGCAGAGTATGGCAATGATTAACAACGTCGTTGACCTAATAAGCAATGAGTTGAAATCCGGAATTCACGCGGCAACCGATATTACCGGCTTTGGATTTTCCGGACATGCCATGCAAATGGCGAATGCCAGTCAGGTGACTCTAATGATAGATTCAAAACAATTGCCTCGGTTCGGCCGGGTGTTGCATTGTTTGGAGAATGGGTTTTTGACTAAGGCTCATCACACAAATCGGTCATACACCTCGCCGCACATTATTGCGTCAGATCTGGATGATCTCGATCAACTGCTTATCCATGATCCACAGACAAGTGGTGGTTTGCTATTGAGCGTTTCTCCAAAGCGCAGCGATATTATGGTTGAGGCGCTACAAGAAAAGTTTAAATCGGCAAAGATTGTTGGAGAAGTTTTGCCGTATTGTGATAAAGCCGTGATCTTTGAATAATTCAACCGTTTCTATTAACGCACTAAAGCCGTTATTGGTAGCGGGAACACCGTTTATCGATGTGCGTGCCCCGCTGGAATTTAGTCAGGGCTCGATCCCTGGATCCGTTAATATTCCGATATTGGATAATACTGAACGCGCACTGGTTGGGACCACATATAAACATCAAGGTCATGAAGCTGCGATGAATTTGGGCCATCAGATTGTCTCAGGGGCGGTAAAAGCTGAACGCGTCGCACGCTGGTCTCAGTATGCAATTCAGAATCCCGTTGCGGTTGTTTATTGTTTTCGGGGTGGGAAGCGATCCCATATTGCGCAACAATGGCTAAAAGAGGCGGGGATTGAAAGGCCGGTGTTGGAAGGTGGTTATAAAGCCGCGCGCCGGTTTTTGATAAACATCATCGAGGATTTCAGTGTAAAGCATCCGCTTGTTCTGATTTCAGGCCCGACCGGCAGTGGAAAAACAGTGCTGCTGGATAAGGTGAGTGATTTTATTCCTGCGCTGGATTTGGAGTGTCTTGCCCATCATCGCGGCTCAGCATTTGGCGCCTTGCATATTCCGCAGCCGACTCAGATTGATTTTGAAAATCGTCTGGCCGTTGCGCTAATCAGACTGGAGCATAGGTTAGCCGCACAAACCCGTCTTCTGGTTGAAGATGAAAGCCGTCATATCGGAAGAAACTATTTGCCTGAAGCTTTTTTTACGCGCTTGAGAAGTTCGGCGGTGGTATGGATCGACGAGCCACTTGATATCAGGGTCAATAATATTTTTAATGATTATGTCCTATACACGGCTATCGGTAGCGCTTGTCGGGATAATACGTTAGTTGAAAGGGTGCAACTGGATCAGGCAATGGTGGTATTTGAACATTATCAAAAAGCGCTAACAATGATCAGCAAGAAATTGGGCGGGTTGAGAACCCGTGAAATCATGGCTGATTTAGAGACATCACGTATGGCGTTACTGAATAGAAACGATATTCAATCTAATAAAGTCTGGATAGAAAAGCTTTTAACGTACTATTATGATCCGCTTTATTTCAAGTCATTAGAACGGCGTCAAGTTAAAATTCTTTTTAAAGGTTCCCAAGCAGCAGCTATCGAATATCTTAAGATGCAGTGTCAGGTTTAAACTGAATGAGGACACAGGAATTATTGTCGCGTTCCTGAGGTGGCGTTTTGTAAGGTTCATAAACGGTCAAGCAGCTTGTTAAACTCGCGTGTTGATAATTAGACCGTTATCCGGGGATAGTTCGTGACAGGCCCATTAGTGAGTGTTAGCGCATTGAATATAATGCGCCGTTCTTATTATCCAGAAAGACTGTTCATTTGTGCCAGCCATTTAAGAATAATAAATGGATATGGCAATTAACGCCACTGCTACGCCGATGATGACTAAAAAGTTTATACCCAATTTTCTGAATATTTCGGCATCTACTTCATCAAGCATTTTCATTAAGATTCACTCCTGTTGTTTAAAAAGAGACTGAATTATGGTCTGAATCAAAGGATTATTTCTTGATTAAAGTCAATATAATGAAAAATAGGAAGTTGCCTAAAACTACAAACGGGGTTGCAGTTTTGTTATGGGTAATAATGTGTATTGGTCATTAGTATCTTGGTGAGGTCTACGCTAACGAAGGTATCGACATATTTTTGATGCAAGCGCCTCATAAAAATAATATAACTAACTGTTATATAAATAGGCAATTAAAATAGATAAAAAATTTTGCAGTATGTAAAGAATATGTATGTCAATCCTTAATCGATTTGATCAAGAATTATTCATTCAAGAACATCTTGCGGCTATAGTTGAATCATCTGACGATGCTATCATTACTAAATCGCTGCAGGGTATCATTACCAGTTGGAATAACGCGGCTGAACAAATGTTTGGGTATACCGCGCAGGAAGCGATCGGTCAATCAATTACAATGCTTATCCCTTCTGATCGCACGGAAGAAGAGTCGCAAATACTGGCTAGAATAGAGGCCGGAAAAAAAGTGGACCATTTTGAGACAGTACGGATCAGAAAAAATGGTGAACCTGTCTTTGTTTCAGCAACAATTTCACCACTTAGAGATAACACTGGAAAAATCGTTGGCGCTTCTAAAATTGTGCGAGATATTACACATCTTAGAAAGATTAATATTGATACAAAATCGAGTGTCTACCTTCAAGCTGTCGGAGAACTTGCGCTCGTTTCAATCACTGATTATCGTGGCAACATAGTTCATGCAAATCAAAAATTTTGTGAGGTCAGTGGCTATAGCGTAGAAGAATTGATTGGCCGCAATCATAGAATTTTGAATTCTGGAAGGCATCCAAGAACCTTTTGGACTGACATGTGGGGAAAGGTCGCTAAAGGAAATAGCTGGCGCAGGGAGGTCTGTAACCGTGGTAAGAACGGGCAATTGTATTGGGTAGACTCAACCATTGTTCCTCTAAAAAACGAACAAGGTAAGATTGACGGTTATCTTTCGGTGCGGGTTGATGTTACCAAGGCCAAGCTTCAGGAGATTGCATTACATGAGCGACTTAAAGAAAGTATTTGCCTTTATGAGATTCGACGTGAGTTGCTGCCAAAATCAACACTTGAACAAGTATGCAGGCGGACTATAACTGAACTGGTAAAAGCGATGCAATTTCCGGAAATTGCCGTCGTCAAAATTGAGCTCAGTGGTGAGCAGTTTTTCTCTGACAATTTTACGGATAACCTTTCATATTATCTGCATGCCGAAATTCGTTGTAGTGATGGCGACAACGGCAAGCTGCAGGTATTTTATCTCGAGAACAAACCATTTCAATTACCGGCTGAACAGAATCTTATCAATCTTGTTGCAGAAGATCTGGGGAAATGGTTTGATCGAAAAAAAGCGGAAGAACTCATCAATCATTTGGCTACACATGATGCGCTTACTAATTTGCCAAATAGGTACTTATTTGAGGATCGTTTAATCAAAGTGTTATCCATGTGTCGTCGCAGTCATGAGAAAGCAGCGGTTTTATTCGTTGATCTGGATTATTTCAAGGTTATCAATGATTCTCTCGGGCATGAAATAGGCGATTATCTTCTGAAAGAAATTGCGGAACGGCTATTGTCCTGTGTTCGGGGTCAGGACACAGTGGCGCGTCAGGGAGGTGATGAGTTCATTGTCATTCTGCAGGGAATTGTCAAGGCTTTGGATGCGAGTGTTGTCGCACAAAAAATACTGGATAGATTATGCCAGCCCTATTCCATCAGGGAAGAGGAACTGCATATTGGCTCCAGTATTGGTATCGCAATATATCCAGATGATGGCGACAAAGTAGATGTGTTGCTGAGAAAGAGTGATATAGCAATGTATCATGCCAAAGAAAACGGGCGTAATAATTTTCAGTTCTTTACGCCAAAAATGAATGAATTGGCGTTGGAAAGATACAATTTAGGAACGGATCTTCGTCAGGCATTGGAACGTGATGAATTACGGCTGTACTTTCAGCCGGTGATCGATATGCCCAATGGTGCCATGAAAAGTGTAGAAGCATTGGTTCGTTGGCAACATCCTAAGCTGGGCTTGCTTTCGCCAATTAAATTTATCGGTTTGGCTGAGGAAATGGGATTAATCGTGTCAATCGGGGAATGGGTTCTGAAAACGGCTTGTTTGCAGATCAAAGCATGGCAGGAGCAGCATAACATCGTGCCGAAAATGGCGATTAATCTCTCTTTCAGACAGTTTCGACACAAAAAGCTGGTGTCAGATATTCGCCGCATTCTGAATGAAACCGCTATAGATGCAAGTAATCTGACGTTAGAAATTACTGAAAGTATGCTCGCTCAGGATGTTGGAGAAGCAGTAAAAATATTGAATCGACTGAGTTCAATGGGACTGAGTATAGCAATGGACGATTTTGGTACCGGTTATTCAAGTTTAAGTTATTTGAAACGTTTCCCGATTGATACGCTAAAGATCGATCGCTCGTTCGTACGGGATATCGCTACTGATACAAGTGATGCTGCTATTGTTACAGCTATTATTGCTATGGCTCACAGTTTGCAGATGAACGTGATTGCGGAAGGGGTAGAGACTGAGGAACAGATTGAATTTTTGACCCAAAAAGGGTGCAATCGCTTTCAAGGATATTATTTCAGTAAGCCGGTATTGGCATCAAAGATTGCAGAAAGGCTGAAACATGTTACTGTTAATTGAGTAGTGTGAACAGAGGCACCCTATCCGGCGTATGGCGGGGCGTGTAATTGATACATCCTGAATCAGTGTTTGGTTATTTTGTCGAGATAGCCCATCATGAAAGCTGAGACAACAAAAGTCAGGTGTAGAATAATGTACCACATGATTTTATCATTGGGTACAGTCTGGGCGGACATAAAAACCTGCAGCAAATGAATGGAAGATATTGCTACAATAGAAGCCGCTACTTTGTTTTTCAGGGAGCTGGAATCCATTTTGCCCAACCAGCTCAGTCGGTCGGTATCGTCTGTGACATCTATTTTTGAAACAAAATTTTCGTAACCGGAAAGCATCACCATAACTAACAGTCCACCGACCAAAGCAAGATCAACCAGGGCGAGAATTACCAATACCAAGTCTGCTTCCGACATGTTGAAGATGATAGGGAAAACATGCAGGACTTCCTGAAAAAATTTTAAACCCAGAAAAAGAATGGCAAAACTTAAGCCCAGATAAACCGGGGCTAACAACCAGCGTGCAGCATACATTGTACGTTCAATAAAGCGTTCCACATTTACCTCTAAAATGGTGATTCAGGCGCGATTAAAAACCGAATTTGTTTGTTTCGATTAATACAGAACCTTAAAATTTGGGATTCGGCAGATGCCCTCTGCCATTATTATAACGGAAAGGCGTTGCAGTTAATGCTCGCAAATTAACTATGACAGTTGTTTTTTAGTATCTGTCAATGATTCGGTGTGCTAATAATTAGCGGCATAACGAACTAAACATCTGTGTATCGAGCGCATGCATTTTTTTTCTTAAATTTGCGATCAAACCAGCGCCATATGAAGCTGTCCGGAATTGTTTCTCCGTTAATGATGTAACTTAATATATTGGGGTTATTAAGCGTTTGCGATAATGCGATTTTTGCGCTGTGTAAACCGCAAAAAAGTATGTGGTCCCCATGCTTTATTTGAATCGAATAGTCGGGAAGCAGAACAGGTGCCCTATCTCGAACGAGTAGCAGTGGTGCCAAATCCAGTTGGATATCCCGGTTGCGAGGATCGCGCGCAAGGTTTTCAAGGGATACTGTTATGTCTTTAGAAATAAGAGCGGCCACTTCTGGTGCGGTATGATCGTCAATTGTGACAGACCATGTTTCAGGAACCTGTTCCCCTACGATACTCACCAGGTGCGCGATTAACTCGTTGGCCCATACATTGGTTTGAGTACGCGCCAGAGAAAGAAAATGAGCTAGTAGCGGAGATATCATATGGGCCAGACATTCATGCGCGATGATGTCACTGGGTTGCATGGAAATATCAGCTTTGAAGTGTTCAAATAAAACATCGTTGTATCGCTTGTTCTTACGGATAACGACGAACAAGTCAGGATTCAATTCGCGGGCAGTCATTACAATAGAAAGGTTGTTGATGTCATTGTCTGTCCCTGCGACGATACCCGTTGCATCCTTTATGCCCGCTTCGTTTAGTGTTTTTGCTTCTGCGCCACTACCTGTAATACAGTCTTCGCATCCGGTTAATTCGGGATTTGCTTCTACAATGACAGTTGTAATACGTTCGCGATGCAAATTTTTTACGACAGATTTGCCAAAGCGTCCGTAACCGCATATTACCCACTTGCCAACTGGCGGACAAACCGGTGATTGTAGAATACGGCCGGGAACACCGGTCAACCATTCATGCAGTAGATAAATGCCCATTGCATGCACTTCCATGCCTAGATAATTGCCGAATAGCGTGTATGGATTAATAATGTGATCAGTGCCGAAAGAGGCCATATTGGCCGCAGTATCAATGTTGTCAGCACGCCCAAGGACCATTAAAGAAGGGTTAATCAACTTCACTGAAATGGCGATTGCAAGATTGGCATGATCATTATTGGTGAGTGCCGCAACACCCGCGCACAAAGGATGGTCGATCCCGGCTCTGATTAACATATCAGGTAGGCGTGCATCTGCGCACAGTGCTGGAATGTCGTACTGAAAGTCTTCCAGCTCAAGATCGTTGATTCTGGATTGAAGGAGTTCAATCACGGTAACGCGGATATGTTTGTGATCGAGTGCGTTGACCAGCAGGCTACCTGTTTCACCGTAACCGCAAATGATATAAAACGGTTCGCCCAGACGTTTCACCGAGTTGGCAAATCGTAATGTTGTGATGGCATGTTTCAGACTTTCATCCTGAAATAGTCTGATAATTGAGCCAATGGCATAAAACCATACAATCACTGTCAAATAAATAGAAAACGTCAACCACAAACGTTGCATGGTGCTGAATTCGTGCGGTACTTCACCGAAACCGATCGTCGTCGCTGTATAGCTGATAATATAAAATGCTTGGAATAATGACAGGTGTGAAACACTGCCTGCGATCTCGATGCCCGGCATTAACGTTAAACCGCCTATGGCAACGCCAAAGCTGATGACAATGGCAATCAGCGGCGTGCGCATGCGCCGTAAAATCAAAAAAATGACATTATTCATTTTCGATTCATGGGTGGTGCCGCATGTTGTTTATCGGCGAAGACTGATCGTTTCTGCGATTAACAACACAACAGAAATTATATTTGCCAGTAATGCCCCGGCCGATAAGGAAACAATATGGTTAATCATGGTGATTTCTTCATAGATATCACTCACAGTTGCATACAAGATTGCTGCAGCGATAAGTTGCAGATCGGCAACCAGGCTGGTTGCCAGATGAACGGCCCCAATTTGAGTGCGATCGCCAAATTTAAGTACCGTCGCTATGAGGTTGACGATAATTGCCGCATATAATTCATTGGGGTGGTGATGGGCGGGGTTATCGAGATCACCCAAAAAGAAGCCGTAATTAAGTGATAGCGCAAGAACGATAAAAAAACCAAAGATTACTTTCTCAAGATTCATAGAGGCTTTGACCTAAAATAGATAAATACGCAGTTATAGTCAGGTTATTTTGGTAAATGCTTGCATTATACTTTTTGTTTTGTTTTCACCATATGACAAATGCATATTACATGCTGTAAACGTGGCATGTATAGATGTTAATCCTGGATTTTTTATTTTTGGCTAATTATGTGCTCTTTGGATTATATAAAATTCGTGTTTTTTGATCTCTATCGGGCTGTGATTGAGCAGGATAAAACTTTCTGCGTCGATACACCTATATTGTGGTAGTGCGCCATCTTGCCCCATAACGGGCGTGAAGATTGAGACCCATTGTGTATTATCGGGGACGGGGTACGTTTCCCGTGCCTATTTTTTTCTTCTTGAGCCTTCGCAAAGGCATCGATAAAAGTGATCTTGATGCGAGCATCGCGTGCACCTGTGAACAATCCAGACAGAACTAAAAAGCCGGCGCATGTAACCCACTGCAAACTATTGTGCTCTTGCACGAAAAAGTTTTTTTTACTGAATGCAGTGCCACAATCTTGTTTTAGAAACCGCAAAGCATGTATGAGCTCATTATGACTGCGGCCGAAGTGCTTTGCAATAATTTGCGTGTTGGTTACCATTTTATTATTCTGAGTGCTGATTATTTTTTCCATAGTTATCTCCGTTCAAATTCAATTTCAACTCAACTCAAAACATTGGATCAGTAAACCTGAAAGATATTCATCGTATGTTTATCTGAACTGAATTTTGAGTAATTATCTTTGTTAGACTTTATTCCAAATCTTTCATTACGGAAATTACCCTTTGGTCATACTTTTTTCGTTTTAATGGTATGTCATGGTCGGTAATTAAAATGACGCATTTCGAATTCAAATCTAATATCTGGTACTCTGATCCAGGATGGATAGGCAGACCATGAGGGCATCGATGTGTAACATCAAAGACTATTTTGAGAATCAGGGTTTTTTTACACCCATTGACGTTTTCCCCGAATCGGAACTGGTCAATGTCGTCGAAAAATACAATCAATTACAGCAGCGGGTAGAAATTTTGTTCGGAAAGCCGCAACGGTTTAAGTTGCACCTTTTAGTTAACTGGCTTGCCGACATTATTCGGCATGAGGCTATTCTTGATCCGGTCGAACAGATCATAGGCCCGAATATACTGTGCTGGTCGAGTGATTTTTTCATCAAGCCAGCGCGTGACCCCGGCTTTGTATCTTTGCACCAGGATTGTACCTATGCAGGACTAACGCCATATGATGGTATCGTTAATGTCTGGATTGCATTAACGCCATCAACCAGTGATAGCGGCTGTTTACAGGTCGTGCCAGGCAGCCACCGGCTGGGGCAGCTTTCGCATACGCAAACCGATTCTAAAAACAATATGCTGTTTTTTGGGCAAATTATCGAACGGGAGTTCGGATCTGATGCATTAGTGGATATAGAATTGCGTCCGGGGCAAGCATCTATGCATCATATGGTCACTGCGCATGGCTCGCGGCCTAATATGACTGATTATCCCCGTATCGGCTATGTCATACGCTATATACATCCAGGTGTTAAACAGTCTAAGGGGCCGGATAGCGCGACATTGGTGCGTGGTCGTGACTTAAGCGGTCATTTCGAACTTGAGACTTGGCCTGAACAGGATTTTTCATTTGCAGCCATTGATGTATTTAGAAAAGCAATTACCCGGCCCAGTGTGACGGGTTGAGAACAGTACGGCGAGAGGATTTAAGTTATTTTCATAAATAACCGGAAAATCAAGAAAAATCTGTTTGAGATAAGTGAATGCGCAAAATTGATGTGCTTCGAAGCGCGGTCCTATATTAAATAATGCTTTCCTTTGTCCTTTCGCGGTGCATTTTTTTTATGGAAATATTGGAATCACACTACGATTAATATATGCTTTCTGCGGCATGCTGTATCGTGTTTAGTAGGTGCAATACATTGGAGAATTATTCTGCGTACGGTGTGTGTTTACAGACAAATTACATTCGGAGAGAAAAATGAAAAAAGATTCTGGACTTGCGTTATCAATCGTTATTTTAGCGCTGTTGTTTGCATCCGTTACGGTACAGGCTGAGACGGGTTATGCTGTTCATTACAGTGATGTTTTTCAGGGAAGAAAAACGGCTAATAATGAAATTTTTGATCAAAACAAACTGACTGCGGCACATAAGAAAATTAAATTTGGAACACAGGTCAAAGTAACTAATTTGAGTAATGATCGAAGTGTAATTGTTACCGTCAATGATCGTATGGCTAGACGCAATAGCAATATTATCGATGTCAGTAAGCGTGCTGCAGAAGAGTTGGATTTTGTTAAGCAAGGTAAAGCACGCGTCAGTCTGGAAATTTTAGATTAAACGCAATAATAACAAATAATTCGTATCAGTTCTTATGTGCCGGGGTTCTTGATTTGTTGCTGTGTTATTTGTGTGAACTCCAGAAATGCGTTGAGGCGCAACTGCCATTGAAAATAAAGCGTGTCTTTAATCAATACTGTTTATAGAAAACCGGGTCGGTAAATGATGGTGTTTCTGAAAGTTAGCTTTACCGGCCGGGCCATTCTGAAATGGGGTTATTGATCGATGCATCACGTGCGCAATGTCAAATCGTTATTTGGTTCTTATATAAAAGAATTCCTCACTGACGGACGAGCAACTTTCCGTTGGTCCGTGTTGCTTGATTAGGAATTACACTTTTTAACTGCCTGCCTAAAGTAAAATTATTCGGCGTAATAAAATAGGTCTGTAAACATTAGCCAGTTAATAATAAATGTATTACGATAAGCGATTTAACAGTTGTGTCGTTGATGGTATGCGTTGCTTGCTTTGGTGCGTATGATGCAATTTTGTGACGTGCGGCATTTTTAGCTTATTGTCACATATTCATCTACTACTTAAATGTGAATGAAGTTGTAATCGGTTAACACTATTGTGGGACGCATGAGATTCTTTTTAATATTAGGATTATCTTTATTATTGCTTGCTGGTTGTGCGGCGGTGGGTCCCGATTATGTGCCGCCTGAGCAACCAATTCCCGATGCATTTCGTACTGCTTCACTTGATGAAAATAACAAAGCTGTATTGACAGCATCTGAAATTAACGCAAAGACAGATAAAACTAATCGTATTGATGATTCACTCGAGTCTGTAACGCAAGTGACCCCCGGAATGCTTGTAGATTGGTGGAAAACACTGGAAGATCCAGTACTAACACAGCTGATCGAACTGGCGATCATTGAAAATCTTGATTTAAAGCTGGCGCAGTCGCGTTTAAGGGAAGAACGTGCGCAGCGTTGGATTGCTAAATCCGTTTTTTTTCCGACTGTCGATGCGCGCGCCGATTATGCAAGGGAAAAAACAAGCCGGGAAATTGATGATGGGCGGTCAACGAATTTTTACGCATCAGGTTTTGATGCCAGCTGGGAGATTGACGTTTTTGGAGGAATCAGGCGGTCTGTTGAATCAGCCACTGCAACCGTGCAGGCACGTCAGGAAGCGCTTAATGATACACTGATAACACTGGTTGCCGAGGTGGCGTTAAATTACATCCAAATTCGTACTTTCCAGGCGCGCCTGCAAGCTGCTGAAAAGAATCTGAAAATGCAGCAGGATAGTGTGCAAATTGTTCAGGACAGGTTTGATGCAGGTTTAGCGACTGGTTTATCGTTAGAGCAGGCTAAATATAATCTGGAAAGTACAAAATCCGAAATTCCGGTACTGCAGTCAGGTATCGAGCAAGGCAAAAACGGTCTTGCTGTACTTTTGGGAAATTTTCCAGGATTTTTAGAGGAATCGCTAAAGCACTATACACGAATCCCTGTTAAAACTATTGAGGTGACGATAGGTATTCCAGCTGAAGTGTTGCGGCGCAGACCGGATATCCGTCAGGCAGAGCGTCAATTGGCAGCTCAAACAGCGCGGATTGGGGTGGCGACGGCAGATCTTTACCCCAGATTTTTTTTGCTGGGTTCTATTGGGCTTGAAACTCTGTCTGCGAGCAATTTCTTTACAGGTCCTGCAGCGGCCTATCATATCGGGCCACAGATAAACTGGAAAATTTTTAATGCAGGTCGTGTACGGCAAAGAATAAGGGTGGAGGGAGAACGTATGAATCAGGCCCTGATTCAATATGAGCGTGCCATATTAAACGCGGTAAATGATGTGGAAAATACGTTGATTGACTTTGCCAATGAGCAGGTGCGGAGGCAAGCGTTGCAACAATCCATGGAATCTGCCGAGTCCGCTGTTAACCTTTCACGTGAGTTATATACCGCTGGCTTGACCGATTTTATCGGTGTTTTGGATGCAGAAAGAGCGTTGTTTTCTTTTCAGGATCGACTGGCACTGAGCGAAGGTCAGGTGGTTTCAAATTTAATTCGTCTGTATAAATCACTCGGTGGTGGCTGGAAACCATTTATGGAAGGTGTCTCACAGGAAATAACGAGCCAAGTTGATATGTAATATGGGGAATTTTAGGTGAAGCAACTGAAGTCGCTGAATTTTTTCTGGACAATGGTGTGTCTGACTATTTTTTCAGGCTGCCAGAATGAAGAAAACAGTTCTGTAAGCCGATCAAAACAAGCGATACCAGCGGTAACGGTTACGCCCGTGAAGCAAGAAAAGGTTGTTAAAATGAGTGAAACGGCAGGGCGGACCATAGCGCAAAAAAAAGTCAATTTGGTTGCGCGCGTTCAGGGGTATCTGGAAAAAAGGTTTTTCAAGGAAGGGGAGGAAGTCAAAAAGGGGGATCTTTTATTTGTCATAGAGCAGGCGCCGTATCAAATCGAAGTGAATGCCGCGCGTGCTAATTTGAGTGAAGCGGAAGCCATATTGCAGAATGCAGAGTCGTATTTAAAACGATTAAAGAAAGTTCGCTCGGGTGCGGTATCTCAGAGTGATCTGGATCGGGCGAAAAGTGATGTACTTAAAGCACAGGCACAGCTTAAGAATATCCGGGAAAAACTCAAGCAAGCCTTAGTAACGCTGGGTTATACCAAGATTTATTCTCCCATTGATGGGCGTATTGGACTTGTTTCCATCCATGTTGGCAATCTGGTCTCGCCGGAGACGGGGACGCTGGCGACGATTGTTCAAATGGACCCTATCAATGTGATATTTACCATGACTGAAACTGAAATGCTGACGGAAACCCAGCATCAGATCAAGCAGGGAAAGGCGACTCCTTTTGTACCTAAAATTCAATTGGCTAATGGAACAATTTATCCTTATGAGGGCATTACCAATTTTGTCAGTCCTATCGTAGACATCAAAACGGGAACTGTCACCATTCGGGCGGCCTTTCCTAACCCCAGTACAGCCATTCAACCCGAACGTTCGGAAATTACTTATAAGCGACGTGAACTTATACCGGGTCAATTTGTTAAAGTGCTTTTAAGAAAGGGAGATGTAGCATCTGAATATACCGTACCTCAGTCTGCGATTCAGGAGGATCAGGGTGGAAAGTACGTGTTGGTGGTGGACGCTGAAAGCCGAGTACGTAGACGTCCTGTGGTCGTTGGTGACAGGATCGGCGTAAACTGGGTGATTAAACAAGGATTGCAGCTCGGAGAGTTGGTTGTGTCAGAAGGGTCGCAAAAAGTCAGCCCCGGTATAGTTGTGCAAACATCTACGTTTACGCCCGCAACGCAGATAGAGAATTGATGTGTTTTGTAATTTTTTTATTGACCGGCCTCGTTTTGCTTTTGTTATTTCAATTGTTATTGTTCTTGCAGGTTTGCTTTCCCTGCCTAAACTTCCAGTATCGCTGTTTCCGCAATTGACCCCGCCACAGGTTCAGGTTGTAGCGACATATCCTGGTGCTAATGCCAGCGTCGTGGAAGATACTGTAGCAGCTACTATTGAAACAGTTGTTAATGGCGTCGAAGGCATGATTTACATGTCCTCGCAAAGTTCGAATAATGGAACTTATATACTCGATCTTACATTCGAGCTGGGTACGGACGCTGATATGGCAACGGTAAATGTTCAGAATCGCTTATCGCTAGCATACTCGAAATTGCCGCCGGAGGTAGTTCGTGCCGGAATTACAGTACAAAAACAGCTGCCAGAATTTTTGCAAATTGTATCGTTCTCATCTCCGGACGGAACTTATGATCAACTGTTTCTAAGCAACTATATTAGTTTGAATATTAGGGATGTGCTGTTGCGCGTTCCGGGAGTCAGCAAAGTTTCGATATTTGGTGACCAGGATTATTCAATTCGCATTTGGTTAAATCCGGATAGAATGGTCGACTTGGAAATTACCACCGAAGATGTCGTGTCGGCAATCCGTGATCAGAATTTGCAGGCAGCGGCTGGCCGTGTGGGCCAGCCGCCACTTCCTCCAGATCAGCAATTTCAATACACCATAATTGCCAAGGGGCGGCTTTCAGAAGTTTCGGAGTTCCAGGATATTATTATTCGGGCCAAGGAAGACGGTTCTGTTGTCAAGTTAAGAGAAATTGCCCGTGTAGAACTAAGCTCGCAATCATTTGATATTTTTTCTCGTCTAAACGGTTCGCCAGCAGTTAATTTTGCTATTTATCAGCGTCCCGAAGCCAATGCCCTGGAGGTGGCTAAAAGTATTGAAAGTACACTGGAAGAGCTGTCTGGGCGTTTTCCTGAGGATGTCGGATACACATTGTCCTATGACTCTACACGCTTTATCGACCAGTCCATGTCTGAGCTTGTTCGGACGCTATTTTTTACCCTGGCTTTGGTCATACTGGTTGTTTATATTTCCATTCAGGACTGGCAGGCCACATTAATTCCCGCAGTGGTCATTCCGGTTTCATTGATCGGTACATTAACCGCTTTGCTGACCATGGACTACTCTATCAATACGTTGACTTTGTTTGCAATGGTGCTGGCGATAGGCATTGTTGTGGATGACGCAATTGTTGTTGTAGAAAATGCGCAACGTCATATTCAGGAAGGTCTGTTACCTGCTGAAGCTACAAAAAAAGCCATGTCCGAGGTATTTGCTCCCATTGTCGCCACTACGCTGGTGCTTCTGGCGGTATTTGTGCCCATAGCGTTTCTAGGCGGCATTTCGGGTGAGTTATATCGCCAGTTTTCTGTGACCATCGCCATTGCAGTATCGATTTCTTCTGTAATTGCTTTGACACTGAGTCCGGCCTTGTGTGCTGTTATTCTGAGAAAACCCGAAAAGCATCCCTGGTTTGTGTTGCAGTGGTTTGAAAATCTGTATTGGAGCGTATCCCGGGTATATATGTTTTTTGTGCGGATTTTTGTGCGGCATCTGGCATTTACCATATTCGTGTTTATATTGATTACCGGGAGTGCTTATTGGGTATTCAAGAATACGCCCACCGGTTTTATTCCTTTGGAGGATCAGGGAACGATTTTCATCGATATCCAGCTTCCGGACGGCGCTTCTGTGAACAGAACGGACAAAATTGTTAAGCAAGTAGAGACTATGCTTACCACCGTGCCAGGTATTGAAGATGTTGTTTCTTTCACCGGAATTGGATTACTTAGCGGTGTTAACTCAAATTCAGGAATGGTTATCATTGTACTGAAGCCTTGGGAGAAGCGAATATCTGCCGAGCTCTCAAGTCATGCGTTGGTTGACCGAATATGGGCGATGATGACGGAGATACATGGTGCCAATTTGATAGCATTTACGCCGCCGCCGATAAGGGGTTTAGGTAATACAGGTGGTTTTGAACTTCAACTTCAGGATAAAAGAAACGGTGATCCACAAGATCTGGCTTTAGCTATGCGTGGGCTGATTTTTGAGGCTAATCAGGATCCACAGCTGCAAAACGTATTCAGTACATTTCGTGCAGAAGTGCCGCAGATCAAACTGGATGTGGACCGCCTGCAGGCAAAGGCGCTAGGTATTCCCATCAGTGAGATTTTTTCTAGTTTACAAACTCAGCTTGGTTCTTTGTATGTTAACGATTTCAACAAATTTGGCCGTGTTTTTCGCGTCATTGTTCAAGCCGAAACAACATTTAGGGATAGTCCGGACGACATAACGCGTATCTATGTGCGCAGTCCGGAAGGCATTATGGTGCCACTTGAAGCCTTAACGACAGCGTCGTCGATGTTGGGACCGGAAACCCTGACACGGTTCAATTTATATCGTTCTGCGCAAATTAACGGTAGCCCAGGCCCGGGGTTAAGCTCCGGACAAGCGATTGATGCAATGGAGGCGCTTGCAGATAGGGTGCTGCCCGACGGTATGGAGTATGAGTGGTCGGGTATGTCTTATCAGGAAATTAAAGCAGGTTCTCAATTATCCACTACCTTTTTCATGGCATTGGTTTTTGTGTATTTATTTCTAGTGGCACAATATGAAAGCTGGACAATTCCATGGGGTGTAATTCTTTCTGTTCCGGTAGCATTGGCCGGTGCACTGATTATGATGTGGGGAATGGATATAATCCTGGATATTTATGCTCAAATCGGATTAATTATGCTTATCGGCATGGCGTCGAAGAATGCCATTCTGATTATTGAGTTTGCAAAAGTGCAGTATGAAAAAGGGTTGTCAATTACCGAAGCAGCCATTTCTGCTGCGCGTTTACGATTCAGAGCTGTGGTCATGACAACCGTTTCGTTTATTTTGGGTGTATTGCCGTTAGTTCTAGCATCGGGTGCCGGTGCATTGAGTCGGCAATCATTGGGTTCCGTAGTCTTGGGCGGGATGTTGGTTTCCGCATTGGTGGGGACGATTTTGGTGCCTAACTTCTTTATCATTATACAATTTGCCAGGAAGCATCTAAAACTGCTTGGCACAAAAATACTGAAATAATACCTGATGCAGGTTTTTGAAATTTTATGAGATCAATGTTTTTAAAATTGATGTATGCGTCTCGGGATTGATCTGGGCGGAACAAAAATAGAAGGTGTGGTGCTGGGTTGTGATGGCGATGAACTCACCAGGAAGCGTGTTCCGACGCCACAGGCCGATGGCTATGACGCCGTTTTGCATGCGGTTGTACAATTGATCGAACAGCTCGAAATTGAAGTAGGCCGGCAATGTTCTGTGGGTATCGGTACGCCGGGAGCCATTTCCACAGTAACAGGTCGCATGAAAAACTCCAATACGCTGTGTTTAAATGAACAGCCATTGTTCGATGATTTGCAAAGCCTGTTGAATAGGCCACTGCGTATTGCTAATGATGCGAATTGTTTTGCATTAAGTGAAGCGTTGGATGGTGCGGGAAAAGACTACAGCATGGTATTCGGTGTGATTATGGGTACCGGTGTCGGCGGTGGAATCGTATTTAACGATTGTTTGCACCAAGGTCATCAGCATATTGGCGGGGAATGGGGACATAATATTCTTGAGCCAGAAGGCCCGGCCTGTTACTGCGGCCATAACGGCTGCGTTGAGACGCTGATTTCGGGGCCTGCGCTGGTAGAAGATTATCGCCGTCAAGGTGGGGATAAATGCCTAACTGTAAATGAAATAGTTGCGTTGGCGGAGCGAGGGAATGCTGTAGCTGAGACTGTGATCCGGCATTTTCTGGACCGATTTGGCCGTGCAATGGCTATGGTGGTGAATATACTCGACCCGGATGTTATTGTGCTGGGCGGCGGGTTGTCAAATGTGGCATGTCTCTATTCGGGTGGGCGCGAGCGGATAGCGCACTATGTTTTTAATGATGAATTCATTACACCGGTATTAAAAAACGTACATGGTGACAGTTCCGGTGTGCGTGGTGCGGCACAGCTCTGGTATCCGAATGAAATCGGAAATAAAAAATGACAGTCGTTATCGTGCGCGATCATGCAGCGTTATTAACAAAACGCTCTCTTGAAGTCGACTTAGTCCACGCTCCTGGAAGCGCGGATTTTCTTCAAGAATGTTGGTTTGTTCCAGTAGACGTACTTCTGCGTTATTCTGATACAGCTTTGTAATTTCATTCAGTGGTACGGCGTAAGGCGGGCCCTGCATTTCCAGTTGAGGATAATCAAAACTGATCAGTAGAATTTGTGTGGCTGGCGGTAGGATTTGTAGCAGATGATCGACATAGCGTTGGCGTAATTCCGACGGTAGCGCGATCATCGATGCCCGATCGTATACGGCACTAATATTGGATAAACTGTTTTCATTCAGATCGAATAAATCCCCACACAGGATATCGATATTGTTAGCCGAGTAATGGTTGAATTGACTATCGTAATACGGGGTATAACGCGGTGTCAGTTCGTTTTCATCATAAAATGCTTGTATTGCCAGCGCACTTAATTCCACGCCGAATACAGCAAGTTCTTGATTGTGCAGCCAGACCATATCGTATGTTTTTCCACAGAGCGGAACAAAGACACGGCTGCCTGCGGGCACATTGAGTGTTTGCCAGTATTTAAGTAAATAGGGGTTTACCTCTTCTTGATGAAAACCGATGTCATTTCGTTGCCATCGGTCAAGCCAGTATGACTGTGTCATAATGATAATTTACCCGGGTTGTTAACATTCGGTTCACGGTATAAGTCGGTCAAACGAAATTATCGTGAATATGTGTCGCATATATGCTGGCCCTGGGCTTCATCCTTGTTGGTTGGGAAATCGATTGTAGGTAGCATTCCACGTGTCATTTCACCGCATTCCCTGGCGATTTTGATATGTTCATCATTGGCCATAGTGCGTCCAAATCGTATGGCTTTCTCGAAGGCTTCATCGCGTTTGCCTGAGAGGCATAAGGTTTTTATTTCAGCTTCCATCATTTGTGCACGTTGACTCATAGCAATCATTGCTTTTTGATCAAGTCGCGACATGCAGGCTTGCATCTGTTGCGCCTGTTGCATGAGTTGTTGCATTTGCTCTTGGTTTAAACCGGTGTGTTGCGCGTGGCTGGAAACTGATAGCAATGTAAAAATCAAAAAGGTAATCAATCGTTTTTTCATAGCATATTTAACTGTTACTTCATCTTAAAATGTTAGTTATAGCGTAATTAAAGCACAAATTCTACGTGTCGATATCAGATAGGTTTTTATAATAGCAGCAATAAACGTGCTTGATACAACTCATGATATAGAGTAGTAAGAGGTGATTATGGAAGTAACAATGAGGGTTGCGAGATATTCTGAGCTCATCAAATCCAAGTTCAAAGCAGCCGGTATTCATCTGGCTATCAGCAGTATTATTTTTTTAGTACTTGCTTACTTTATTGTTTTTGAATGGTATCCGCTGCCATACTTTACCGCAGATGGCGGCTGGCAGGGTATTCGTATGGTTGCTCTGATCGATCTGGTGCTGGGTCCTTTTATGACGTTAATTATTTTTAATCCTCAAAAGTCGACGCGGGAGATTCACTTTGACCTGGGAACCATTGCATGCATTCAGGTAGGTGTGTTGATCTGGGGCATCTATACTGTGTATAACGAACGTCCGGTTGCCATTGTACATTGGGATGGTGAGTTTTACAGTATGCCTGCCAAAGCGTATTCAGAGCGAAATATCGCTGTCGATGAATTAGAGCAATTCGGGGTTGAGAAACCTGTGTTGATTCACGCCTATCGTCCTGTCGAAATTGAGGCAATTCATGAAGTGCTGATATTGAGTACTGAAGAACAGCTGGCGCCGTTTGAGCAATTACAGCTTTACCGAACATTTAAAGACAATCACCACGAGATTTTCCAAAAGCAGCTCGATATTAACGAAATTATTCATCATAATGACCGGATGCGATTGGAATTGGAAACGTTTTTATTGCAATCGAGTGGTAATAAAGACGATTTTATCTATATGCCACTCAATGCCCGTTATCACAACGTGGTGTTGATTTTTTCTCAGACCGGTGAAGTCAAAGGCACACTTAACGCGCCGTATAAGCAATAAATGGTGAGAATGCAGGATTAATCATGATTGACAATAGTGGAGAACAATGTCGTGAGCCAACGCTATGAAAACGAATTGACTGGATTGCGCAGAGGTATTATCAAAATGCAAATTGTCGGTATGATTGCAGCGGTATGTATCGGGTTGGCCGTTTATGGTCTTTTCGTGGCAAAAGGTGATGCTTTTCATCCGCTATTAAATAATTCTGAATTGTTAAATACACTGCTGGTCTCTGGTATTTTTCTGGAGGTTTGGCATCTTTCTAAATTACTCCCATTGCTCAAGCGTTATGCGAAGCATAAGCAGCTAAAACAGGTATAGCTATTTGCTTTGTACTATCGAATCAAGCAGATCCAATAGATTTTCTCTGAAACACGCAATACATTTGTTGTTGCGTAGCTCATAACGGAAGACCATTACATTAACCCTCAAAACTGCTAGTTTTAAGGTATTACATTATTTCCAAGTATTGTCATGCGAGTTGACACTAGCCGAGAACATAGTTTTGCTGATGGGCTCATACAGCTACCGAATACAGAGCTTGATCGTCTTGCCGCGCTGATTGATTGAGAGCAGTTATCTGGATAAGGCTGAAGGAGACTATCCAGGGCTTTGCTTATTCAAGACATTACTATTACAGACCTGGTTTTCGCTGTCAGACCAGTCTGTTTCTGATGCCTTGCAGCGTGATTTGGTATTTATGCGATTTTGTGGATTAAGTGTTGACGGTAATAAGCCGACCGCTTCGACGATCTGTCGTTTTCGTCAGAGATTGATAGCGTCGGGTCAATTATCTTTATTATTAACGCAGCTTAATGATCAGCAGGCCCGACGCGGTCTTAAACTGGCCAACGGCAAGTCGTAAAGCGCTAAAGGAGTTGGGGTTACGTGATGGCGTGATGCGCAAGAAACCGCAAGGCAAACCGACGAGTTATTGGCATCACCTTTGTAATAAGCTGATCGCCAAACGGCGATTTGTAACCGAACGTACATTTGGTACCCTCAAGCGGGGTCTGGGGTGTATTAAGACAAATGAAACATGCTCACAGGGAGAATTGCGTTTGAAGTTCAGATAATAGGGGAAAATAATCATGAATCCCCTCTAAAACAGGTCGTAGTCAGGAAAATTACCAGGAAATTGTCAAAATATTATCCGTCATCTCTTGAATTTAGAGAAAATGATGGCTTATGCAATGGTCTTGAATTTTGTGATCCTGACCTCGTTTGATCCAGCCCTATCCGGCAATTGGCGTATGCTGTGGATGCGTGGCGTCCATAAAATTATGCGCTTAGAAGGATACATAACGGGAATAAAAAAGGTAATGTCCAGTTTTATCCGAATAATGAATTGGTTTGGTTTATGTAAGCATTAGTACATGACTCCTTATCTGAATGGATAAAACATGACACCCGATCAGACAATTCTTGAGGTTATTCAGAAATACATTCTTTTAGCGACCGGTGCGCCGGGTTCTAATGCGGTACGAGATGAAGTTATCGGGTTATATGAACAAACCGATGACTTAAGCCAGATAGAAAAGCTGGTTGATTCCTATATGGACGGGCAGGCACGTGCCCATGAGAAAGGAATTGTCGGTGTTGTGCAGGCTGTGGCAGACAATGGCTTTGGTTTAAAATTTTCTGATGAGGAAACGCAGCACATCATTACAAACCTGATGGCACAGGGCATTAATTCCTGGTCGAAATTATTTGCTTTTGCAACAACAGCCTTGCATGAAGACTTAAGCACCATTCTGGACAACCGCAGTGAAGCGGCTAATCTTTTTACAGATTTACTGGCTGAGTTAAATAAAGAGAATGACTATCAAGGATCGCAGGCAATTCATACGGCCCGTGAATGGATTGCTGGCATAGGTGCTTCTGAAGAATCGCTGGCAGCGGTCAGCAACAGTGTTCAGAATTTACTCAATAGCTTTATTGACGGTAATGTACAAGGCCGGGCGTTTGATGGGTATATCAGCGGTGCGACGGTATTCATTGATGAAAATCAGGATGGTGAATTAAGCCCTGGAGAAATCAGTACGACGACGGATGCATTCGGCAATTTCATGTTTGAAGGTGACATACCGGATGACAGCCTAGTACTGACAGGTGGGACGGATATTGCTACCAACCAGCCTTTTACCGGCACATTAAGTGCGCCGCACAGTGCCTTCACACTGTCCCCTCTGAGCACGCTGGTCAATCAACTGCTGCAAAACGGTCAGGCGGACAATATCGTAGCGGGTGAAGATATTTTATTTCATTCATTGGGTGTTCCACGTGTTGATTTATCAAACTTTGATCCAATCACAATCGGTTTAAACCCGGATGCCAGTGCACAGGAGCAAAGTCATGCCATTCAAATACAGGCCATTACCGCGCAGATCAGCAATCTGCTGTCAGTCTCCAGTGTATTGATCCATAATGCAGGCGGGGCTGCGGGTGACGCCATGCAATCCATGACGGGCAGTCTGCGGGAAATACTGGTTAACGCAGCACAAAATGATCAAATTGTTGATCTGGCTGATTTGCAGACACTGCAAAATATTATCACCCAGGGCGCGGTCAATAGTGGTATTGTCGGTGATATCGACACCTCGGCTGGAGAAATAGCCACCATATTGTCTGAAATGAACACGCTTACGCGACAGGCGGCAGACAATGTTAATAACGCCGATACACAAACGGTCTTTTCCAATATTGTCAAAATCCAAACCCTGGTTCAGACAAAAGTCATTCCAGATGCTGTAACGGCACTAAACGCTACAGGCGATCTATCCACAATTGTGACTGAATTTACTGGTGAAGAATTAGCAGAGAATATCGATACCGTTTTATTAAAAAGCATATTCAATACCTATACCCAAACCTCTTTAAGCGCATTGGCCGATCAATTGCTACAAAATGGTCAAGCAGAAAATAGGGCGGCAGCTGAGGAGGCTTTATTCCAGTCGCTGGATATCCCGGAAGTTGATCTGACCAGCTTTGATCCGATTGATGTTGGTTTAGATTCGGATGCCACTGCGCAAGAGCAAGGTAATGCCGCTCAACTGCAAGCGATCACCGCACAGATTTCTAATCTATTATCCGTTGCCAATACATTAATCAGTCATGCCGGTGGTGCAACGGGTGATGCGATGCAATCGGTGACTAACAGTCTATTGGATACATTGATTAGCGCAATTCAAAATAATCAGATGACTGACCTGACTGATACACAAACACTTGAAAATATTATCTTAACAGCCGCAACAAATGAAGGCATCACGAACGATATTGATACCACGGCTGGTCAAATCGCCACAATACTTGTTGAAATAAATACCATCATGCAACAAGCTGTAGAGAATAATGATGGTACGGATGTACAAACCGTTTTATCTGATATCACCCAATTACAAGCCCTAACACAAACACAACTTATTCCAGCGCTTAAGGATGCAGTAGAAACAGGCGACTTTTCTACAGTCGTGAGTGAATTTACCGGTGACAACTTACGAAAGAATATTGATGAAGTGGTGTTAACCGGGACACTCGATGAAGACACCCCTGTGAATAATGGTGATGGCGTCACCAACAGCGATAGTACGCCGCCCACCCTGACAAGCAGCACGCCTGCTGATAATGCCACGGCCGTGGCAGTGGGCCGCAATATCGTGCTGACTTTTAATGAAGCCGTCAAAGCCGGCACGGGTCATATCATTATCAGCGATGGCAATGACACCCGCACAATTGATGTAACGGATACCACGCAAGTCAGCCTCAGTGGCAAGAGTGTCACCCTCAACCCCACAGCAAATCTGGGGTCCAACGCCACCTATCACGTACAACTGGCCGGTGGTGTCATCAAAGACGCGGCAGGGAATGCTTATGCGGGAATCAGTGATACTACGACGCTGAATTTCAGTACAACCGACACACTTAACCCGACCCTGGTCAGCAGCACGCCTGCCGAT
>JAUIIB010000035.1 GCA_030431985.1 Gammaproteobacteria bacterium
CCACGCGCTCCAGTGCAACATCCGAAGCCGATAAAACGGCAGCCGGTGAACCGAAAACAACTAATAATCTTCGTATCGATTCATCACCCACACCTTGAATAAGGCAGAGTTGAAGCCAAGACTCAATATCAGTCGCCAATTTCATATCGCCGCTTTTTTGCCGAATAATCGATCCAGTTAAACTATTTTAATCAATTATTAAAAAACGTTTTCAGAACTAGCAACGCAACATTGGCAACACATACAAATTCTTATCTATTGTACCGGCACCATAGTCTGTACAACAACACAACGATGAAACAGAATGCTTTTTAACAATGATTCAGCAATACTCCTGCACCAAAGATCAACTGTCAAGCCAAAGCAACCATTACGTCCATTCCATTAATGTCGTCTACGGATTCTTGACGGCATCTAAAATTCGAATCGCGCTTGTACTCTGAACAACAAGCGCATATGACACATGATCAAATACTCTGAATACAAAAACCAATCCGGTACGTTCGTCTGGTAACTCAACCATCTTCCCATCAGGTGATCGCGTTTGGCTCTTTCGATAGACAGCAAGCACATGCCCCATTTCCAAACCATCCAACATTCCCCTGCTCAATGTGACAATAGCGCCTTTGCCAATTTCTGTTACGCCGCCGTACACTGAAATTATCCGGCCATATACTTGTGAATCCGGGGCGTGCGGTGCGTAGTTGTTAAATATAATTCCAGGTGCAGGCACCAGGCGATCACCTTTAAGAATTTCCTGTGTAGAATGGGTAATTAACGCAGTACTGATTTCATCAAACTTTTTGACACTGACGTTACCCAGATATTCCGCCTCAAAACCCATAACCTGATCATTCCGATCAGGGTCTTTTAGCGCCTTACCCGATCTAAAAATTTGCCAGGCCTTGCCCACATTATTCGGCATATTAGCAATATAGACGACGTTACCTCTACTCAGCACGACTCGATTGTCGCTTGTTCCCAGCAAATATGGCGCATGTGAAAGTCCATCCTTTTCTACAACAAGCGGCTGACTCAAAAATGGCTCTATGACAGATGCCGGAATACTTGGAATCGCGCCCATCTCTGCATCCTCAATACGTATATGAGGCGATAACTTGACCGTTCTTTGGTTATCCCGACCTTTAATAAGCTGCAAGCGGTTACCCTGAAGGGTTCTTTCCAGAATGATCTTATCTCCAGGGTAAATAATATGGGGGTTCTTTAATTGATCACGATTAAACCCCCAAATCTCTGGCCAGCGCCACGGCTCATTCAAAAACCGTGCGGCAATTCCCCACAATGTATCACCTTCCACAACTTGGTATTGATTCGGTACATCGCTTCGTAACATGCTATTATCCGTAGCCAGGACTGACCCGGCAACCAGCAGGCTTTGACATAGCACGATCAATATAATGAGCTTTTGCATGAATAACCTCGGAGACTATAAGTATTTCAACGAGTATAGAATTACTTGCCAATGATACGGTCTATATAAACTGTTTGATTTGTTAAAATAGATAATTTTTCATGGCTATTCTAAAAATTTTACAATATCCCGATAAACGGCTTCATACAGTGGCAACACCCGTCACTGAGGTAAACGCTCAAATATGCACGCTCATTCAAGACATGGCCGACACCATGTACGCGGCACCTGGAATTGGCCTGGCAGCAACACAAGTCGATGTACACAAGCGCATCATCGTCCTGGACGTCTCGGAAACACAGGATCAACTGTATGTTTTCATCAACCCGAAAATTGTTTCGCGTGATGGTGTGCATGAATTTGAGGAAGGCTGTTTGTCGGTACCGGGTATTTTTGGCAAAGTCACACGCGCTGAATCAATCACTGTCACAGCACTAAACGCACAAGGTGAATCATTTACACTCGACGCAAAAGGGCTTTTAGCCGTATGCATACAACATGAAATGGACCATCTTGAGGGCAAAGTTTTTGTTGAGTATTGGTCGCAATTCAAGCAATCCCGAGTATTGGCAAAATTAAAAAAGAATCAGCGCAACACCATGTAATGCAAATTATACGCTTGATTATTTTTCACCTGCAGCAATCAATCCAGAACATAATACGATAGCATCATGAAAATTATTTTTGCGGGTACGCCGGCATTCGCAGCAACCGCACTCGATGCGCTGATCTCTGAAGGCCATGAAATTGTTCTGACGCTTACACAACCAGATCGGCAAGCAGGCAGAGGTATGAAAAAACATGCTAGTCCAGTCAAACAATTAGCCGAATCACATAATCTACCGCTACGCCAACCCGCTTCTCTGAAAGATTTTCACTGGCATGAGTTTTTAGATGAAAATAATGCAGATGTGATGGTAGTGGCCGCTTATGGGCTGATTCTACCGAAGGCCGTACTCACCATTCCACGTTATGGGTGCTTGAACATCCATGCCTCTCTACTACCGCGCTGGCGCGGAGCGGCGCCAATTCACAGAGCTATACTGGCTGGCGACACAGAAACCGGCATTACCATCATGCAAATGGATGAAGGGCTAGATACTGGCGCCATGTTGCTAAAAAAAAATACTCCTATCGCCGATGATGACACAACTCAGACGTTACATGACAAATTATCAATTTTGGGCGCGCAAGCCATTATTGATTCACTGAATTTACTGGCTCAACAAAAACTACCACCGGTACAACAGGACGAATCTCAGGCCTGCTACGCTGCAAAAATTAATAAAAAAGAAGCAAAAATTGATTGGAAACAGCCCGCCGAAAACATTGAACGGATGATACGTGCCTTTAATCCATCACCCGGTGCATATACGATTTTTCATGGAAATAGCATCAAAATATGGCAGGCTTGCAAAAATTCAAAACAAAGCAATCACCCCGGAAAAATTTTAGCAATTGATCCTAGCGGTATTCTCGTTGCCTGTGGATCAGGATCATTGAAGCTCGAAGTCGTACAAAAAGCCGGGAGTAAAAGATTGAATGCCGCCGCATTCATAACCGGCTTTGATATGACTGTCGACGACCACTTCGACACCCACGAAAATTTGCAGGGATCGACGCATGATTAAAACACAGCTGATTGCTGTTACCGTTGTCGATAAAGTGATGACAGGGTCTAGCTTATCGCACGCTCTACAACAATGCTGGCAAAAACACGCATCTCTTTCAAATCAGCAAAAAGGCGCTATTCAAAACTTTAGCTATGGTGTACTGCGCTTTTACGGTCAATTGACTGAAATTCTGACAATCTTACTCAAAAAACCACCTCAAAGTCAAAAAATTTATTACCTGTTGCTGATCGGGCTATATCAACTGATTTATAGTAAAACAAAAGTATATACAATTATTAATCAGACCGTTTCGGCCTCACGCACATTAACCCGCAACAAAAAAATACAAGGACTGGTCAATGCAGTACTCCGCAACTTTTTACGACAAAAAGACGATTTACTGACAAAAGCAGCCCAAAAGGAGGTCGGCCTTTACTCCCACCCACAATGGTGGATTGATAAGCTACGCTCACAATATCCAGAGCATTTCCCCACAATTTTACATACCGACAATCAACATCCACCCATGACATTACGTGTCAATCAGCGCAAAATTAATGTCAATGACTATCAACAACTACTTTTAGCGCACGGCATGGAATCCCAGCTTATTTGGCATGGTGCTCTATCGCTCAAGCAATCGGTTAATGTCGAAAAATTACCAGGATTTAGTGAAGGATTTGTTTCCGTTCAAGATGCCGGCGCACAACTGGCAGCACCATTACTTAAGGTGAAACAGGGGATGCATGTACTTGATGCCTGTGCAGCACCGGGAGGGAAAAGCACCCATCTGCTTGAACTAGCAGATATTTCATTAACCATCCTAGATCATGATGAAACCAGACTTAACCGAGTCACGCAAAACCTCGAACGCTTAAAATTGCAAGCCTATAAAATTGCCTGCGGAGATGCGGCAAACCCCAATTCATGGTGGGATGGAAAGCCGTTTGACCGCATTCTAGCTGATGTACCGTGCTCCGCATCGGGTGTTACCCGCCGCCACCCCGACATTAAATGGTTGCGACGTGAAACTGATCTTCATACTTTAGTTTTGAAACAACGGTCAATTTTACATGCATTATGGCAAATTTTAGCTAAAAATGGTAAGTTGCTCTATGTAACCTGTTCGGTGTTTATGGAAGAAAACACATGGCTTATCGACGAATTCTTACAGCATCACCCGGATGCACGTGTTGAACCGCTGCCCGAACCCGAGATTAATGATGGCGGCCTACTACAGAATAATCAGCACGATGGTTTCTTTTATGCGTTGTTGCACAAGCAATAAATTGTCATGACCCGCAAGAATGTCATTCTTATCTGCTTGTTTTTTTTCACTTGTATTTTCGTTACCGATACACTGGCTTACGGCACGATTCAAGTACGCTCGTTTAAACTGACTGCCGTAGACGATGGCTATACGGTAAGCATCGATTCCACAATTGAACTCAATCCGACATTAGAGCAAGCTCTGGAAAAGGGTGTCGTATTGTATTTTGTAAATAAGTTTACGCTTGTTGAATCCAGGTGGTATTGGGTTGACAAAGAAGTGGCACGTATAAAAACACGGACCGGTTTACGTTACCACGCACTCACACGCCATTACCAACTTAATGATGGTACATTTTCAAGGAATTACTCGACTTTAAAAGGTGCTCTCATAGGATTGCAGAAATTGCGTGATCAACCATTAACAATCGAATATGAATTAAAACCCAATGTCCGGTACAATGCCACACTCAGATTATGGTTAGATTTGACACGTATGCCCAAACCTTTTCAAGTTGAAGCACTTGGATCAAGTGCCTGGAATTTAAGTTCTGACCGCTTGGAATGGCAAATGCAGCTGCCAGCACCAGATAAACCGTTTCATATCTTCGGTAATCAATGAGATATGTTTTAATTATCGGTGCTGGACTAGGTGCAATCATGCTATTTTTGTTGGCTACTGCTGGGGCTAACACAGATTTCTTTGAGCGGCGCTACCAATTATTGCTCATAATCAATATTGTTTTTGTACTGCTTTTTATCTTTGTTGTTGGATATCTATTATGGCGTTTCAGAAGACGTCTAAAATCAGGTGTCTTTGGCTCAAGACTGGCTTTACGATTATTATTGATTTTTTCATTAATGGCTATTCTACCTGGCGTCCTTATCTATACGATTTCCGTCCAGTTTCTGGAAAAAAGTATTGAATCATGGTTCGATGTCAAAGTTGATCGAGCATTGGAGAGTGGCTTGCATTTGGGTCAAACTATGCTGGAAAATCGGCTGGAAGAATTGCAAAAGAAAGCAAAAGTAGCCGCACTGTCTTTGTCCGAGCCTTCAACGTCCCAAGTGGCTGCACTCAATGAATTATTACTGCAAACACAAATAGAAGAAGCCACCTTGTTTAATCAGGATGGAAAAGTTATCGCATTCTCCAGCGAAAATAATCTGACGTTATTTCCTGAAGCCCTAAGTGGAAACATCAAACGCCATATAAGAACACAAAAAGCGTATGGCACCATCGAGTCGATTGCCGATAAAGGCCTCTATCTACGTGTACTGGTACCCGTGAATGTTTTGAGCCTGAACGATGACATCCGTGTACTCCAGCTCCTTCAATCCGTTCCGGAGCAACTCGCACATAATGCAGAAAAAGTACAGGAAGGCTATTGGGATTACCAGGAACTCTCATTATCGCGACAAGGATTGACTCGGTTATATAGTGTGACTCTAACACTGGCGCTACTGCTATCGCTTTTTTCAGCCTTGGCTACAGCTTCATTATTGAGTGAAAATTTAAGCGCCCCACTCGGAATGTTAGCGGAGGGCACCCGAGCTATTGCCCAAGGTGATTACAGCCGCCGTCATCTCGTACAAAGCCGCGATGAGCTAGGTATCTTGACCCAGTCTTTCAATCTAATGACTCAACAACTGGAAGAAGCACGTGCAATCGCCCAGCATAATCAAAATGAGGTTGAAAGCGCACGTACGCATCTAGAAAGTATTTTAGCCAACCTCTCATCCGGCGTGCTCGTCTTTGACGAAAACCAAGTATTAGTCAAAGCTAACAGAAGTGCTGAACAAATTCTACAAGTACCTTTAATCAGTCTCGATGGTTCGGTTATCGATGGCTGTGTAGAAAAAGAACCTCAGATGCAAGCTTTGCTGCAAGAAATCCGTGCGGGCTTCGATTCCAATGAAACAGAAGTATGGGAGCGACAAATGACACGTAACAGCGATGGCAACAATCAAGTGCTACTTTTACGTGGCACACAGCTACCGACAAACTCAGGCGACGGCGGCGTTGTTGTTTTTGACGACATTACGAATCTTTTACAAGTACAACGAACCGTTGCATGGAGCGAGATCGCGCGACGGCTTGCACACGAAATCAAAAATCCGTTAACACCGATTCAACTTTCCGCCGAACGGTTAGAGCATAAATTGGCTAAAAAGCTCAATGAACAAGATGCAATTATTCTACAGCGCTCGACTGAAACCATCGTTAATCAGGTTGAAGCATTGAAACGCATGGTAAATGAGTTTAACCAATATGCCCGTACACCAACACTTGAGAGATCAGCGCTCGATGTAAACAACCTAGTACAGGAAGTATTAACGCTCTATGAAACCACCAACATTTCACACAAAGCGCGTGACCGCATTCATATCAAACGAACACTGGCAAATCATCTACCTGCCATTTATGGTGATTCCACGCAGTTACGCCAGGTACTGCACAATCTGCTACTCAACGCACAGGATGCGTTAAATGAAATCGAAAAACCTGTTATCGAAATTATAACTCGATCAACTCAGGATACGATACAACTATCCATTCGCGATAATGGATACGGTTTTTCAGATGAAGTCAAACCAAGGATTTTCGAGCCTTATGTCACTACAAAACCAAAGGGTACCGGACTTGGTTTACCGATTGTAAAAAAAATTATCGAAGAGCATTCAGGCGTAATACATATTGAGAACCTGGAACCACAGGGGGCTCAAGTTACAATTATTCTGCCCGTGTATGAAAATTTAGAGTCACTTAGCTAAAAAAGTCTAAGGATAACAAAATAATGATGACAAATAACACTATATTAGTTGTTGATGACGAAATTGGAATAAGAGAATTATTATCCGAAATTTTACGCGATGAAGGTTATCGCGTCGCACTTGCCGAGAATGCTGAACAGGCTCGCGTGTGGCGCAACCAGACAAGACCTGATTTGGTGCTACTAGATATCTGGATGCCCGATACAGACGGTATAACACTACTCAAAGATTGGGCCAGTGGCGGTATGCTAACCATGCCCGTTATCATGATGTCAGGACATGGCACTATTGAAACCGCAGTTGAGGCTACACGTATTGGCGCATTTGGATATTTAGAAAAACCCATACCACTTCAGAAACTACTCACCACTGTTGGTAAAGCAATGCGCGGTGGTCAAAATCGGCATCAAACGGCTTTATCCTTGGCTAGTTTAGGCAAAGGTGCCTTAATCGTCGAGCTCAAAAAAAAATTAGAAAAAATTATCCACCTAAAAACACCCTTACTATTAATGGGTGAACCAGGCGTCGGTATGGATATTTGCGCACGTTTCCTTCACCGCCCGAATACACCATGGGTCGAACCCGAAACACTAGCAATTTTGGCTGAAAAACCATTAGATTTATTAGAGCAAGCAAGAGATGGGTTACTGTTTCTAAAAGATATTGGCGAAATCAATAAACTGGCTCAAAAAGGGCTGTTGCTACTACTCAGCAAGTTGGAAAAATATAATGTTCGATTGGTTTGTGCAACGTCTAAACCTTTGGCTGAACTCGCCACACAGGGTCAATATCATACCAAACTATATGAATCAATCAGTGGCCTCAACATTAGTGTACCTTCTCTACGCTCACATCGTGAAGACATTCCCGATTTAGCCAATCAAATTCTATCGGGTTTGGCCGAATCAGGCGATGTTTCGCCCTCGCTACAATTCAGCACCGCTGCACTTAATTGCCTGCGGAATTATGATTGGCCCGGCAATTTGACACAGCTAACCGGCGTTGTACGTTCTTTGGCACTGACCTGCACTAGCGATGAAATTACAGCGGATGTCGTACAACAGGCTATGGTTTTCCCTGAAACCGCCTCGACGGTAGCCTCTACTCCTGATATTCCTTTTGATTTATCTTTGCGGGAAGCAAGAGATTTATTTGAAAAGACGTATTTTGAAAGACTCATCGAAGAAGAAAACGGCAACATGACACGCGTTGCTGAGCGCGCCGGACTGGAACGCACGCATTTATACCGTAAAATTAAATTACTCGGTATCAAACTTCGAGGCAATTAAGATGAACATCAACATGTATTGCACATGTTCCTTAATTGAGTCTTCGTCGCTACCATTCATAAAAAAAGCACACCACTCAGGTGTGCTTTTTTTACTTTGTAAAAATCCAGTTACAGCAATGGAATTATCATTAGCGCTACGATGTTGATAATTTTGATTAGAGGATTAATCGCAGGGCCTGCAGTGTCTTTATAAGGATCACCAACAGTATCACCTGTTACTGACGCCTTATGCGCTTCACTGTTTTTGCCGCCAAAATTACCATCCTCAATATACTTCTTAGCATTATCCCAAGCGCCACCACCGGCTGTCATAGAAATTGCTACAAATAAACCTGTTACGATGGAGCCCATCAGTACACCACCCAGAGCCTGGGGCCCGAGCAATACACCAACCAACAACGGTGCCAGTACCGGCAATAGTGACGGCACCATCATTTCCTTAATCGCTGCCTTGGTCAACAAGTCCACAGCACGGGAATAATCAGGTTTTGCGGTGTTATTCATAATGCCGTCAATTTCCTTAAATTGCCGACGCACTTCAATAACCACAGAACTCGCTGCACGCCCAACTGCTTCCATAGACATAGCACCAAACAGATAGGGAATCAAACCGCCGATGAATAAACCGACGATCACCATATGATTGGATAAGTCAAATGTCAGGTCATGACCAGCGGTTTCGAGTCCGTGTGTATAATCTGCAAATAGCACCAATGCCGCAAGCCCTGCAGAGCCAATCGCATAACCTTTGGTCACTGCTTTGGTCGTATTACCCACCGCATCAAGTGGATCGGTAATAGCCCTCACCGTGTCCGGCATATCCGCCATCTCTGCAATACCACCTGCGTTATCGGTAATCGGTCCATAAGCATCAAGTGCCACAATAATACCTGTCATTGACAGCATCGCAGTTGCCGCGATGGCAATACCATACAAATCTGCTAACGAGTAAGCCATTAAAATACTCAGACAGACTGCCATCACCGGTGCAGCTGTAGCACGCATGGAAACACCAAGACCGGCAATAATATTGGTTGCATGACCGGTAGTAGAAGCTTCAGCGATATGTTTTACGGGCTGATAATCGGTTGACGTATAGTATTCAGTAATAACAACCATTGCACCAGTCAGCAGCAAGCCTATTGCAGCAGCTAGATATACACGTAAAACCAGCGCTCCTCCGGTAACTTCAACACCAGCCACTTCCAGCGACATATCAGCCATGAACCATACGGTTACAGGCAAGTAAATGAATAAAGCAATACCACCTGCAACAATCAGTCCCCGATAGAGCGCTTTCATCACCGTACCACCCTCTTGCATCTTGACAAAGTAGCAACCGATAATTGATGCAACAATGGAAGCTGCTCCCAACATCAATGGATAAATCACAGCACTCATCGCATTGTCGACAAAAAGTAATGCGCCTAACAGCATAGTCGCAATAATTGTTACAGCGTACGTCTCAAACAAATCTGCAGCCATCCCTGCACAATCACCAACGTTATCACCAACGTTATCTGCAATCACCGCAGGATTTCGCGGATCATCTTCGGGAATCTCTGCCTCGACTTTACCCACCAAGTCCGCACCTACGTCAGCACCCTTGGTAAAGATACCGCCACCCAAACGTGCAAAAATAGAAATCAGCGAGCCGCCAAAAGCAAAACCGACCAAAGGTTTGATGACATCACTAACCGATGTGCCAGGCTCTGCTCCATTAAATAGCCAGGCACAATAACCGGCAACACCAAGAAGGCCCAGACCGACAACGAGCATACCGGTAACAGCGCCACCGCGGAAAGCAATCGCAAGCGCTTCGTCAAAACCCGTCCGCGCTGCTTCAGCCGTTCGCACATTAGAATGGACAGAAACATTCATTCCGAGATAACCAGCAGCACCAGACAAAACAGCACCAAGCGCAAAACCCAGTGCGGTACTCCACGTCAACACCAAACCGATAATCAGAAATAAAATCAATCCGACGATACCTATTGTTCTATATTGACGATGAAGATACGCCGTCGCACCCTCCTGTACGGCAGATGCGATCTCCCGCATACGCTCATCACCTGTAGACTGAGCAAAAATGCCTCTGATCCAAATGCCACTGTATACCAGTGCCAGAATTCCACTACCAATTGCGATAATTAAACCGTTAGACATAAAGAACTCCACTTTAAAGTCAGACCATCAATCATATGTAAAATGTTGGCCTAATAATCCCACATAATTAAACACCTGTCCAAAATCTTGACCTAAAAATACATATTTTATTTGTACTTGTTGTTTTAATGTATCTTCTTCACGCTCTAGATTTCAAACTTACTCAGTTTCTTTGCAACTGCAATATTTTTTAACCGCACATAGTCGGGTAAGCCATTTTTATAGGGCGGATAATCTTCCCCTTCTATCAGTGGTTGAAGATATTCTCGGCAAGCCTCAGTAATACCGAATCCGTCTTCACTAATATATTCAGTTGGCATCATTTTTTCCACATTTGCAACATCCGAAAGCTGCGCCATGCCTACTTTCCAGCTATAGGGTGAATTGGACACGCGATCTATGGTAGGCATAACGGAATTATGCCCGGCAAGTGCATACTCGACTGCGGCTTTACCCATTGCATACGCTTGCTCGACATCCGCTTTGGATGCAATATGGCGTGCAGCACGTTGCAAATAATCAGCCACACCCCAGTGATATTTCAATCCCAGGCCATCCTTGATAATGTTAGCCACAACAGGTGCCACGCCACCCAGCTGCGCATGACCGAAAGCATCCCGCAATCCCTGATCGGCAAGAAACTTCCCGTCTTCGCCCTTAACACCTTCAGACACGACAACAGAACAATAACCAAATTCCTGGACATATCGATCCACTTTCGCCAGAAATTTTGCCTTATCAAAAGTAATTTCCGGGAATAAAATAACTATGGGGATCTCGCAATCCTCACTTGATGCTAATCCACCGGCCGCCGCTATCCAACCTGCATGGCGCCCCATCACTTCAAGCACGAACACTTTGGTTGATGTCTTGGCCATACTGGCCACATCAAAGCTGGCTTCGCGTGTAGACACTGCGATATATTTGGCAACCGAACCAAAGCCCGGACAGCAATCGGTTATCGGCAAATCGTTATCGACAGTCTTTGGCACATGAATAGCTTGAATTGGATAACCCAACGTATCGGAAATTTGAGACACTTTAAGACAAGTATCAGCAGAGTCACCTCCGCCGTTATAGAAAAAGTATCCGATATTGTGCGCTTTGAATACTTCAATTAAACGTTCATACTCACGGCGGTTTTGTTCAATGCTTTTCAACTTGTAACGGCATGAACCAAATCCGCCCGATGGCGTATGACGCAAAGCAGCAATTGCTTCCGCCGAATCGGCGCTGGTATCAATTAAATCCTCCGTCAGGGCACCGATAATACCATTGCGACCTGCATAGATATTACCAATTTTATCGGCATGCTGACGCGCGGTCTCGATTACGCCTGCCGCAGAAGCATTAATGACAGCGGTTACTCCTCCTGATTGGGCATAAAATGCATTTTTTATTGACATAAATATTTCTCTCTTCTGATTGATCAAATCGTAAGTAAAACACTACAACAGTTACAATTTATTAATGCCGCCCCCAGCAAAACAGAACTTCTTGCGACGATGAATCCGCCGCTAATACCGGGTTTGATCTGGAAAGCAGTTCAATTAGGAATAAACAAGAAACAGCGGTTACTATTCTTTTAATGCCGCCAGAATTCTATCGCGAATCGCTTCAACGCTCCCAACACCGGGAACTTTGATATATCGGGGTGCATGTTGCGAGCCTTCATTAGACCATTCTGTATAGTATGTAACCAGCGGTTTAGTCTGTTCATGGTAAACCGCCAATCGTTTTCTAACCGTTTCTTCCTTATCATCGTCCCGCTGAATCAATGGCTCACCGGTTATATCATCTTGACCTTCAATTTTCGGGGGATTAAATTCCTTATGATAGGTGCGACCGGAAGCGGGATGGACTCTACGGCCCGACATGCGTCGTATAATTTCCTCGTCCGCCACATCGATTTCAACAACACAATCGATAAAAATATCTGCCGCTTTCAGGGCCTCCGCTTGTGGAATGGTGCGGGGAAAACCATCAAATAAAAACCCCTTCTCACAGTCCGGATCAGCAATACGCTCTTTAACCAGATTGATAATAATGTCATCTGATACCAGCCCGCCAGCATCCATAATTTTTTTCGCCATCACGCCCAACTCAGTGCCAGCTTTGACAGCGCTTCGCAACATATCACCTGTTGAAATTTGCGGAATATCGAAATACGCCTTGATATAATTGGCTTGCGTACCTTTACCGGCACCAGGACCGCCTAATAATATGATTCGGATTGTTGCTCTCCCTATTTCTTTATCAGTATGTTTACAATATACGCAAAAGCATTAGCAGAAAAATTTCACAAGTCTGCCATACTCGATTGAATTCGTTATTATAGCCTAGCCTGACAAGATACTCGAGGCCTGTTTTTATGGATTTAATAATCTAAAGAACTAATTGAAAACAACATGCTTCATTAAGCCAATTTGAATATGCGATAATCTATCGATTAACTACAGGAAAAAATATGGACGAAAACAGAAGCAAAGCACTCGCCGTCGCCTTAGCTCAAATCGAAAAACAGTTCGGCAAAGGCTCGATTATGCGGATGGGCACTAACGATGTCGCCAACGATATACAAGTAGTTTCCACCGGCTCACTCAGCCTGGACATCGCATTAGGTGTAGGTGGTTTGCCTCGTGGTCGTGTTATAGAGATTTACGGCCCGGAATCTTCAGGCAAAACAACGCTTACCTTGCAAGTCATCGCAGAAATGCAACAACTTGGCGGCACAGCAGCGTTCATCGATGCTGAGCATGCCCTGGATCCTCACTATGCGAAAAAAATAGGCGTTAACGTTCAAGAGCTTTTGATTTCGCAACCCGATAACGGCGAACAAGCGCTGGAAATTGCCGATATGCTGGTTCGGTCTGGTTCAATCGACATCGTTGTCGTCGATTCCGTTGCCGCGCTTACACCCCGCGCTGAAATCGAAGGTGAAATGGGTGACCCTCAAATGGGATTACAGGCCAGACTGATGTCTCAGGCACTCAGAAAACTGACGGCCAATATCAAGCGCAGCAACACGATGGTAATTTTCATCAACCAAATACGCATGAAAATCGGCGTCATGTTTGGAAACCCCGAAACCACTACGGGAGGAAATGCACTTAAATTCTATTCCTCCGTACGGCTCGATATACGTCGCACAGGCGCTATCAAGAAGGGTGATGAAACAATCGGTAACGAAACACGTGTTAAAGTCGTCAAAAACAAGGTTGCCCCACCCTTTAAACAAGCCGAATTCGACATCCTGTATGGCGAAGGTATTTCACGTGAGAGCGAGATTATCGAACTGGGTGTACAACATAAATTAATTGATAAAGCTGGCGCTTGGTACTCTTATAAAGAGCAGAAAATTGGCCAGGGTAAAGACAATGTCCGTGAATACCTCAAAGAACATTCAGACATCGCACAGGAAATTGAACAAAAAATCCGTGAAGTAGTCGGTATTTTTGATCCATGCCAGTCAACTCAAGCGCGAAACGGGACTGAAGAATGACACCCCCTACCAGCAATGCGCCAAACTTGGAAACAAGAGCATTGCGCTATCTGGCAAAACGCGAATATTCCCGGCGTGAACTGGAAGGTAAATTGTCTGTCCACACACAATCGCCGCACATATTGTCCGACTTGCTCGATCGGCTTGAACAACAAGGCTATCTGTCAACCAAACGCTTTGCAGAGCAAACCTGTCGAGTACGCAGACCCCGGTTCGGTAGCCTGTACATTATACGTGAACTCAAAGAAAAGGGCGTTGATGAAAAAAATATCGCCGCACTACTGCCCGAACTCAAAGCATCAGATTTGGAAATAGCCCAGCAAATCTGGCAAAAGAAATTTGGCACACCACCCGGCACTCTCAAAGAGCGTGGCAAACAAACACGTTTTCTATTAAGCCGTGGTTTTTCGTCGGACATCATCCGTCAAGTACTTTTATATGAAAGTGAGGGTGAACTATGAAAGTACTTGCAACAACTAAGATTATCGTTTTGTTTATGCTGTTTTCTTTAGCCGGATATATCTATGCCGGCGGAATCACGACGATTCATCAGATCAATGCATCTCCAGCCAATTTTGATGGAAGAACGGTTCAGCTACAGGGTATTACTAAAAAACCTACGCGCATTCCTATCATTGATTTAAAAGCCTATGTGCTTGAAGATAACACAGGCGAAATTATTATTCTGACAAACGACAATCTACCGGAAATGGGTCAAATGATTACGGTTCGTGTCCACATTGAAAATCTGGCAATAATCAACGGAGAAGCACTCGGTACAACAGTTGTTGAATTACATAGGTTTAAATAATCTCTACATATATGAAAAGCAACGAGATAAGACAAAAATTCTTAGATTTCTTTGAGTCACACAGCCATACTATAGTCCCTTCAAGCCCTTTGGTTCCTGCTAACGATCCAACCTTACTGTTCACAAATGCGGGCATGGTGCAGTTCAAGGATGTTTTTTTGGGCCAAGACCAGAGAAATTATTCCCGGGCAGCCAGTTCACAGCGCTGCGTACGCGCCGGGGGCAAGCACAATGATTTGGAAAATGTCGGCTATACTGCACGGCACCACACTTTCTTTGAAATGCTGGGAAATTTCAGTTTCGGTGACTACTTCAAACATGACGCCATTCGGCTGGCATGGGAATTTCTCACAATTACGCTCGGCCTGCCTCAGGATAAATTATGGGTTACTGTTTATGCGGAAGATAATGAAGCAGCCGACATCTGGCTCAATGAAATCGGTATAGATTCCACTCGTTTTGTTCGTATCGACACACTCGACAACTTTTGGCAAATGGGAGATACCGGCCCCTGCGGTCCCTGCACGGAAATATTTTACGACCATGGTCCGGATATCGCTGGCGGCCCTCCAGGTTCTCCGGACGCGGAAGGTGATCGTTATGTTGAAATCTGGAACCTGGTATTTATGCAATATAACCGCGACAGCAAAGGCGAATTGCACCCGTTACCCAAACCATCGGTTGATACCGGAATGGGGTTGGAACGAATTTCCGCTGTAATGCAGCAAGTCCATAGTAACTACGATATCGATCTATTCCAGGATTTGATTAAAGCTGCCGCACGGGTAACAGATACAAACAAACTTGAAGATAACTCGCTTAAAGTCATCGCCGACCACATTCGCGCCTGCGCATTCTTGATTACTGACGGTATCATTCCGAGCAGCGAAGGACGTGGCTATGTATTGCGGCGCATTATCCGCCGCGCTATCCGCCACGGTTATCGCTTGGGACAGACTAAACCGTTTTTCCATAAGCTGGTTGCCAACTTAAGTGCGGTGATGGGTGAAGCCTACCCCGAATTAAGCACTGCTCAAGAACGCGTCACAGACGTACTACGCCAGGAAGAAGAACGCTTTGCCGAAACATTGGAACACGGTATGCAGGTACTAGAAACTGCACTCGCTGATAACATTACAGCGCTCGACGGTGAAACCGCTTTTCGTCTTTACGACACTTTCGGGTTTCCGCTGGATTTAACCGCAGATATTGCTCGTGAACGAGGCATCAGTGTTGATAATGCCGGTTTTGAGAAGGCCATGGATCGCCAACGCGAACAAGCCCGTGCTGCCAACAAATTTACTATGGCCGAAGGACTCAGTTATAGCGGCGATCAAACCGTTTTTCACGGTTATGACGCACTACAACATGACGCCGAAATTTTGGCTATCTACAAAGCTGGCAGTCCCGTCGAATTTATCGAAGCTGGCGATGAAGGCGTAATCGTACTGGATCACACACCGTTTTACGCGGAATCCGGCGGTCAAGTCGGCGATAGCGGCGAATTAATCGCCACAAACGGAACGTTTATCGTTCATGATACACAAAAAATTCAGGCAGACGTATTCGGTCACCAAGGTCAACTCCAAAACGGCCGATTGGCTGTCCAGGATCAGATACAAGCCAGGGTTAATCCAACCACCCGAACCAGCACTGCCAACAATCACTCTGCCACCCACCTGCTGCATGCCGGATTACGTAAAATACTGGGCAACCATGTCACACAGAAAGGCTCATTGGTCGATGCCAGTCGCCTGCGCTTTGATTTTTCACATAACACACCGCTGACAACCGAGGAAATCTGTGAAATAGAACGCCTGGTCAATGAACAAATTCGTTATAACCGGACTATTACGGCAGAACATATGCCCTACGACGATGCGATCAAACAAGGTGCGATGGCGCTGTTTGGAGAAAAATACGCCGATGTCGTACGTGTTATCGGTATGGGCGAATTCTCTACGGAGCTGTGTGGTGGGACGCATGTTGCACAAAGCGGGCAGATTGGTTTTTTCAAAATCACTAGTGAAACAGGCATTGCCGCAGGTATCCGGCGTATTGAGGCTATTACTGGCAAAGCGGCTGTTGATTATGTTCAGCAGCGTGAAGTACAGTTACAGAACATCGCGCAAACACTCAAGACCAGTCCTCAGGAAATCGACCAGAAAATCGCGCAAATCATCGACAATGTTAAACACACCGAAAAAGAACTCACACAGCTAAAAAACAAGCTGGCGGGTTATCAAAGTTCCGGGTTGGCTGATCAGGCTCGGGACATTAAAGGAATCAAGGTGCTTACTGCGAACTTAGAAGGCGCCAGTGTTAAATCACTACGTGAAACACTCGACAAACTCAAAAATAGGCTCAAGACCTGTATCGTTGTTCTGGCCTCGATTGAGGCGCAAAAAGTCACACTAATCGCAGGCGTAAGCAGCAATCTCACAGAACAGGTTAAGGCTGGTGAACTTGTCAATTTCGTTGCCCGGCAAGTCGGCGGTAAAGGGGGTGGACGGCCAGACATGGCTCAGGCCGGCGGTACGCAACCTGATAAATTGCCTGCGGCACTTGACAGTGTAGACAATTGGGTAAAGGAAAGAATTTCCTGAGAAATGATTGAAAGTCTGGCCAGACAGCCCTGTCGATGAATTGCTGTCATTATCACCGGAAATCATTCGATTTAGTAATTGAATGATTTCCGGGTGGTCGGGTCAGACGGTTACGCAACAACAAGCAAAACTGATTGATTACTGCACTTGCTGCAAGAGTGCTTTGGCTTCTTCGATCTCTGGAAAGTTTGTATCGAACTCCGTAATTCTGAACAAAATTTTACGAGCATTATCACGCTTACCGGCTTTTACCAGAAGATCAGCATAATGATATTGGATAGTTGGATTATCGGGTAGCTGCGATGCGGCGCGCTCCAATAGCTCAAGTGCACGATCCGTTTTACCATGTTTGGCCAAAATCCAACCCAAGGTATCTTGAACGGCCGGCGCATTGGGAGCGGATTGATAAGCCCTTTGTGCATACTCCAGTGAACGCGGATCATTCTTCTCAAAGTACAACCAAGCCAGATTATTTAAGGATGTCATATTCTTCGGGTTAGTTTGTAAAATCGCCTCATATTCTTTTAATGCAAGCTCGGTCTGCTGTTTGGAAAGATAAGTATTAGCCAAATATAGCCGTAAGGTAGTGTCATTCGGATGATTCGCCACCCACTGTGTAAGTCGGTCATGAGCTTTTTGCTTATTCCCGGAAAACTCCAGAGCGCTATGAATTTTCATCATCAATCCACCAGATTGCTGGATTGAGAAGGCTTTTTCGTAGGCCTGCAGCGCCACTTTGGGTTTCTGCTGCTGCATTAGCAAATCGCCTTCAAGATCATGGCCAACCGGCAAAGTGGGGTAATCTTTTTGTATTTTCTTTGCAATGGCTATTGCTTCATCTTCCTTATTTTCCAGAACGGCCAATCTAGCCTGTGCAACTTTCGCGTCTATATAGTCGGGGTCGATAAGCAATGCTTTTTTCAAAGCCGTATCCGTTGCCGAGTAATCTTTCATTTGAGAATTGATGTCGGCAATTCTTAACTGCGCCGCCGCAGAGTTAGGTAGTTGAGCAGCTAGTTTTTCGTAGCTTTCTAGAGCGGCAGCACGATCATCATGGGCAAGCTGAACTTGTCCGAGCAACTCGAGCACTCGAGGCTCATTAGAGTGCGCTCCATAAAGCTTTCTTGAAAGCTGCAGCGCTTTCTCTTTCTGCCCTTGTCTCAAGTAATGACCAGCCAGATGTAATGCAGGATCCAGATCATTCGGATTTTTTTTCATCGAACGCTCTAACCACTGTATCGCTTCTTCTGTTTTTCCTTGAGATAACGCCAAAGTCGACAGCGTATTCATCGCTTGAATATGTTTGTCATCAGTTTTAAGGAACTCTACCAATCTCTGCCTGGCCGCCTCCGGTTTTTGATCATGCACATCAAGCCGTGCCAAATTTGAAATTGCCGGGAAAAAATCGGATTTAATAGCCACAGCCTTACTGAAATATTCGCGTGCCTTGGCAAGATCCTTCAGACCCAAATACGCGGCACCTTTTAAGTTTTGAAATAGTGGGTTTTGCGGATCTTCTTTTTCCAGTTCTTCAATAACAGATAACGCCTGATTAAAATCTTGTGAACGGAAATGCGCCATTGCCAGCAATATTCCAGCACGCGAGGAGTTTTTATCTAAATCCGTAGCAAGTTCAAGCTCCGCCATTCCTTGCAACCTGTCTCCCATAGCTAATTTCGTCATGCCCAGTGCCGTATGCAATGCGGCGTTATTTGGAGCAAGACTGTTGGCTTTTTCAAAAAACTCGGCAGCCTTTGCAAAATCCCCATTGAGCATACTGACCTCGCCTGCCATTGCAAGCAACTGAGGATCTTGTTGTGAACTTTCTAATGCAGGTTTCAGATGTGCTATGGCTTTCGAGGCTTGATTACTCCGAATTAAAGTATTTATCATGAGCTTACGCGCATTTATATTATTCGGATTTTTTTTCAGGTATTGCTCTAAGTACTGCTCTGCCTGCGCATAGGATTCAAGCGAAAGCTGTATTGCGCCAGCCAGTAACACACTCGGCAAATGCTCGGGAACTGCACTAAGTACCTTTTGAATAGAGCTGAGTGCTTCAGTATGTTTTTCCTGGTTGAACTCCAGCATAGCTTGTGAGTAATGGTGCATTATAGTATTTGGCGCAAGTTCGCGAATGCGCATAATGCTGCTCTCTGCCTCCTCAAAACGCCCCATTTCGATTTCTAATATCGCTTTGTTATAATAGACATTGGCATCTTTGGGTGACAATTGCACAACCCGTTCAAATGCTGCCAGCGCCTCTTCGGGTTTATTCTGTGCGCGCAACATATTTGCCTTAAAAACCCATACGACCAAACTATCAGGATTTTTGCTAATGGCCTGATCGGCATACTGCATGGCCAAGGGCAAATCTTTTTCGCTCAATGCATATTGAGCCAACCCAATCAAAGCCTCAGGATCGTTCGGATTCTTAGCAAGAAGCCGATCGAATATAGCTTTAGCCTGTTGGGGTTTCTGTAACAGCATGAGCGTTTTACCTTGCACGGCCATGACTTCATCAGAGTTGACCTCCGAATATTCCCCTAAGGTATCCAGCAAATGCTGATATTTACCCAAATCGAACAACACTTGAGTTAATGTGGGCAGCACTTTTTGCGGGTCCATTTTCAAATCTAGCGCCCTATTCAATTCTTTTTCCGCCGCTAAAAAATCTCTTTTCTCCAATAGAGCCGTTCCTAATAAAAAACGCGCCTGTGCGTTTTTAGGCTCTTGCTGGACGGCATTTTTTAACTGAATAATGGCTGCATTGTTATCTCCCTTCTTCTGAAACTCTAAAGCTTCCGAAATAAGAGTCTCTGCATCTTTGGTTTCGCCACAAGCAGCCAAACCGAGTATAATCACCGTGCTGACAATAATGATTTTTAAACAGCTTAGTCTGTATTTTTTTTGAATATCGATAAAAAAATCATGCATATAAAATTCTCCGATTTGTCATGGTCCTACAGAAACAACTGATTGTTATAAGCTTGTGTTATACCTATTTACTGTGTTTTGTTGATTTACTATTTCAGAACCTTCTTGGACACGAAAAACTGAAAACCAGTTAAGCTATGCACCGGTTTTCCAGCCACAAAAAATAATGAGAGGTTGCCTCAAAATAATAATTGCCTAAATCTTTTTCTTTTATCTTCGTGCCGCAGTAATCGACTCTGCACCTTAGCGTTTCTTCTTATAAATCTTGCGTACATTCCTAGAGTCAATATACGCTATACAGAAATTTTATTAACGGAAAATAGATGGTCATTTATAGCACATTACAGCTTATTTATACAAAAAAGCCGAAAATACAATCAACTTAGCATGACTCAAGTATCATTATCTTATCGCAGCTTAAAAAGTAATAATTGTTACGCTTTAGTACAATATCGGCTAATCACGAATCTCTGTAGGATAAACCTTGATTTTTTAACACGACACATGCGTTGAACTGGAGAATAAATTTATGGGTACAGTAACTGTAGTAGGATTAGGTTATGTTGGTTTACCACTTGCTGTTGAATTTGGTAAAAAACAACAGACAATTGGTTTCGATCTTTCCGACGCCAAAATTCAAAACTATCGCCAATATATCGACCCAACCGGCGAAGTTTTGACTACAGACTTACAACAAGCCAAACACCTGGTTTTTACGACCGACCCTGCTGATCTGTCGCAAGCCGACTATCTTGTAGTCGCTGTGCCAACGCCTGTCGACCAGGCCCATCAACCTGATTTTGGACCACTGATAGGAGCGAGCAAAACGGTTGGTATGAATATGAAACCCGGCGCTATTGTCATTTATGAATCCACAGTCTATCCAGGCGCAACAGAAGAAGTATGCATACCGGTTTTGGAAAAATATTCTGGGTTAAAATGGAAACAGGATTTTCATGTCGGTTATTCTCCAGAACGTATCAACCCAGGAGACAAACAACACACACTCACTACAATTGTCAAAGTTGTATCGGGCGACGATGACGCAACACTGGATAAGATCGCCCAGTTATATGAAAGTGTCATAACCGCCGGCGTATTTCGTGCCGCAAACATCAAAGTCGCAGAAGCGGCCAAAGTTATAGAAAATACACAGCGCGATTTGAACATCGCGTTAATGAACGAGCTGGCAATGATTTTTGATCAACTTGATATCGATACCCTGGACATTCTTAAAGCAGCGGGTACAAAATGGAATTTTTTACCGTTTCGCCCCGGCCTTGTTGGAGGGCATTGTATCGGTGTAGATCCATACTACCTGACGCATAAAGCTGAAATGATTGGTTATATGCCGCAAGTTATTCTGGCAGGACGACGAATCAACGACAACATGGGAAAATATGTTGCCGAACAGACAATCAAGCAAATCATCAAAGCCGGATTTAATGTACGTGGCGCCAAAATTAATGTTTTGGGTTTAACATTTAAAGAAAACTGTCCTGATCTGAGAAATTCTAAAGTCATTGACGTCATTCGAGAACTTGAGGATTATGGTATTGAAATTCATGTCTGCGACCCGGTAACTGACAATCATGAAGCACAACATGAATATGGTATCTCGCTTGAATCATGGGATAACCTGCCACAGGCAGAGGCCATGATAGCTGCAGTTTCACACGCCGATTTTCTCGACAAAACAATGCCCGAAATACAAGGTAAGATTGTTGAGAATGGTTGCTTTATCGATGTTAAATCAGCATTTGACCCCGCCGTACTTTGTGCAGCAGGTTTACATGTATGGCGACTTTGATTTGATTTTTGAGGAATTATCTGTAATGACACGTTATCAGGAAATTCAGCACCACTTATCTGAAAACCAGTACTGCTGGTTAATCACCGGGGTAGCCGGCTTTATCGGCTCTAATCTGCTGGAAGCTCTGCTCAAATTGAATCAGAGGGTGATCGGACTCGATAATTTTTCAACAGGCTATCAGCATAATCTTGATCAGGTTAGCGCAATTGTGGGGCCTGAAGATTGGCAAAATTTTAAGTTTGTTCAGGGCGATATTCGCGACCTTGAAACCTGCAGGTCGGTTAGCCGGGATATTGATTTTGTATTGCATCAAGCGGCTTTGGGCTCGGTGCCACGTTCTATTGACGATCCGATTCTGACCAACGAAAGTAATGTATCCGGCTTTCTGAATATGCTGGTCGCAGCGCGTGACGCCAAAGCCAAACGATTTGTTTATGCCGCGTCGAGCTCAACCTATGGCGATCATCCCGACTTGCCGAAAATAGAATCCGTTATCGGTCAGCCGCTTTCACCGTATGCGGTGACCAAATATGTCAATGAACTTTATGCTGATGTTTTTGCACGCTGCTATGAAACATCATCCATTGGATTACGCTATTTCAATGTATTTGGTCCACGACAGGATCCCGATGGCGCTTATGCAGCAGTAATCCCATTATGGGTATCAGCATTAATTCGCAACAAACCGCTCTACATTAATGGTGACGGTGAGACCAGCAGGGATTTCTGTTATATCGATAATGTCGTGCAGGCCAACCTGTTGTCCGCACTCACCACCGATAAAACAGCTATCAATCAGGTTTATAATGTCGCATTAAATGAACGAACCAGCCTAAACCAGCTCTATGAGATGATGCATACATTACTGCTGGACAAATTCCCGCACTTAGAAACTCACCGACCTGAATACGCCGATTTTCGTGACGGCGATGTCCGTCACTCCCAGGCGGACATCACCAAAGCCAGACGTTTACTGGACTTCGAACCGACGCATGCCATCAAAGAAGGGCTTGCATCTGCCATGGACTGGTATGTGGCAGATTTATCCGGCAGACCTGATAGCCGGTCATCAACACAGCAGTCTGAGTAACTCTATCGGTATGATATATTGCCATCACCATATTAAACATAGGTTTTTGACCAGAATAACGCAACTATAATATGGTATTAGGATTTTTCAGGAACTGTTTTGTTTAAGATTCTAGGTGCCTTAACCGGCTTTTTTGCTTTAGGTTTTCTGGGTGGAATTCTTGGCTTTCTGATCGGCAGTCTTATTGACCGGTTCAATGTCGCCGGCGCGGGCGGCATGAATCCCCTTTCAGCCGCGCGCCGCCAGTCCGTATTTCTGGAAACCGTCTTTATCCTGATGGGCAAACTGGCCAAGGCAGACGGACGTGTTTCTGAAAACGAGGTCGCGCATGTCGAGCAATTTATGCGGCAACTCGGCATGACATCGGAGCACCGTCTCAAGGCGATAGAATTGTTCAAACGCGGTGCGTCACCTACGTTCGATATTCAACCCAAGTTAACTGAATTTATGGCCGTATGCGGTTTCTCAAGTAACCTACGTCAAATGCTGCTGGTCTATCTCATCAGTGTCGGTCTTTCGGATGGACAACTGAATACGGCAGAATCACGCTTATTGAAAAATATAGCCGGACATCTGGGTTACAGTAGAATGGAATTTGACCGGTTACTGGACATGGTCGTTAACCAGATGCATTTTGCCGGTGGCCAGACTACATCTTCCGCCGATAAGCTGGAAGATGCCTATAAAGCACTGGGTGTAACCCGAGACAGCTCCGACAAAGAAATTAAACGCGCGTACCGCAAGCTAATGAGCCAATATCACCCAGACAAACTTATGGGACAAGGACTTCCAGAAGACATGATATCGGTCGCCACCGAGCAAGCCAAGGAAGTACAAACCGCTTACGACCTGATCAAAAAACATCGTGAGCAGAATAGCACTTCCGCATAACCGTTTTTGCAGCAAATGAAACCACTGCTCTTTACATTTCGCCGTTGCCCCTATGCGATTCGCGCCAGAATGGCAATAAAAAAAAGCGGTATCGACGTTGATATGCATGAAGTCGATCTGCGTCACAAACCCGACGCGCTATTAGCCTGTTCACCTAAAGGCACTGTGCCCGTTTTACGCCTGACCGATGGACATGTCATTGATGAAAGTCTGGACATCATGCAATGGGCTTTATCTAACAATGACCCCGATCAGTGGCTGGATCAGGCGGGCGGTTTATCCGAAAAAGCACACGCATGGATTGCCCAAAACGACGAGCCTTTCAAAAAAGCGCTCGATCGTTATAAATACGCCGTTCGTTATCCCGAGCACCCGGAGCACTATTACCGCGAACAGGCCTGTTTCTTTCTCGCAACGCTTGACGAACAGCTCGAAAATAACGCTTATCTAATGGGTGACCGTTTGACAGCCGCGGACATCGCTATTTTTCCGTTTATTCGCCAGTTCGCTCATGTCGATAAAAGCTGGTTTTATGCATCGCAGTATACACATGTCATTCGATGGCTGGATGCGCAATTGTCATCGGAAATTTTTATCGCAGTAATGCAAAAGCAAACGATAGCGCATTGATGAAATCCGTCTCGCCGGAGAGGCTAACACATCGTCTCACACATCTCCCCAAACCTGAATATTCAGACGACCTGCCCGTTGTTGCCAAGCGCGAGACCATTAAGCAGATTATCGCCGACAATCAAGTCGTTATTATCTGCGGTGAAACCGGTTCGGGAAAGACCACACAATTGCCAAAAATCTGTTTGGAGCTGGAGCGCGGCATACATGGCTTAATCGGCCATACGCAACCCCGCCGTATTGCAGCGCGTTCAGTCGCCCGGCGTATTGCGGAAGAACTCAACACGTCACTTGGCCAGGCAGTAGGCTACAAAGTCCGATTCTCCGATCAAGTCAGCTCCGAAAGTTACATCAAACTGATGACTGACGGTATACTACTTGCGGAAACGCAGGGCGATCCTAAACTGACGGCTTACGACACCCTCATCATCGACGAGGCGCACGAACGCAGCCTGAACATCGATTTTCTACTCGGCTATGTCCACCGGTTACTACCGTCAAGACCCGATCTCAAACTGATTGTCACATCTGCCACAATCGACGCGGACCGCTTCTCACGACATTTTAACAACGCGCCGGTTATCGAAGTCTCAGGACGTACTTATCCGGTTGAGGTACGTTATCACTCCCCTGTACTTGACGAAGCGGATCAGGACATCCGGTTACAAATATTGCATGCCATTGATGAAATCATGCAAATAAGCAATGCCGGTGATATTCTGGTTTTTCTACCGGGTGAACGGGAAATCCGTGAAACGACGGAATCGCTGCGCAAACATCACTTTGACCGGAAACAGCCCGGTGCGTCCGGCGTTGAAATATTGCCGTTATTTGCCCGACTCTCGTTCAGCGATCAAGAACGCGTCTTCAAACCCGGCCAGGCGCGCCGGATTGTGCTTGCTACCAATGTCGCGGAAACATCGTTAACCGTTCCGGGTATCCATTATGTCATCGATACCGGATGGGCGCGGATTAACCGTTACAGTTATCGTAACAAGGTCGAACAGTTACACACCGAAAAAATTTCACGCGCTTCGGCTAACCAGCGCGCCGGACGCTGCGGGCGTATTGCTAGCGGCGTGTGTTACCGGCTGTACTCAGAAGAGGATTATCAGACCCGAGCGGAGTTTACCGACCCCGAAATTCTGCGTTCATCCCTAGCATCAGTCATTTTACGCATGAAATCGCTCAAAATTGGCGACGTTGAAAGCTTTCCCTTTCTGGACCCACCGTCCACTCGCATGATCACGGACGGATATCAGTTACTGTCCGAACTGGGTGGCGTCGATGAAAACAAGCGGCTGACGCGGCTGGGCTGGCAACTGGCAAAATTTCCGATCGATCCAAGAATCGCGCGTATGATTCTGGCCGCAAAACATGAAAACTGTCTGCATGAGGTACTGATCATCGCCGCTGCACTCAGCTTGCAAGACCCACGTGACCGTCCGTTCGAACACCAGGAAGCGGCTGATCAGGCACACCGGCGATTTATCGACGAACGTTCGGATTTTATGGGATATCTGAAGCTCTGGGAGTTTTTCGACAAACTACTCAAACATAAAAAATCCAACCGCAAACTCATCGCACAATGCCGCGACCATTTTCTGTCGTACCGGCGTCTGCGCGAATGGCGCGATATCCACAATCAGCTCCATATTCTGATCAAGGAATTCGGATTCAGGCCCAATGAAGTCCCGGCAACTTACGACGAAATACACCGTGCACTATTGGCGGGTTTGCTCGGCAATATCGGCTTCAAGACGGAAAAAGAAGGCGAATACCTCGGTGCACGCGGTATCAAATTCTCGGTTTTTCCGGGTTCGGCGCTGAAAAAAGGCAAGGCCAAAGCAAAATGGACGATCTGCGCCGAACTGGTCGAAACCACCAAGCTATATGGCCGTTGCGTCGCGCGCATCGATCCAGCATGGCTTGAGAAAATCGCAGGCAGCTTATGCAAACACGATTATTTCGATCCACACTGGCAGAAAAAACGTGCCGAAGTCATGGCCTATGAACGCGTCACCTTGTACGGCTTGCCGATCGTACCTAAAAGATCAGTCCATTATGGGCGGATTAATCCTAAAGAATCACGCGAGTTGTTTATCCGCGGCGCATTAATTGTCGGCGAATATCATACCAAAGCACCATTCTTCAAACATAACCAGCAATTGGTCAAAGATATTGAGGCGCTCGAACACAAAACCCGGCGTCAGGATATTCTGGTTGACGAAGAGGAGATTTTTACGTTCTACGACACATTGATTCCGCAGAGAATCTATAACGGCGCAGGCTTCGAACACTGGCGCAAGCAGGCTGAACAGGACAATCCCAAGCTGCTGTATCTGGACCGTAAATTGCTCGCACGTCATCGCGGGGATGCCGTTGAAAGTCAGTTCCCCGAGCAGCTTGTCTTGTCCGGCGGCAGCAGCCTGCCACTCAGCTACCGCTTCGAACCGGGGCATGTGCTCGATGGTGTCACCGCTGCTATTACCCTATCCATGCTCAACCGGCTGAATTCAACTCAGTTTGATTACCTCGTCCCCGGATTGGTTCGCGAAAAAATAACCTGGTATCTGAAAGCGCTGCCTAAACAAACGCGCCGACTACTGGTGCCAATCCCGGAATCGGTTACCGAATTCCTGCAATGGCAGTCTGCATCCGCACAGGGCGCCGCACTTCACGATGCATTGGAAAAATTCATCCTGCGCAAAACGACGCTCTCCATTCCTGTCGACACCTGGGAAGACAAAGACATGCCGCCACATCTTATGATGAATTTCAAAATCATCGATGAGGCTGGAGAAGAATGTGCCATGAGCCGTGATCTTGAGGAATTACAGGAAAAATTCGGTAGCACCGCACAAAACAGCTTCCAGCAATTGAGCCAGGGTGATGAAAAAATCGATATCGAACGCGACGACATCAAACGCTGGGACTTCGGTGATTTACCTGAGGAAATTACCTTCACACGCAACGGGCGTAACATGATCGGCTATCCAGCATTGGTCGGCCAACAAGACCATGTTGCCATCCGCCTGTTCGATACCCACGCAGCCGCCGAGCAGGCCACGCGCAATGGCGTCTGCCGGTTGATGCAATTCGAATTCCGGGAACGCATGAAACAACTCGATAAAAGCATCCCCGGTTTCCGCCAGGCCGCATTGCAACTCACCACCTGCATCAACCCGGGCGATCTCAAGCAAGACCTGCTTGATACCATTACCGACCAGGCCTTTATCGGCCTAGATCCGCTGCCCAGAACACAGCAGGCTTTCACCGAACAAATTCCCAAAGCCAAGGCACGTTTACCGCAAATCATCGACAACTATACGCAAACACTCAGTGAAATTGGTGCAGCCTATCATACATTGATGCAACACCGTTCATCGATGAAACAGATCAACTCCCGGATTAAAACCGAGCTCGACGAACAACGCCAACACCTGATCTATCCCGGCTTTATCGGTGAAACGCCGTGGGAACGACTGCAACACTTTCCGCGCTACCTGAACGGCATGCGTGTCCGCCTGGAAAAGTCGGCCCATAATCTGCTGCGCGACGAACAACATGCTGCAGAAATCATAACGTTCTGGTCACGCTACGAACAATACCGCGAAAAACACCAGCGTTTAAATATCGACGATCCCAACCTGACCGAATTTCGCTGGCAAATTGAAGAACTGCGAATATCGCTGTTCTCGCAAGAACTCAAAACACCCAAACCGGTTTCGGTGAAACGACTGGAGAAATTGTGGGAGAAGGTTAGGAAGTAATCAGATTTTGCTTGGAAAACCTCAAACGGTATTTCTGTTGCGAATTCGACTATACTGTGCTTGAGTTTATTCAACATGATAGAAATCACTAATACTCATTAGAAAAATTTTAATTGTAATAAATTTAAACTAAGGTTAAACACTCTGTTAGCAAATGATTTAAAAATTTTTTTTCAAAATGATTGCTACTTTTTAACCCCTCTATAGTTGTGCATTAAAACCAATGGATTGGCAAGATCTTATTAAATATTCAAGTGTACAGCTTCGAAAATTGGATGATAACAATATACCTTGTAGTATTGGGTCAGGATGTCTTTTTGATATCAAAAAACATCGCTTTCTATTAACAGTATTCCATGTTGTTGAAAAATCAGCATCATGGTGTGTGCAAATAAAATTCAATGATGAAGTTCAGCAGTTAGAAGTATTGTCACTTAATCAATTCAAATTTATTGGAAATTTTTCACAAAACAAAAAATCAATTCAAGATGTTGAATTTTCGTTCCATCAACTACAGTCTGATTTCAAATGTTTTTTTCACCACAGAACACAGGAGGGAAAAACTATAGAGCTGAGGGAGAGGCCAGTATTTACTGCAAATGATATCGGTGAACCTATTGAAAAAACTAATTATGGTTTTTCTGGCGATATTCAGCCAACAATAATTCCTGACTTAACAATTTTTGAAACAAAATTTCATATTTACCACGGTCTAAAGTATGATCGTTTTGAAAACGATATGTATTATTTTAAAATGCCTGAGAAACACCCTGGTCATAAATGGTTTGAAGGTTGTAGTGGTGCACCAATAATTGGTGAAGATGGAAAAATCGTAAGCTTAGTTTGTGGCGGTTGTATAGAAAAAAATGAAATATATGGCAATAATCTCTCTAAATGTGTACGAACGTTAGATTTTTTTCTAGAAAAATTAAAACTATCATAGATAGGTAAAATTATGCATGGTTACTTACAAATGCCGGAAATTATGAAATACGTTTCCACAAACCGAGTAAACAATCTCCAATTAATCACTTCATATTGATATAGCGCCGTAGAGACTCCAGTTTTTCGATGATTACGATTTTATCCATCGCTCGCGTCTTTCCTTGAGTATTCTTTGCTGCAATGGGACGAAATAGGCAACGTTCAACAAATGGCGGGTGAGTAATTGCGTATAAGCCGTATCATCACCGATAAACCGTTGTCCTTTAAAAACCTCTCCGAGT
>JAUIIB010000060.1 GCA_030431985.1 Gammaproteobacteria bacterium
TTCATCTTAAGGAAACTAGCAGGTAAGGCTGGCTGCTTAAATTAAAGGCTTATTTTTTTCGAATTATATAAAAACGGAGTTTTGCAAAACTCTCTGACGGTGCGTGGTCGAGGCGGGGTGGCAAGCCAGCGATTTTGCATCACCGATATTCACCAGCCGTAGAATCATTTGTAATGCATCGATAAACCGGACGCCTGCCTCGTAACCGCCTTTAATACCAAAGCTTAAAATTCCAGATGCCTTACCACCAGTTATTTTCTGACAAGCCTGATAATGCGGACTGCCCGATAATGTTGCATAATTTACCCAGTCGATTTGCGGATGATTGTGCAAAAACGCTGCAACTTTTTCAGCATTCTCACAATGTCTTTCCATTCGCAATCCCAGCGTTTCCAAACCCTGTAAAATAAGAAATGCATTAAATGGTGACAATGCCGCGCCCATATTTCGTAAAGGGACCACCCGGCATCGTCCGATGTATGCTGCCGGGCCTAAAGCTTCTGTATATACCACGCCATGATAGGAAGGGTCCGGTTCATTGAGCATGGGAAATTTCGATTTGTTTGCTACCCAGTCGAAGCGGCCGGAATCAATAATCGCACCGCCGATACAGGTGCCATGACCGCCGATATATTTGGTAAGTGAGTGAACAACGATATCGGCTTCCAATTCAAATGGGCGGCACAAGTATGGTGTGGCTACGGTATTATCGACAATCAGGGGAATACCGAATTTGTGCGCGATAGTGGCCAGCTTCTCAATATCGACGATATTTCCAGCTGGATTACCGATCGATTCGCAAAATACAGCCCGGGTCTTTTCATCGATTGCTTTTTCAAGACCATCATAATCGTCAAACGATACCATGCGGACATCGATGCCCTGCCTCGGTAAAGAATGCGCAAATAGATTATATGTGCCGCCATAAAGTTGACTGGTGCTGATAATATTCGTGCCGGCATCACATATGCACTGTATTGCATAGGTAATAGCCGCCATACCTGAAGCAACCGCCAGAGCAGCGACACCCCCTTCCATTGCGGCCAGACGTTTTTCCAGCACGTCGGTAGTCGGATTCATGATGCGGGTATAGATATTGCCCTCGACCTTTAAATCAAATAAATCCGCGCCATGCTGCGTGTCTTCAAATGTGTATGAAGTGGTTTGATAAATCGGTACAGCAGCCGCACGGGTCGTGGCTTCTGAATCATAGGCATGATGCAATGCAAGTGTCTCAAGTTTCATTTTGCTTGGTCTAATCTATTCGTGATTTCCGGCAGTTTGTGCTGTGGAAATAAATTGTTATGGAAAATTGTAAGTTAAAGTAATCATGTCCGTATTGTTGTCGAAGATCTTTACACTTCGAGTGGTTTGTGTCACTTCTTCAATATGAGAGTATATGCAAGTCATTGTTATATAGTAATTTTGCTATCTTGGCGCGGTTATTGCTAATACAATGCAGAGGCAAAATTCTGTGTAGAAAATTAATGTGTTTTAAGATTGAACAATTCACTATTAAAAACCAGGGTGACGTTTTGGTTTTTTAGTATCAAAAAACAATGCTTTTAGAATTACATATTGAAATGTAGTCGCCTGTACACCGACATTTTATTACAGTGTTGCATCCTTACTTAATAAGAAGAATTTTAAAAAGAGATTTGAATCATGTTTTCCCATATCAAGCAGTTGGGTCTTGTAGTGAGTATATATCTTTCTTTACTCACTGTAACTACCGCATCAGCAGAGCCTATTTACGATTTTTCTACACATACACTGTTCGTGCCGGTTGTTTCGGTACCAGGACTTGGAAATTACCAGGTAACCCTTCGCAGACAGGCTGATGGGCAGTTTGTGATGCAAAATGCAACTTTTGCAAATAATATTGATATCGCTAATGAAGAAACTCCGGCGGTTTATACGGTACTCTCCGGTGTATTAACTATCCCAGTGGTCAACGTTAGATTTGAAGACGGGACGGTTACGCCCTATAAAATTCAGTTTCAGTTAGTCTTGGGCGCTGGTCAGTTCTTGTTTCGTCTTACTGCTGTAGAGCCTGTTGATGTTACTGAGCCTCCAATTGAACCGCCAGAGGCTGCCAGCTGCGAGACAGCGCAGGTTGTGATTGTAAATCTCAGTCAGGATCCTTTGACGTTTGATTCTTGTATCAAAGAAGATGACGTTCAACAATGTGTGTATGAACAAATTACAGATAATTTACCTGATACGGCTTGCCATCAATCATTTGATGTCTTCGTTCCGGGAACTGCGGCGGAACACGGTGCCTGGAAACAGTTCAATGCCATGTTTAATGAAGTCAATGGGCGCGGCCATTTGTCACTGCAATATCAGGATGATGTCAATATTGGTAATCTCAACATCGATGCAATACGATACGATAAGACAGTGGAAGATGGTGAGGATTCCTTAAAGAAGCTGCTTATCACGTTAAGAAACAGGTTTCCGTCCGCTCACGTCAGGGTGTTTGGTCATAGTAAGGGCTCTCATATCGTTGCAAAAGTAGCAGATGCCTATGAGAGTATAGACAATTACGAATTTTATGCATTCGCACAGCCGGGTCAGACACGTGTCGATGCGAAATTAGGAAGGCCGGGATACATTCAAAAGCTCAGCGACAATTTGGTGGGTATTACCTGGGATAATGATGAAGTACAGTATTACAATGGGGGAATACCTGAGAAATGGCAATTTCCAGGAAATATCAATCAAACAACCAATAGTGGTGATCTCGCCATCCAACAACGCATTGACCATCATAATAATTATGGGGGACGCTTTATCGATGGTATCAATGATACGGACAGAGACAAGGTCAAATGGAGGGATGGAGAAGGGGCTACTATAACAAGTTATCCATATTGTGCGACGGGCGATAGAAGTGTTTATAACAACGATGGCGTCTGCAAAAAAACACAAATAGAATACGCGCCCTATTTCTGGGGTGAACCCGGATGTAGAGCGAAAGCTTTCGAAATGATGAATACTGATGACAACGTGGGTGCCCGGTTTGCCATTGGTAGCTCAGGTCCGCGGCTTCCTGACTGCTCTGAGGATAATCGCGTCATCGATGTTGATTACGGGCTAGAATACAGTATCAATTTGGGCGATCAAAGACAATGTAAATACAATTTGTCACTGAATTTTCACGATATCAATAACGTAGCGCGGGGACATGTAGGGCGTGTTGAGGTCAGTACAACCGTAGATATTGATGAAGGCGTAAAAACGGGGTCCATACGTATCCCCATTCATTCGAGACTCATTCTACGTGCCAATATGACCAATGCTACTCCTGATACGGGGTCTATATTTTTCAATAAATGCGGGTCTATTGCTAAAAGCGAGAGTTACATTAAAGTCTTTCATATTACTTTTACGCACCCCGGCACAGGAAAAAGAATAAGAAGTCATGTGTTAGTGGGTAATAAAGAAGGTAGAGGATACTTATACCCCATCCGTCTTGATGGAAAAAATAATGTTGCCTGGGCTACTAAGGATAGCGGGGATTGGGATATCCATTACGCTTTAACTGTTGTGGATGGATTCAAGCCGGCGATTATGATTAAAGGCGCCACGAAGCATGGTGTTCATGGGGTGTTTCATAAAGATTTGCACGTCATTGATTAAGACTTGTTAAATCAAGGCGGTTATTCCCCGTCCAATCTAAGTGCTGAATTGCACAGGTTGTTGAGGAATTGGCGGTATTGTTTGGTTCCCAAGCCAATCCCGAACAGCAAAAACGATTCGAGAGTTTTGCAAAACTCCGTTTTTATATAATTCGAAAAAAATAAGCCTTTAATTTAAGCAGCCAGCCTTACCTGCTAGTTTCCTTAAGATGAAAACTGCGGTTTCATCTGTATTTATTAGAATTTTCTGCTTAAAAAGCACTTTTTTCCTGTATCACTAAACTCTGTATAAATAATTTGGGCAATCTTTTCAGGTTATACGCTATGGCCAGTAAGATATGCCAGGCATGTGCTTTGTTTAAGCCACAATAACGCAGGATTTTGCTGCCGAACCAACGTACCTGGCTGCCAAAGGTACGTTCAACCACATACCGGGATCGGGTGATTAAGCGATTGCGTTGTAACTGTCGTGACGTTAACGGTTTGTTTCTCGCTGCTTTATCCTGGATGCCGTTTTTGATACTGCGTTTTTTCAGGGCTTCGCGATGCTTCTGGCTGGAATAGGCCTTGTCGGCATGAAGCCGACAACCTGGTTTTACTGCGACCTTATCGAGAAGCCCTAACATAGATTTGCTGTCATGCTGATTGGCAGCGGTTGTTTCCACCGCCATCACCAAACCGTTGTCATCAACCAGTGTATGTTGCTTATAACCAAATGTAAATTTGCCGCCTTTCTTAACCCAACGTGCCTCAGTATCCACGCCAGGTTGCGAGGTTTCTATAACTTTCATGTTCGCTTGAGCATCGGTTTCATCATCCCGGTCCTCGCGATCATTGACTACTTCATACGCCGGTTTTGTCTTCGGTTTGCGCGGACTGTGTGTAATACTCGCATCAATGTGGCAGCCCGCCTTAACCGTAACATTGAGTGCTTGAATTTGTTGATTGACCTGTTTCAGCAAATCATCCCATGCTTGCGCAGCCGTTAAACGTGTTCTGAAACGAGACAATACAGAATGATCGGGAACGTCATCTTCCAGGTCTAAACCTAAGAATCGCATGACATGCAAGTTAGCATTGGCCATGTCTTCGACTGATTCGTCACTCAGGCCACCATTCCAAATACCAACCAGCAGCATTTTGAACAGTAACAGTCCCGGGTAAGCTGGACGGCCCGTAACATCGGATGCCGGTGCATAGTGGAGTGCAATTGCCTTTTCAATGGGAGCCCAGTCTATCAGTTGATCGATTTGATTGAGAAAGTTGCCTTTGCGGGTTCGGTGGGTGACATAATAGTCTGAGAAACTCATGCTCATTTCATTAACCAACTGATTAAAAAGAGTATTATAACATTCCGTCCTATTGATTAGCCTCCTTGCCGTGCAAAGATCTCC
>JAUIIB010000036.1 GCA_030431985.1 Gammaproteobacteria bacterium
CCGTCTTAATATTCTTCGCCGCTAATTCAGCTATCGCTTGTAGTTCTTTGTTCTTCATCGTCTGTTTATCCTTTCCCATATCCGGGGTTAATGATAAACAGTTACACAGAATTTGTTACAGTCTCGGTTTTTATATTCTGAGTAACCATTATTTCTTATTCGGTTCAAAAGTTTTTCAAAGCTTCTCCTTGTATTGTTTCAAAAAATACAGTCTTCACATTTTGGGATATTCTGTCCTAGGTCTGAGGAATTTGAGGCAATAACGCCTTAATAATCATAGGTGTAGATGACAACACTCTGGGTTTCTGAAACACAAGGGGATAGGCAAATGTGCTTAATTAAGCTCTGTTTTACGGGTAAGCTGTGCTTCGACAAAAATGAGGGGTTTAGAACCGCCCGAAAGTCGCTTCCATTCAGGGTTCTGGAGGATTTGAGTGACCCTAAGTATGAGATGGTGCTGTTGAGAGGAGTCGAACCTCCGACCTACTGATTACGAATCAGTTGCTCTACCAACTGAGCTACAACAGCCTGTTACCGAGAATCGCATATTATAGTTGTACTTGTGGGTGTGGGTAAATACTTGATTCGTATTCGGGCCATAACATAATAAAAATGGTATTGAATTAGCGGGATGAGTTTGTATTTTCTATGATACAGGTGGGATTGAGGTAAGTGTGGAGTAACTCTGCAATTAACCTCTACAAATTACCAGATTTCTCGGTATGAAGGGTATCGAACTCCAGATTTACATTACCTTGCAAATTGCTGGTGATGATTTTGCGCAAAATATGCAAGTGGTGCCCGGTTTGGGAGCGATCTCGAACCTGAAAAACGGAAATTTGCCAGAGTGTGGCGGGAACAATAAGGCTTCCACATCAGGGTTAAGCTTGGCGTTCAATGCGGAGATATACCATGAGCTTTTTGACACGCTGGTGCAATGGAATGACTACCTTGAAAATCATGTTCCATACTTTCAAGATCAAACACAGGGGCTGGGATTATGAGCGGCTCTACAGATATTCAATCAGTAGCCGAAACATTCTTGGCTACGGCGGCTCCACCATCCCGCAATAAACCAAAGCGGCGATATACACCGCCGTTTTCCATGCGCTTTACCGTGGAAGAGCGTAAACGACTGGATGAAATGGCGGGTGGTCAGCCGCTAGGTTCGTATATCCGTGATCGTTTGCTCGGTGAACAGGTGGAAAAACGCCGTAAAGTAAAAAAACCGACCGTTGATAGCGCCATGCTGGCGATGGTGTTGAGTGAATTGGCTCAATCGCGTCTCGCTTCCAATGTCAACCAACTGGCGAAAGCGGCCAATATGGGGACATTGGATATAACCCCGGAGATTGAGCAGGAGATCGAACAAGCCTGCCAAGAAATCCAAGCCATGAAAGCGTTGCTTATCGCAGCGCTTGGCATTGTGCCAGAGGATGGCGAATGATCCTTGTCGGTAATCAGCGCGGTGGAGCCAAGGATTTGGCTCTGCATCTGCTCAAAGAAGAAAACGAGCATGTTGAAGTCCATGAGCTGCGCGGGTTTGTCTCGAGTAATCTGATGGGCGCGCTGAATGAAGCCTATGCGATTAGCCGCGCTACGCGCTGTAAACAATTTCTGTTTTCGCTCAGTCTGAATCCACCACAGAATGAAAATGTTTCAGTAGAAACATTCGAAAAAACCATTGAGCGGGTAGAGAAAGAGCTTGGTTTAAACGGACAGCCCCGCGCTATCGTTTTTCATGAGAAAAACGGGCGCAGGCATTGCCATGTCGCGTGGTCGCGGATCAAGGTCGATGAAGTGAAAGCAGTGCAGCTTTCATTTACCAAGCGTAAATTAACAGAATTATCGCGTGAATTGTATCTTGAACACGGCTGGAAAATGCCTGATGGATTAAAACAGTCTCATGCTCGTGATCCACGCAATTTTACGCTGGCGCAATGGCAACAGGCTAAACGCATCGGCAAAGACCCGAAACAAATCAAGACTGTGTTTCAAGAATGTTGGGCACTCAGCGATACACAAAGCGCTTTTGCATCGGCACTGAAAGAACATGGCTACACTTTAGCCCGAGGCGACAAACGCGGATTTGTCGCCGTCGATCACCGGGGCGAGGTATTTTCAATATCCAAAAAATGGATTGGCATCAATGCAAAGGACGTCCGGGAAAAATTAACAGATAATGAAATACTCCCTTCTGTCGATGAAGCCAGAGTGCAAACAGCCAAGGATATGACGGTACGGCTCAATACGCTATTTCAGGAACAAAGCTCTGTATTCAACACCCGCAAGGAGGAGTTAGAAGCACAGCGTCAAACACTAACCCGCCAGCATAAGACCGAGCGGCGAAAATTACGTGATGCACAGTACTTGCACTGGCAAAATAAGCAACAGGAATGGCGACAACAATTCAGCAAAGGATTTCGCGGCCTGTTTGATCGTATTACAGGAAAACGGAGAAGCATCGAAAAAAGTATTGAGCAAGACGCACGGCATCTCAAAATGCACCAACGACAGGAACGAGATAAACTGATTTTTAACCAGCTCACAATTCGCCGTTCATTACAATCACGGATCAAACGGCTCGAAACCTTAAAATCTCATCGGCTAGATGAGTTGGGACAGGATATTTCGCAATATCAGGATATGCGCGAACGACGCCTTGACCCATTCAACCGCAACTACACAGGGGTCCGACAACGCGGCCCGGATTTGGGGCGCTAAAAGTATAGTCCTAAATATTTTTACTGGATTCCGGTTCAAAAGCCACTTTAACGGTATATCCAAGTACGCGGGCATAATCTTCAACCGTTGCCAGTCGTGGAGAAATAGCCGAGCTGATATTTTCCAGCCGAGAGATATTGCTTTTCTTGGTGCCTAGCAATTCGGCCATTTGTTCTTGTGTAAGTCCTGCTTTCTTACGCATGGCAATCATCTGCCTTTTCATCTCAAAGGCAGCGGATAATGCGTCATACTCGGCTTTCACAGCCGGATTTTTCAGCGCTTTCTTACGAAACCGTTCTAGTGTTGGTCGCTCACTCATCGGATTGCACCTCCTTCATGCGTTTACGGGCGATATCCATTTGACGCTTGGGTAGCTTGTTTGCTTTTTTAACAGCCGTGATCAAAATAACGACTTCCTGACCTTTCACTGTGCAAAAAACAGAGCGGGAAATACCTTCACGTCCTTTAGCACGGATTTCAAACAGCCCTTGGCCTAATGGCGCTGTATGGGGTCGGCCTAAATCCGGGCCGAATGTTTCGATTAGTTCGGTAATGCGTAAAAAGCTGGCAAGAATACCCGGCGGCAAAGCCAGAGTTTCCGCTTCCACTTTGTCGCTATAGAACGTAATCGTCCATGTCATCCTTATATGTTATCATATATGATAACTACGTCAATATATTTTATCACCTGAACAATTTTAACTCGGCGCGGGAAGGTCAAAGATGTAGCGGCGTGAACTTGATGAAGAAGAATAAAAAATGGGTTGCTCCTGCAACCCTGCCTCGTGGCGAACAGGGGGTGTGCAAACGGAATAAAAAATCGACGAGGATGGCGCGGCTCGCAGGGGCTTACCCCGAGAACACGGCCTTGTCTATTTTTCATGAAGTGCGCTGAGGGCGCAGCCCTAAGCGATCTTACATAACCCCATATTATGGATTTTTCCTTGCAAATTAAAAATGTGAATTTCAATTTACAAGGATGATAAAGTACAAAACCATATTAGCGCTGGAAGTCCCGATTCAATACCACTTTACGGTTAATTTGGTGCTATACCTGAATATTAATCAAATTTCTAATTCTAGGGGCCTTTAAAGCGTATATGCTTGTGTGCTTTTATAAGATATCCCTAGCCATTCAGCAAAGTTATAGGCAGAATATGGATATATTGGGTTAGACACCACCATTTACTATGGAAAAATCAGGCATGCCAATTAATCCTTCCTCGCCTTTGTTGAGTCTGTTCTGCGGTGCCGGTGGGCTTGATATTGGTTTTGAGAAACAAGGCTTTGAAGTTGGCCTTGCTTTTGACATAAGGCAGGACAGTGTCAATTCTTATAACCAGAACAGAAAAAATAAATGCGGCCATGTTCAAGACATTAACAAGCTTACTGTAGAGAAACTGGATGAATTGTATGGCGCAGAATTTAATCCCATAGGTTTAATCGGTGGTCCGCCATGTCAGGGGTTTAGTATTTCTAACGTTAATAAACAGAAGTCAGATAAACGTAATAGGCTCTCTTTCACCTATGTTAACCTGCTTAGTCAATTAAATAATAGAAACCCCGTACACTTTTTCGTGTTTGAAAATGTTACCGGCTTGCTCGGCGATAGACACAAAAATACATTTAAAACTATCAAAAAATCCTTTGAAGGTGCAGGATTCAACATTTTTGTATCAACGCTTAACGCTATGGATTTTGGGACTCCACAGAACCGTGAACGTTTGATTATTGTTGGTTTAAACAAAGCAATATATTCAAAGACTGAGTGGCAACCTCCACAAACTGTAAATGGGTATTCCGTGTCCCCTGTTACTGTTCGGAATGCAATAGGCGATTTGCCTGACCCAATTTATTTTTCCGACGTTAAAAGCAAGGATGACATAAAACACCATCCCAACCATTGGTGTATGACACCCAAGTCGCCTAAATTTCATACAAAAGAAACGCTTTCGGAGGGTGAATCTTACGGAAGGAGTTTTCGCACTTTGACCTGGGACAAGCCAAGCCCTACTGTGGCTTATGGAAATAGAGAGGTTCATGTTCATCCGTCTGGAAAAAGAAGACTTAGCGTTTACGAAGCAATGTTGCTTCAAGGCTTTCCCAAAAAGTATGAACTTGCAGGAAACTTATCACAGCAAATTACGCAAGTAAGTGAGGCTGTCCCACCACCTTTGTCCGAGGTTATTGCCCGTTCTATTATCAAGCAGACGTAGCTTGTGCGGGGTCATTAAAAAAGGAATTAGCCCAAGTTAGGTATTCTTCTTGCGAATACCCTGACTTTTCCAAGAGTCTTCCGGCTTGGCCGATAATCTGATCCCTTTCTTCTTTATCATCTTGAAGAAGTGTATCCACGTTAGTTATAGTCTCTGATTGATTAAGCATCTCAAGAGCCAAATCGGACTCTGATTTGATTTCGTTACCGGGGTTTCCTGGCAGTAACTTCTTTAGGAGGCCAAAACTATCGCTGATATTTTGTTGAACTTTCTTAAATTTAAACGCTAAAGAAAGCATATTTTCTTCGTACTCACCAATACTGTAACAGCAAATATCTTCTAAGCTTACGTCCCAGTGGGGAGCATTTGGCTTCATAATATGTAGCAACCACTTTCCAAGACCCACACCAAAAACCCTATTTAAAGAAGCCTGTTCTACATTTTCACCCGCAGCGATTTTGGCCAGAAGCTGTTCGGCTTCTTCCTCAACCATTTCTTCAAACTTTCCTTTGAATTCTGCGCTGCGTCTGAAGTTTTCACCATAAACTGCCGTAATGCTTTCTAGAGATTTGGGGTGTATTTCTGAAGGTGTTGTTTTTGTAGTGATGAACATTATAAAAGGTTCTGGCATGTGCGAGCGCTGTAAAACCAATATTTGTCCTATAGCTTCAAAGTAAGTGTTCTTCTCGGCATCAGGAGATGTATTTGCTACAGAACTGCATAAATCAAGGTTTATAATATTGTACGGTCCGTTACCCTTAACAATATTAAAAGAAGCAGAATCGCTTGCAGCAATATTTTGAACCTGATCATTTATCACGCGTGATGATCTATGAATTATATCGCTATCTTGTATAGTACTTTCTGCAAGTTCAAGGGCGGCGCGCTTCTCCTTGTTTCTCCCAACGTTGTTAAAACCAATATACTTAAGCTTTAAATCCGCTCCTTTGCGATAGTTCACAGCCCCTTCTAGGGCCTGAATATCAAGAAACTCTTCTGATCCCTCTTTGGCAATAATTTCCATTGCCTGTACATCAATTAGCTCTTCTCCCGGAAGTGTTAAATACCTTAAAACATCATCTGGAAAGTGCGATTCTGCAATTAATTCTCTTGAGAGTCTGCATAGCTGATTAATCCGAACCCAATGTTTCCTGGGGTGATGCCATGGCTTAAAATCTTTGCGCGAGACGACAGCATGTTCTGGAGCAGTTTCATCGTAGATGTCTTCCACCAAATCATCTGCCTCATGATCAGCTTCTTCTTTATCGGTCAATTATTCATCTCCAAGGAACAGATCCGTAATCGCGTGTATAAGATTTTCTTGTTTTTCATATGGCATTTCATCCAAAATTCCATACGCATCTAGTACTTTAATAAGCGCTTGAACTTTTTGTTCGCGAATACCGGTTGTGGGACCTTTTGTTTGTAAGACTTTATCAGGAATGACTTTTGTCTTACTAAATGCGCGTTTGCCTTTCGCTCTTTCTTCTTTAACTTTTCCTTCCGCTACGAACTCTACTAGAGGTGCTTCTTCCTCTTCTTTTTTTTCGCGCTTCCATTGGTCATGTGCTATCTGTTCTGCGCGTGATTTTTGTTTTTCTATTTCTTCCGCTTTTTTGTTTTCTCTTATATCTGCGCCTATTTTTTTGTGCCTATTGCTAAATTGTCTAAACGCTCTGTGTAACCATTTTGTAATAAATTGATAATGTGGATGCGCATAATTGAAAGATTCTCTGTCAATATTTAAAGCTGCATCAAGCCCTTCTTTGATAAAAATTTCGGCTGTTACTTGTTGGCGCCTTGTTTGTTCTGAAACCTGGTACTTTAAAAACGTTTCATCAAACAAAGCTCCGGAAGCATCATGAATTCTTATCAGTACACCTTGGTGTTCTACAGGGACAATTTTGGAATTCCAAAATAGATATGCTTCAAATGATAACTTTCCGCCTCTAATGTCTTCTGGAATATTACTTAGATTAGGAGAACATTTCCCGACGAAGAGTAAGGGAGTTTTTATTGCGTGATCGGTATGAGGTAAGCTTTTGAACATTATTGGACGTTTCAAAGAAATGTCATCAAAATAAACTTCAAAAGTATCTTGTGCATTTCTAAGGGGCACTTCTAGTTCGGCTAAATCGCGGACTTTCTTTTTTTCGCTAAATTCTAGCTCTGTGGCCTGTCCTTTTTGATTGTTTGAAAGAGTAAAAGTCCGAATATTGTCTTTAGCATCAATATCAAAAGGATGTTTTTCTACATAAGGCAAAGGTGCAGATAGGCCAAGGGTCCATATTGTATTTAGATAATTATCAAAAATATTTTCAAGTTTAGGATTCGGATAATTTTGGCCTACTTGATCAATAACAGCGTGGGTAAGTTTGGTGAACCTTTCTTTGGGGCTATCTTCTTTATTCCAAGGTAAACGTGCATTACGCCGGATTGTTGTGCCATCTTCAAGATTGAGTTTTCCAATGTGATACGCTGGTTCAACTGCAGGCTCTTCTTCGTTCTGGTTGTCGTCTGCCAGCACTCTTTCCCATAACTCTCTACTTCTTAATAAATCTCTGGAGTGTTTTTTAAGTTTAAGAAGAATTATGTCAGTGCCATGGGCATCCAGGTTAGGGTCTTTTATAGTCTTTACAACAGCTGTGCCAGTCTCGAATTTTTTAGGCTTTTTATTTTCACTTGTCTTGATGTCAGTTAGTTCGTCTTCTGTGTATGTTTTCAGAATTACATCAGCAAATAGCTTAAAATTATCACCTTTTCTTTTTGTAATGATTTGGAAATGGTGGGTCAGCTGAGAAACTGCAAAAAGCCCAATGCCAATTTTACCTATAATTTTTCTTTTCAAAACCGGGCTAAGAGTAGGGTCGTCAGCATCAACTATTCCAAAACTGTCGTCAACCACAGTTCTTTTTATACTTCCTCCTATATTATGAATTAGGTTAGACAAGGCCTCATAAGTCATGCCATTTCCATTATCTCTAATGGTTATTTTTTCAAACCTAGGAGCGTCTGTTTGGATGGTTACTTCTGTGGCATCAGCATCATAAGCGTTTGATATTAGCTCCCTCAGTGCAGAGGAAGGCTGCCTGTAAATGCCATCAGTGATCCTTGCAAGAACTCGATCACTTGTTGAAAGAATAGTCTTTGCTTCTTCTCCAGTGTTCTGTTTGCTACGTAGTTCTTGAGCAAACTCTACTGTCTTGGTTACAGTGTCTTCCATCATAGTTGGTATTTATTAATAACCTCAATCTTCCAGCATCTTACTCGTAACATTTGATTATTAACAGACTTAAAGATAGATCCACAATATCCTTTCTTAGGAAGCTCTTTTCCATACATTTCACAATTCCCTATCTTATAGTAGGCGCTGACCCAACAAGTAGCTTTGTAAATCGTCAGTAGTGATAGGCAAAGCCGATTTAGAAAACATTATCTCTCATTTATTTTCTGATTGTGTCTACTGGCCTACTCCTAAATATCCGCTTTTACTCGAAAATGGATTTTAAACATAATACAGAAATATTGTTCCATTCAGTTTTTCTTTTACATTTCAATGGCCTTATATCCAAAGATAATTCGATGGTCGTCATCCACTGGCGAGAGGGATGCAACGGGAGAGCGTAGCGTCTCCCTTGCCAAGATGCGTTGGACGGAGAAATCGAAGATTTTGTAGTACAACACACATCTTGCGCGCAGCGTTATGAAGCGTGTCGTACAAATTTTTATCGGTACTACAACGTATCAATGTCTCGGAGATTTTTCGATTTTGGTTCGTAGTGCGGTTTCAAAATTGTCCAGCTTATCGTTGTCAATCAGTTTAGTGACGTATTCGTCACAGCCTGATAAATCCTGCATCATTTCACCATACATTTTCATATAAGCGCGATAGTGACGGATTTTGTTTTGCTTATCGGGCATTGATAGCCAGCCTTTCTTTTATGTTGGCATTTTGCGAGATTGCGCGGTAGATGGTGCGGGGAGACACGCCAAATTGAGTTGCAATCAATTCAGGAGTAATACCGGGCTGGCGTTGCAACAGGTTTTGTACATTGGTAATTTGGCAATGTGATAACTTCTTCGGTCTGCCAAGATGCACACCGCGCTGGCGGGCCGCTTCCATCCCGGCCTTGGTGCGCTCGCAGATGAGATTACGCTCCAACTCTGAGAATGCATGGCGTATCTGGTACATGCATTTCCCCATTGCGGTGGTGGTGTCGATATTTTCAGTTAAACAGCGAAACGCTACATCCCTATTTTCAAATTCTTCTAGAATATCCAGCGCATTTTTAAGCGAACGAAAGGCACGATCCATTTTCCAGACCACGAATACATCACCTGCCTGTAAATCAATTAAAGCTTGTTCAAAGCCAGGACGATTTTTTGAGGTGGCCGATACGCCGTGATCTTCAAAAATGACACTGCATCCTGCTAGTTTCAAAGCGTTGAGTTGCAAATCGAGATGTTGATCTTCCGTCGAAACGCGGGCATAGCCGATAATACGGCCTGAATTTTCCATGATGTATGCTTTATCCATTTCAATCCTTTAGCGATAGACAAAAGGGAACCCTTATGGCTTACCTTCATAAACACCTCTAATCAACTAAAAAATGTAAAAAACAGATCAAAAAACACCCGAAACTGGCCCTTTTTTCTCCCGTAAGAAGATATGTAAATTATGACAAAATGGTTCCCTTTTGTCACAGTGCAAGATACTGATATTAATACTATTTATCGGTTTTATGGGTGGCAAAATCGCATTAGCACAAGACCAGTTATTATCAGCCAAGGACGACTATATCACCTGTTGGAAACAGCCTTGCGTACGAGTTGCGGGAAGCGAGTGGTCAGAGAAAAATCCCAACGGTGTTGGAATCTCTGTGCGTATGGGAACTCAACCAGCCGTTACGGATGATCAAATTAAGACCGTGCTTACAAGAGATTTCAAGAAACACGGTATGACCAATATCAAATTTTTCTTTGAGCAAAATGATGCGCCAGCTTCAGGGATTGCATTTCATATTCGTGGTGGTATGGAGGGTTTGTTTTTTATTGATAATGTGCGTGAGCAAGTCGCAAATATTGCTAGACGCGCGGCAAATACGAACCCCATTTTTCAATAACTCATGAATTGAATTTCATCGCAGCATCCGTTGATATGGTTCGCTGTGCTACCTGATCTTCAAGACTATCATGTGTTTCACGCAAAGCTGATTTTGTATTTACATTACTAGAGGTTCGATCAGCCAGCATAGTTTCTTCGAAATACCCACGCTCCTTCATTTCATCAAGAATTTGCTCGCGGCGCTGAGGACTGGTGTTGCTATCATCCAGCTCCGCAGCAATCGCTCTGGCGTTATTCAGATGATATTGCTTTTGCGCCCACTCTGCATAATCACTATATTTCGGATCGTTTTTGTATTTATCCTTAATCGTACCGTCAGGATTAAGCATTTCATTTATGAGGTGCTTTTCCAGCCGTTCACGGTAAGCATTAATATCTTCACCGGGTTCCTGCTGCGGAATATCGTCTGCGTCCAGAATGTTAAGCGCCAGTTTTTCACGCCATGCGTCACCGTCACGCTGGCGGAAAGTATCTTCCAACTGTTCAATAGATTTAGCAAGACGATCCATATAGTCCTGCATAATCTGGATAGCATGAAGAAAGTCGGAGAGCTTTTTATCCTTGGTTGTTTGTTTCTGATTTTCATCGGAATGTAATTTACTGATTGCCCCGCTGCGTTCTTGAACACCGGAAATGGAACCACTGTGCTGACCGAGTAATATAGTGTTCTCAGTTTCAAAAGAACGCCTCGCAATATTGAACCATGCGGTAAGATCGAAGGCCATAGTCAATTCCCGCAAATGGCGCGGCTGGCTACACCCAGCCTATAAAAGCAATCAGGAAACCTGATTGCTTTTATTCTGTATTCAATTGTTAGCATTCCACACCCCATTGTCCCGCCATCCCGATTTTTAAGAATTGCACACACCACAAAGATTTCCATAAATTATTTGTTATGAACACTCTACGGGGTAGAACTTAAAAATTTCTTAATAAAACAATTATAAGTTGCGGACAGAAATTTTATGGCCGCGAATTTCCTTGTATGTGGTTTTGGTGGTGTATAGCTGGTCACAGCGAAAAAATGATGACTATTTCCCAAGAAATATCGGCAGTTGATGTATTTTTTGATTGTCCATGAGTAAAAAGTATGTTCTCTGTTTGTTCTTATTGAGTGCGTTTTTTAAACAACGAAGAGGACAGTAATACGAACCAGTAAACCAACAAGGCAAGACCTTGAGAAATGGAGGGCGTTATATGCACGATGAAACGATAATAAATACCAATACAACAAAGAATAGCGTTGCATCTTTAAAATTTGAGCCGGATGATTACCGTCATCACCTTAATGAGTTTGATCTGAGTGAAGAACAGCAAAATGAACTGTTGCAAACACTGTGGTCTATTATGAGTGCATTGGTTGATATTGGCTGGGGTGTTGATACCGTCCAGCTTTTATTGCCTGACATGTTTGCAGAAGTTGCACCGGATTCTGAAAAATTGCTAGAGTCTAAGAACACACCTGAATTCAATCAGGTCACAGATATTCAAGAAAGGTAAAGAGAATGACAAGTATATCTACAAGAGCGCTCATTTATTGCCGCGTATCCGATACCAAGCAAAAGATAGAAGGGAGTGGTTTGGATAGTCAGGAATTTCGCTGTCGGCAGTATGCGGCTGAAAATGGGTATGCGATAGACAAAATATTTCATGATGACGTATCGGGCGGAGGTGACTTTGCCAAACGTCCCGGCATGATCGCATTGCTATCCTATCTCGAAAAAAACCAGAAGACAGGTTATGTCGTAATCTTCGACGATCTCAAGCGCCTCGCTCGCGACACCATGTTTCATTGGCAGTTACGTCATGCAATATCAAACTTTGGAGCGCGGGTGGAATGTTTAAATTACAAATTCGATGATAGCCCGGAGGGGGAATTTGTTGAAACGCTGTTTGCCGCGCAAAGCCAGTTGGAACGTAAACAAATCGGACGACAGACACGGCAGAAAACGCAAGCACGGCTGGAAGCCGGGTATCATGCCTTTACTGCGCCCGCAGGCTATTATTTCAAGAAAACAAAAACACAGGGCAAGATACTTCTTGTGGATGAGGTCGTTGCTCCGGCCATACGGGAAGCGATGGAAGGTTTTGCCACTGGACGGTTCCAAACCAAAACAGAAGTACAATATTTTCTGGAGAGCTGCCCGGAATTTCCCAAACATGCCAGTGGTAAACTTGGTAATACACGCGTTGATAAGATGCTCAGAAACCCGCTTTATGCCGGGTATATCGAATACAGGCCGTGGGGTGTGAGTTTACGCAAAGGCCAGCATGAGGGCATTATCAGCTTCGAAGCCTTTAAAAGAATACAGGATCGGCTGGAAGGACGTGCTTACGCTCCGACACGCAAAGACCTCAATAGAGATTTTCCCTTGCGCGGCGTTGTGGCCTGCGAATGTGGCAATGCCATGACCGCCTGCTGGTCAAAAAGCAGTACAGGCAAATACCACGCTTATTATTTGTGCCAGAACAGACAGTGCGAATATAAAGGCAAATCCATCCGGCGTGATGTGATCGAGGGAGAGTTTGAAACCCTATTAAAACAACTCACGCCAACACGCAATCTCATAGCCGCTGCTTCTGATATGTTCAAAACATTGTGGAAACACCGTGAGGCCACACAACAAACTCGCCGTGAAACATTGAAGCAGGAGCGCGATAATACACAGCGTAAAATGGATCAGCTATTAGACCGGATTGTTGAGGCGGACTCGCCACTGGTGTCCAAGGCTCTTGAAAAGAAGGTCGACGATTTGCAAAGTCAGAAACTCGTCATTGAGGAAAAAATCAGCAATTGCGGTCGCCCAATCAAGACCCATAACGAGATGTATCGAACTGCCCTACAATTCTTGCAAGAACCGCATAAATTATGGATTAACGGGAGATTTGAAGACAAGCGAGCCGTACTAAAACTCGCTTTTACTGATTACATAATATGGGATCGAAAAGGGCTGTATCGAACTCCCGATTTATCATTGCCTTTCAAACTGTTAGGTGATGATTTTACCCAAAATATGCAAGTGGTGCCGAGGGGGGGAATCGAACCCCCATGATGTCACCATCGCTGGATTTTGAATCCAGTGCGTCTACCAATTCCGCCACCTCGGCTAATATAACTAACTATCTATATTTCTAAAAATATAAAAACCGCAATTATCACTGAATTTATTTGCTTCAGCAAGCTGCATCAGTAAAAACTCGGTCTGGCAGTATATAATTACTGGTTTAAGTGAGTTGTAAGTCCGCAAAGTACTTGATTTATAAATTCCCGTATTTTTACTCAATTCTAGATTTGTTTCTCTGTTGTGAAGATGAAACGGTTAAAGATGAGTAGTTTGCAGATGACGCTATAGATTATATTGCATAACTCAACTTAAACATTCCAACATTTTGCAGCGATGAAATGAGAACAGAAGATTTTAATTATGATTTGCCGCCCGGGTTGATTGCGCAATATCCCACCCGTCAACGCACTCATAGTAGGATGCTTTATCTGGACAGTATTTGTAACCGTCTTTGCGACACATATTTTGCAAATCTGACGGATTATTTGTGTCCAGGTGATGTGATGGTGTTTAACGATACGCGCGTGGTTAAGGCGCGCTTATTCGGCAGGAAAGACAGTGGCGGGAAAGTTGAAATCATGATTGAGCGTGTCGTTGATGAGCAACATGCACTAGCGACAATTCGAGCGAGTCATGCGCCTAAACCGGGTGGTAAATTATTAGTGGCAGATAGTATTTTGGTAACCGTTGTGGAGCGCCAGGATGATTTGTATACATTGTGTTTTGATCATCACCAAACTGTTGACGCCTTGCTTGAATGTTACGGACACATACCTCTGCCCCCATACATTGATCGGCAAGATTGTGCCGCAGATGAAACACGTTATCAGACAATTTATGCAAGAAACAGTGGTTCGGTGGCTGCGCCAACAGCTGGACTGCACTTTGACGATGAAATGCTTGCACGGTTACGGGAAATGGGTGTCGTGATTGCCTATGTGACGCTGCATGTGGGTGCGGGTACATTTCAACCGGTACGTGTTGAGCATATTACCGATCATACGATGCACAGTGAAAGGTTTAGCATTCCGGAAGAAACCGTAAGTGCAGTAGTGCAGGCAAAATCATTTGGTGGCCGCGTCCTGGCGGTAGGGACTACTTCATTACGTGCTTTGGAAGCCTCAGCAACACTCAATGACGGGCAAGTCGTGGCAGGTTATGGGGAGACCGATATTTTTATTACCCCCGGTTACAAATTTCAAGTAGTGGAGCGCTTATTAACCAACTTTCATTTGCCGCGCTCTACGCTGTTAATGCTGGTCAGTGCATTCGGCGGTATCAACAATATACGCACGGCCTATCAACATGCGATTGCCAAGAAGTATCGGTTTTTTAGCTATGGCGATGCTATGCTTATCGAGAGAAATTCGTGAAATTCAAACTGCAATGCACCGATCATGCTGCCAGGAGAGGGACTTTAACGCTGGCACATGGTCAGATTGAAACGCCCGCATTTATGCCTGTAGGTACCTATGGTGCAGTAAAGAGTATGTCACCGGAAATGCTGTGTTCGATTAATGCGCAAATTATTTTAGGCAATACATTTCACCTGTGGTTGCGTCCTGGACTAGAAGTCATTGCCGCGCATGGTGGATTGCATGGTTTTATGCATTGGCAAGGTCCAATACTGACAGATTCGGGCGGTTTTCAAGTATATAGTCTCGGTGATTTGCGTAAAATTACCGAACAGGGTGTAAAGTTCAGATCGCCTGTCAATGGGGACCGCTGTTTTTTGACTCCTGAAGAGTCGATGCGAGTCCAGCGTATACTGAATTCTGATATCGTCATGATTTTTGATGAATGCACGCCTTATCCCGCAGATGAGAGTGCGACACAAGCCTCTATGGAGTTAAGCCTGCGTTGGGCGGAACGTTCAAAGCAAGCGCATAGGGATAATCCCAACGCATTGTTTGGAATTGTGCAAGGTGGCATGTACGAAAATTTGCGTAACCGGTCGTCGACAGCGCTAGTGGAGATGAATTTCGATGGATACGCCATCGGTGGATTATCCGTTGGCGAATCGAAAGCCGACATGCAGCGTATTCTCAACCATACTGCACCCTTGTTACCTGCCGAAAAGCCACGCTATTTGATGGGCGTCGGCACACCGGAGGACATTGTTTATGCGGTTGCGCGGGGTATTGACATGTTTGACTGTGTTTTGCCAACGCGTAATGCGCGGAACGGTTGGTTATATACTCGGAAAGGTATCATCAAGTTACGTAACAGCCGTTACAAGCTGGATACAGCACCACCTGATGACCAGTGCGCATGTTATACCTGTCAGAATTTTACACGTGCCTATTTACATCATCTGCAGCGCATTAATGAAATGCTCGGCGCACATCTGAATACGGTTCATAATCTGTTCTATTATCAGCAGCTCATGACTGACATCCGTTTTGCGATCGAACAGTCGCAATTCGGTGAATTCGTAGAAAATTTTGCACGGGAATTTCAGGGACAAGCCCGCTCATGCTAATATGTCGGTTTTTTGATTTATAGATGTTCATTGGAGAAATATCATGCTGATAAGTGAAGCATACGCGCAAGCGGCCAGCTCCGGGCAACCCGAAGCAGGGTGGGCCAATCTCATTCTTTTAATTGGTATTTTCGTTATTTTCTGGCTGTTGTTGATTCGCCCACAAACCAAACGCGCTAAAGAGCAGAAGAAAATGACCGAGAATTTGCAGAGAGGTGATGAGGTTATTACCAACGGTGGCATTTTGGGCCTGATACTCAATGTCAGCGAGAGTTATGTAGTTGTAGAGATTTCTCCCGGTGCAGAGGTTATTGTATTGAAGTCTTCCGTGCAGACATTGTTACCAAAAGGGACAATAAAAAGCATCGAGCCATCCAAAGGCGGCAAACAAGCCAAAAGAGCGGCCAGAAATGCAGCGGCGCCAGAAAATAAAAACAATGCGCCTGATAGTTTACCTGCTGAAACTGTTGATAGCGGCAATGGCAATGGCAATGACGATTCGTCCAAACCCAGCGACAAAGCATAGCGCATCATTGTAGGTCGGTCCATTCCAATCGATCGGTTAAATTTACACTTACACACTTTTATTTTTATCAAATTACTGACTGAATACTCATGAACCGCTACCCCTTTTGGAAATACCTGATTATTGCGGTTTCCTTAATACTCGGATTCCTTTATACATTACCGAATTTTTTTGGTGAATCGCCTGCGGTGCAGATTTCTCCGTCAAAAATATCAGCCCAGGCCGATACAGCGTTGTTGCAGCGCATCGAAGATACGTTGACGAAAAACAGTATCGGTATTGACGGTCTCTTCCTGGAAGAAGGCAGTATTAAGGTGCGTTTTGAAGATACTGACACACAGATTAAAGCAAAAGATTTACTTCAAACCACCTTCGGTGACGATTACATGATTGCGCTGAATCTGTTACCGAATTCGCCGCAATGGTTGACAGAACTTGGTGCGTTGCCGATGTATCTCGGACTTGATTTGCGTGGTGGCGTACACTTCATGCTGGAAGTTGATATGGAGGGCGCGATTAGCAATGCTTTAGAACGATACAGTTCAGATATTCGCGGTACATTACGTGAAGACAGAATTGCTTATGCGGGCGTTGAAAAATTTGGGGAAACATTAACGGTTAAATTCCGTGACACCGAATCGAGCAAACAAGCTTTTGAAATATTAAAATCAACCTATGAAGACTTGCATTTCAAAGAATCACAGGTTGGTGATCGCTCTCATCTCACTGCGACGATTAAGCAGGAAACATTGATACAAATGCAGGATTCAGCAGTGCAGCAAAATATAACGACACTGCGTAATCGTGTAAATGAGCTTGGTGTGGCAGAGCCGATTATACAGAAAGCTGGCGCGGATCGAGTGATTGTCCAGTTACCAGGTGTGCAAGATACTGCCAGGGCGAAAGAAATCCTCGGGCGTACAGCTACGCTGGAAATACGTATGGTTGACGATGAGCGTGACCTGGATGCGGCCTTGCGAGGGCGAGTACCGTTTGGAACAGAACTCTATGAAGAGCGTGGTGGCGGTCCTATACTGGTAAAAAAACAGGTGCTATTAACTGGTGAACGGATTACCGATGCGCAACCCGGTTTCAATGAAGATAATCAACCTGCGGTTCATATCAGGTTGGATAACAATGGCGCACAGATATTTAAAAAGTTGACACGCGAGAATGTAGGGCGACGCATGGCGATCTTGTTGATTGAGCGTAACCTGACTGAGGTCGTCACTGCACCCGTTATTCGCGAAGAAATCGGTGGGGGGCGCGTGCAAATTAGCGGCGGATTTATGTCTACTACTGAAGCCCGTGATGTGGCGCTGCTTTTACGTGCCGGAGCGCTGGCTGCGCCCATGGATATTATTGAAGAACGTACAGTCGGTCCTAGTCTGGGTGCAGACAATATTACCAGGGGTTTTAATTCAACTTTGTATGGTTTTTTGGCGGTTGCGCTTTTCATCGCCATGTATTACATGTCGTTTGGTGTGATCTCAGTACTGGCGCTCAGTATGAATCTGTTATTGCTGGTTGGCCTGTTGTCGATTCTGCAGGCTACGCTGACTCTGCCTGGTATGGCTGCACTGGCACTGACTGTGGGCATGGCGATTGATGCAAATGTGTTGATTAATGAACGGATACGCGATGAACTTCGTGCGGGCGTCTCACCTCAGATGGCGATAAATGCCGGGTATGAACGTGCGACCGGGACGATTCTCGACTCGAATATCACGACGTTGATTGCCGGAATTGCGTTATTTGCTTTTGGATCGGGTCCTGTGAAGGGGTTTGCCGTTGTCCTGTGTCTCGGTATTCTGACCTCTGTCTTTACCGCAATCTTTGTGTCGCGTGGCATGGTTAATTTTATGTATGGCAGCCGTCGCAAGCTGGATGTCGTTCCGATTGGAAAAATTTGGATACCGGAATCCGGTAGTGCCAAAAGGCAGTTCAGCTATGAAATGCCGGTATCCGGTTCAGCAGAGTCAGCGTTGACTAGAAATGATGCGAATACTATCGATGAAACCGAGATTCAGGAGGCCGTAACAGAAAAAGATGAATTAGCTGAGAATCATGATCCGGGTGTGATACAGGAGAAGGCATTCCTGGTTTCCGGTGGAGATAAATCGTCTACTGATACGACTGTCGCACAGAAAAAAACGGCCCGTACACGGAGTAAGCGGAAGCCGGTTGCCAAAAAAATCAAAAAGAAATAATCGATTCGCGCTGTGACAGGATTAAATTAAGGACTGAACCATGGAATTTTTTAGATTTAGCCGTGATATCCCTTTTATGAGCTGGCGGCGGGGCGCAGCGGTAATTTCAATTTTGACTTTTGTATTTTCCGTATTTTTTATTTCCACAAAAGGATTGAATCTAGGAGTCGATTTTACGGGTGGAACCGTGCTTGAAGTCAGTTATGAACAGGCAGCAGACCTGAATAAGATCCGGAATGTATTGACTCAACTGAATATGACGGACGTCACCGTGCAGAATTTTGGTACTTCCCGTGACGTTATGATACGGCTGCCAGTGATGCCTGAATTTTCAAGCGCACAACTGTCTGAAACGGTTCTGGAAGCCTTGCGTGAAGCAGACAATACGGTAGAAATGCGTCGCGTCGAATTTGTTGGTCCGCAAGTAGGTCAGGAGTTACTGGAGAATGGTGCACTGGCATTATTATTTGTTTCTCTCGGTATCGTCGCTTATCTTGCAGTACGATTTGAATGGAAGTTCGGTATAGCTGGCATTATTGCCAATTTGCACGACGTTGTGATTATTCTTGGTTTTTTTGCGTTTTTTCAATGGGAGTTTTCATTAACTGTACTGGCTGCGGTACTGGCTATATTGGGTTATTCGGTTAACGAATCCGTGGTGATTTTCGACCGAATACGTGAGAATTTTCGTAAATTACGTAAAGTTAATGTCGCGCAGGTTATTAATAATGCGATTACAAATACCATGGCGCGAACCATTATTACACATGGTAGTACACAAATGGTGGTGATATCCATGTTGCTTTTCGGTGGCGAGGTGTTGTTCTATTTCGCATTGGCGTTGACTATCGGCATTTTATTCGGAATTTACTCTTCTATCATGGTTGCAAGTCCGATTCTGATGTTGTTGGGCGTTAAGCGAGAGGATCTTGTTAAGCCTGAAGTTAAAAAACCGGAAAATGACGGCGCCGTAGTTTAATTTGCTAGATTAATTTACCATCGTCGCCAGATAATTATTTTGATTACGGAAATTATCAAGTGGATTGTCGATACCGTAAGTAGTTTGGGCTATCCGGGAATTTTAATTCTGATGATGCTTGAATCGAGTTTTATTCCGTTTCCCAGTGAAGTCATTATGGTTCCGGCCGGATACCTTGCCTCAAAGGGTGAGATGCATATCGCAGTAGTGGTGGTGTGCGGTATTTTGGGTAGTCTTGTCGGCGCATTAATCAATTATTATTTAGCTGTAGGACTTGGGCGTACTTTCCTGCTGCGTTATGGTAAGTATGTTATGTTTAGAGAGGAACACCTCCAAAAAATGGAGGTGTTTTTTCAACGTCATGGTCATATTTCTACCTTTACTGGACGTTTAATACCGATGGTCCGTCAATATATTTCCATTCCCGCTGGTTTGGCACGTATGCAGCTTCCTGTATTTTGTTTCTATACTAGTCTTGGTGCGGGTATCTGGGTTGTTATCCTGACGCTGCTTGGTTATTTTATAGGTGAAAACGAAGCGCTGATTCAAGCGTATCTACGTGATATTGTGATTGTTTTGTTGACTGTCTGTATACTAGGCGTAACTATATATTGGCGGACACAACATAAGTCATCTGATTGAGTTCTTTTTTCGTTAATGAAATCGATCAACTCAAAGTCTACTTTAAATAAAAAATCCGGTCGTTTAACGATACGTAATGCAACGTTAAAAGATGTGCCCGCGTTGGTTGAACTGGTTAAACGGGTTTATGCAGGATCTAATATCCCGGTTTATTCTGAAGGGGCTTTGAATGGTCAAATAAATCATTTTCCCAATGGACAACTTGTGGCCGTTTATGGCCAGGAACTGGTTGGCTATTGTGCTGGTTTTCTGATTTCCGGCAAGCTGGCTTTGAGATCGCATACATGGGTTGAAATTACCGGTAATGGATATGCCTCACGGCATAATCCCGATGGCGAATATTTATATGGTATGGAAGTTTGTGTTGATCCTAATTTTCGCGGTTACCGGATTGGTCAGCGGTTCTATAATGCGCGTAAGCAGCTTTGCCAGGAACTCGGTCTAAAGGGCATTATTTTTGCTGGTAGGCTACCGAGCTATGCTAAAAAAGCCAAACGTTATCCCAGTGTTGAAGACTATGTCCAGCAGATCGTACAAAAGAAACTGCGTGATCCGGTACTTTCGTTTCAATTGCATAACAGTTTTGAAGTCTTGGGCATCATTAAGGATTATTTGCCGGAAGATCGGGATTCGCTGGGCTACGGCGTTCATTTAATCTGGCATAATCCCGGTGTCCCAGAAGAGTCAGAAATTAAGCGTCATAAGAATTTTGGCGGGCGTCTGCAAGAAACGATTCGTATCGGCACAGTCCAGTACATGATGCGAAAAGTAAATTCATTTGAGGAATTTATCAGTTTTGTTGAATACTTCGTCGATGTGATCGCGGACTACAATGGTGATTTCGTTGTGTTTCCAGAATTGTTCACTTTGCAATTACTATCGATTGAAGATCAGCGTTTATCACCCGCGGAATCGATAGCCGCGTTAACCAAATATACCGATCGCTTTACCAAAGCCATGCGTGATATGGCGTTGCGCTACAATATCAATATTATCGGCGGGTCGCATCCGACGCAAATGCCATTGGGACATGTCGAGAATATTTCTTATATTTTTTTGCGAGATGGTTCGGTTCATATGCAGCCTAAGATCCACCCAACGCCGGATGAGGTTTACTGGTGGAATATTGAAGGCGGCAATACGTTAAGAGCCATCGAGACGGATTGCGGTTCGATCGGTGTGCTCATTTGTTATGATGCCGAATTTCCTGAGTTGGCACGACACCTAGTCGATCAGGGTGTTTCGTTAATTTTCGTACCATTCTGTACTGCAGAGAGACAAGGCTATTTACGCGTTCGTTATTGCAGTCAAGCCCGTGCTGTAGAGAATCAAGTGTATGTCATTATGTCCGGTAATGTGGGTAATTTGCCGAACGTGGCTAACATGGACGTCCAATATGCGCAAAGCTGTATTTTGACGCCATGTGACTTTCCGTTTTCCAGAGACGGTATTGCTGCGGATACAACGCCGAATGTTGAAACTATCGCATTAGCCGATGTGCGCCCCGATGCATTGCGAGCAGCGCGCAATGCAGGAACAGTACAAAATATGAAGGACAGGCGGCACGATTTGTATTCCGTTCATTGGCGCGGCAAGTAATTACTGTTATGGCCTTGTTCAAGCGTGTTAATTTCTCCAGATGCAGTATTTACCTGGTTTTTCTTGCCGGACTGGCAGCATTACTTTCAGTAGCATTACACCGTTTCGAGCTGGTCGGTTTTCAGGTTGCATTACCCGGACTCATAATCTCTGTTTTTTTTGGGTTGCTCGCTGCTTTATCGGGTATTGTCGGATTATTAGTCGCTATACGTCAGCGAAAAAGCGCCATGCAAGCTTTGTTTGGTATGTTGCTTGGATGTACTCTAGCCGCGCCGACGATATTAACATTCATCGCCGGATCAGGTTTGCCGCGTATTCATGACATTAGCACTGATCTTGAGAATCCGCCGAAGTTTGATGCAATTCGGTTACAACGTGATGCAACCGATAATGATCTGGACCGTCGGATACCCGAAGATCTGGCGCAACTTCAGCAAGCGGCTTATCCTGATTTGGAGCCGCTGCTGCTAGAACGTTCTAAGACGGTGGCATTTAAGCAGGTACAGCAATTGGTTAAAGCACGTGGTTGGCACATCGTGGCGGTTTCAGCTGATCAGGGTGTTGTTGAGGCGACAGCTACTACACCCATCATGGCATTTAAAGACGATGTCGTAATACGCATTCAGTCCAAGGAAAAGTTTACACAAGTTGATATGCGCTCTGTCTCACGAGTTGGTGTCAGCGATCTTGGTGCCAATTCAAGTCGAATAAAACTTTTCTTGCACGATTTGGAAAATTTCACTGAATACTGAAGTGTTCAATAAAATTTGGAACTAATGTATTGGACTATAGGTTTGGTATTTTGGTTAAAAGAAAAGCTTCTATCGGCCATTTCTTTCTCTGCAAATGAAATTTGATAGATCTTAGTGTAACGGTATTAAATTCTGACAATTCATATGTTAAATAATGTACGCTAATGCTGGTTTATAGCAAATCATAAATGAGTCGGCTGTGCATAAATATTGATTATTTTGTTTGTCATTATGCATCTTTTTAATAAATGCACATAATTCTCTAAGGAGTGTAAAAATATGTTTAAGGAATTCAAAGAATTTATTGCGCGTGGTAATGTCATGGATATGGCCGTCGGTATAATAATGGGTGCTGCATTTACCGCGATCGTAAATTCAATGGTGACTGATCTTATTATGCCTGCCGTAGGTGTCTTGGTTGCTGGGGCCGATTTTAGTAATCAATTTATTGCGCTTGATGGCCAATCTTATACCTCATTGAAAGATGCCCAGGATGCCGGGGCACCTGTGATGACATATGGTGTTTTCATTAATGCAATTATTAATTTTTTACTTGTCTCAATTGCGGTGTTTTTGCTTGTGAAAATGGTTAATAGAATTAAAACTGCAGCAGAAAAAGAAGCCGAAAACAAAGCATCTGAAGAATCCGTAGAGCCGCCAGCCGACATTGTGCTACTTACGGAAATACGTGATTTACTTAAAAAGTAAGTGGCACCGTATTAAGCAATCAATGAAACCTGGTAGCCGGATTGTTGCTGAATGAAATACTGCGTGGTTTTTGAGTGAGGACGGGATATAAATTCAATATTAGAATGATTTATATCCCGTTTTCTTATATTTGGATTCTGGCTGTGAATTAACTAACCAGAATAGGCGGTGATATTATGACGAATATTTTTTATCGATTTGAATTCAATTTACCCGGCAGGGTCGAATAGTAGAACGCCAGATTTTCGATGTCTTCATTACTTAAGACGGCAGCCATTCCACTCATGACAGGGTCTGTGCGGTTGCCGGACTTATAGTCTTTTAATGCTTTTTCAAGGTATGATCTGTATTGGCCACCAATATGTGGAAAATTAGGGGCAGGACTAACGCCGTCCAAACCATGACATGATGCGCATACTTCACCAGCTTTACTTTTACCTGCTTCGATATCGCCTGCAACTACGGGTCCCGATAAAATCAACGCTATACCACTCAGCGTTGCGACAAGAGATTTCTTCATAATTTATTCCTTTTGTAAATGATTAAATTAATTGCTCGCATAGAACGCTGCAAGATCTTTAATTTGTTGATCTGTCAGAGATTTTGCAAGTGCGGTCATAGAAGGGTGACTGCGAGTGCCGTCTCTGTAACCTTCGAGCGCCTTGACTAAATACTCGGCATGTTGGCCGCCAATTTTGGGAACATTATAAGCTTTTGGAAAAGCTGTGCGATATCCTTGAATGCCGTGGCAGCCAACGCACATTGAATTAATTTCGTTTCCTGCAGCCGAATCTCCTTCGGCTTGAGCTATACCTGAGAAAACAAGCAACATGCTCGAGGCAAGTAATAAGTTAATCATTATTTTTTGTTTCATTGTGAGCCTCCTCCTCTTAAAAGTGGAACTTTAAACGAAGTACATGATTTGGTCAATGAATTGCGAACTATGTCCATGTTGTTTATGGGGAAATTGACTTTGATTTTAATCAATATTTGGTTGATTTTGCCTCTAGTTCTTCCCATCTTGTGAAGCAGTCGGCGAGCTCTTTCTCTATCGTTAAAAAACGTTTCTGCAATGTTTGGGCTTCCTCGGGATTATTCCGATAAATATCACCTTTATTAAGTTGTTGGGTAATATGGTTTTGCTCCAATTCAAGCGCGTCAATTTTCTCAGGGAGCGTGCTCAACTCTTGGTTTTCTCTATAACTAAGCTTTATGGGTTGTGACGCAGGCAGGGATGATTTTTTATTTTTACTCGAAGTTTTGTCAGCGAGTTTGCCTGTATTGTTACGATCAGCTGTCTTTTTTTCAAGCTTCTTTGTTTGAGACCAGTCAGCATAGCCGCCGATATATTCGTGCAATATGCCGTTACCCTCAAATGCAATGACCTGAGTAACAACGTTATCTAAGAACTCGCGATCATGACTGACTAGAAAAAGTGTTCCCGTATAATTCTGTAACAATTCCTCCAGTAATTCCAATGTTTCGATATCCAAATCATTGGTGGGTTCATCCAATACCAGAATATTAGCCGGTCGCGTGAACAGTCGTGCCAATAACAATCGGTTGCGTTCTCCGCCTGATAGTGATTTAACGGGTGAGCGCGCCCTTTGCGGTGAAAATAAAAAATCTTCCAGATAGCTGATAACATGCTTTCGCTTGCTATTAATTTCAATAAACTCCGAGCCCTGGCTGATTGTTTCAGTCAGCGTCATGTCATCATTCAGCTGTTCGCGCATCTGGTCGAAATAGGCAAATGTCAGCTTAGTGCCTCGCCTGATTTCTCCGCAATCCGGTTGAAGCTCACCGAGTATCAGTTTTAACAAAGTCGATTTTCCAGCGCCATTGGGGCCTAACAAGCCCACGCGATCATTGCGCATAATGCGACATGAAAAATCTGCAATCACGTTTTTGTCACCAAATGCTTTGCTGACTTTGGTGAGCTCTGCAACCAGGTTTCCTGATTGTTCTCCTGCACTCACTTGGATTTTTGCGTTGCCAAGGCGTTCTCTTCTTAGGTTACGTTCTTCACGTAAGGCTTTGAGTCGGCGAACTCGCCCTTCATTGCGCGTGCAGCGTGCTTGTATGCCTTTGCGTATCCATATTTCTTCTTGGGCAAGCAATTTGTCGAATTTTTGCTGATGCGTGGCTTCAATTTCCAATATTTCCGCTTTTTTTTGCTGATATGTGGAAAAATTTCCAGGAAAAATAGTTAATGTACCTCGATCAAGTTCCACGATACGTGTAGCCACATTATCGAGAAAGCGCCGATCGTGAGTGATAAAACACAAACTACCGGAAAAATTCTGTAGAAATTCTTCAAGCCATTCGATAGATGCAAAATCCAAGTGATTGGTCGGCTCGTCCAATAAAAGCAAGTCTGGTGAAATGACAAGGGCGCGGGCCAGGGCAACACGCTTTCTTAAACCACCGGATAGTTGTTCAATACGCATATCGGCAGGCAGTTTGAGTTTATCAATGGCTGTTTCTATTTTGGCTTGAGTGTTCCATCCATCTTGCGCCTCCAATTCATTTTGCAATGATTGTAATCTTGCAAGCAAGGATTCGGTGTTGGCATTGTCAGTTGTCAGCGCATGCGAAACATCGTGGTATTCGAGCAAGACCTGGCTGATATTTCCAAGGCCTTTTGAAACTTCTTGGTAAACTGAATTGTTTTCGGCTAAATCCGGTTCCTGAGCGACATGCGCTATTTTAAGGCCAGGCGCACACCATAGTTGACCGTCATCCAGATTGATTTCACCGGACAGAATACGCAGGAGACTGGATTTTCCGCTACCATTTCTGCCAATCAGTCCAATCCGTTCGCCGGAATCAAGCTGCAAGTTAGCTCTATCCAGTAGCGCATGATGGCCGAAAGCCAAACAGGCTTTGTCCAGAATTATTTGTGGCATAACAAGCGGGTTTAATAACAGGTGGGATGGTAAATTGAAACGAGGCTATTTTGACATGGATTATTGCGAGTAGCAAAAATAAAAGAAAAGAGCCAGCTATCTTACCCAAGATTGGGGGTTTGCTGGCCCTTTGATATATTTTCTGTTGAACAATTAATCAGCAGACATGACGCTAATTTTCTTAGGTTGTACTTCTGCTTTTTTGGGTATCGTTAGTTCTAAAACGCCATGTTTTGTCTGTGCCGAAATAGCATCGGAATTTGCAGTATCCGGTAGGTTGAACCGTCGATAAAATGATCCATAGGTTCGTTCCATTCGTTTATAGTCTTCTCTTTCGGTCTCTGCTTCAGTTTTCTTTTCTCCTTTAATAGTCAGAATACCGTTTTCCATACTGACATCAATATCTTCGGGTTTAACACCTGGAATATCCGCATGAATTACGAATTTATCCTTATCTTCCTTAATGTCCACAGACGGAGCCCATTCAGCCGTCGCAGTAGAGCCTTCGACCATGTTGCGCTCTAATTCTTTATGCAATTGGCTGATTAAATTCCAGGGTTCATAACGTGTAATAGCCATCATGTGTTTCCTCCTTAAAAATTTAATTTATGACCTGTTCGATTAAGATGATAGGGTCGTCGTTTATTTTTTCAAGAAGAGGAAACGGTTTTTTTATTGTTTAATTATTATATCGGCGTAATATCTTCCAACCACCAAATAGTGCCAGCGTAATCAATATCAGAATCCACCAGTTGTACACGGCCCACAAGAGAGAGTTTGAATCGACAACGACATTAACTTCAGCAAGTTCAATGACCTTGATGTTTTGTTGATCACGTTCGGTTGATGTGACGTGCATTTTGATTTTGATTTTTTGTGTGCCTGAAGAATGAGGGGTTACGTGCCATGTCCATTCTGTTGCATCGTTAAACAGGTGCGGTGCTTTTTGCGGTCCCGGGTTATCGATAACAAAATTTTCGCCCGTAATTTCAGCTTGCATGCTAGGAGAAATATAGCTGGTAATGCCTTGTAGCGTCGCATTTGTCGACGAAATCGATACAATTTCATTGATTACTTCAGCCAATTGGTCGGTGTTAACACTTAATTTAATCTCAAAATCTTCAAATTGTGCCGCCTCGGCTGGTGCTGTAACAGCAATAGTGTCCAAGGGGATTTTCATAATGACTGGATAAACATACTCATTTTTACTTGCGAGTATGTGTAAAAATGAATTGATTGAAAACGGAATCACTAATAACACCAGCAGCAATGCAGCGGGCATGACAAAACTTGTGTTGACACTGGATCTCATGATGTCTTCGTCTTCGGTGTTATTTTGATCGGAATTATTAGACTCCGGATGATTCGATTCAGGTTTATCCATATCGTCCTCCAGCAATTTGCTTGGTCAATTGAGATCATATCATCATTACTTGGGCGAATGATCCTAACCTTGAATTTAACGGATTTGTTTTGTGAAACGATCGGAAGACGCTTTATTTGCAGGAGCCGGAAATTAGCACAATTAAGCGATTTACGCCTACTTAACAGTTAACATGAGCAGACGCGATGTACGGTACGGGAAACAAACTTTCCCGCTGCCACATGTTCTGGCAGCGGGAATAAGTATGGTAATGGATTTATTGATTAAACAATACGATTGAGTGTCAATCGGGGTTTAAGGAACAATCCGATTGTTGAGAATTTCACGGCTCTGGTTATTCCAGGTGACGTCCGTCAGGTTGGAATAACGGGTAATGATCTGTGCCGCTATACCGCCTGAGAACAAACCAGCCCAGCCCAGAATCACGAAGCCCCAGTGCAACGGTGCACTAAACAGCTCTTCCATGAACCAGAATGCATGACCCCATTCGTTCAATCCAACGTTCGGCAAAATCATCAACGGACCTGCAATCGCCATGACCAGCGGAAATGATG